>JANLQP010000221.1:0-34462 GCA_031367895.1 Hyphomicrobiales bacterium
GCGCTGCAGGTGCCGCCCCCGGCGGCGCTGTCCGGCGTCGTCTTCCTGCTCGACGAGCCGTTTCCGATCTATCGGCTGTTCCTGGCGGTTTCCGGCATCGTCGTCGCCATCGCCATCTGGCAGTTGCTCGAGCGGACACGCCTTGGCCTGCTGATCCGCGCGACGTCACAGAATGCCGAGATGGTGCACGCCCTCGGCGTCGATGTCACGCTCGTGCGCTCGGGCGTGTTCGGCATCGGCTGCGGCCTTGCAGCTCTCGGCGGCGTCTTGGCCGCGCCACTCGTCACGGCTTCGCACGGGATGGCGGCGACGGCCGTCATCGATGCCTTCGTCATCGTCATCATCGGCGGCATGGGGAGTTTCCTCGGCTCGCTGATCGGTGCGGTGCTCGTCGCCTTCGTGCAGGTGTTCGGCAACTACTACTTCCCCGATCTGGCGCTGGCCTTCATGTACCTGATCATGCTGGTTGTCCTGGTGGTGCGTCCTGGCGGACTGCTCGGCAAGGAGGCATGAGCCCATGCGGCCAACGCATCTTTTTGGCGTCGCAGCGCTCGGTTTGTTGCTGCTCGCCCCATTCGGCCTGCCGCCGTTCGCCATGACGCTGTTGACCGAGCTCGTCATTCTCGGCCTGTTCGCCATGAGTCTCGATCTCATGGTCGGCTACACCCGCCTCGTCTCATTCGGTCACACGGCGGCCTATGGTCTTGGCGCTTATGCGTCCGGCTACATGCTGCTGCATTCGAACTTGCCACTACCCTACGCGGTGTTCTTGGCCGCGCTGCTGACGGGCGTGTTGGCGATCGGCATCGGTTGGGTCTGCACCTTGGCCACCGGCGTCTCGTTCTCGATGCTGACGTTGGCCTTCGCGCAGCTGCTCTATGCCATTTCGTTCAAGTGGACCTCGGTGACTGGCGGTTCCGACGGCCTCGCTGGCATTCCGCGCCGCCCGGGACCGATGGGCACCACGATCCTCACCAGCAAGATCGGCTTTTATTACTTCGCACTCGCTTGCCTCGTCGGCGCATTTCTCATCTGCGCTGCGTTGGTCCGCTCGCCGTTCGGCGCGGTGCTGCGCGGCATCCGCGAGAACGAGCCGAAGACGGTGGCGCTCGGCTACAACACACGCCTCTACAAGATTGCCGTGGTTGCCATCTCCTATGCGTTGGGCGGGCTCGCGGGCGCGCTTTATGCCCCGTTTGCCGGCTTCGCCAACACCGAGCTGCTGTTCTGGCTGCTCTCGGGCCAGGTGCTGATCATGGTCATCGTCGGCGGTTCCGGCACGCTGATCGGCCCGATCCTCGGTGCCGCCTTCTTCATGCTGCTCGAGCACCAGCTCTCCTCGTACACCGAGGCATGGGCTTTGTTCTTCGGCCTGATCTTCATCGGCTTCGTGCTGTTTGCGCCGCAAGGGCTGTGGGGCCTGGCCACCGGGCGCGGCAAGGCCGCCGAAGCGGGAGGATCGTCACATGGTTGAAACCGGCCAAGCGCAGGCACGGGCGCCGACCACCGCCGCATCCATGCCCGCGGCTGCGCCCACGAAAGTCATTCTGGACCTCGACGGCGTGACCAAGCGTTACGGCGCGCTAGTCGCCGTCGACAACGTCACCATGCGGGTCGCCGACGGCGAAGTGCGCGCCGTCATCGGCCCGAATGGCGCTGGCAAGACCACGCTGTTCCACACCATCACCGGCGTCGTGAAACCGACGGCCGGCCGCGTCCGCTTCGATGGCCACGACATCACGGGCCTCCCGGCGCACACTGTCTGCAGCCGCGGCATGTCGCGGACGTTTCAGCTGACATCGCTGTTTCCCGAGATGAGCGCGCGCGAAAATACCATGCTCGCCGCACAGGCACGCCATCCGCGTCGCTGGCAGCCATTTGGCGGCGCAAGCCTCTTCGCCAAGGCGCGAAGCCTCGGTGATGCCGCGCTCGAGCAGCTGGGCCTCACCGACGTTGCCGAGCGGCCCGCAGGGTTGCTGAGCCACGGCGACCAGCGCCTGTTGGAAGTCGCCATGGCCATGGCGCAACAGCCGAAGGTGCTGCTGCTCGATGAACCGACGCAGGGCCTCTCGGTCGAGGAAACAGCGCAGGCCGTCAACACCTTGGCGCGGTTCCTGGCCAATTCGCGTGTCACGGTGCTGCTGGTCGAGCACGACATGGAAGTCGTCTTCCGCCTTGCCCACAAGATCACCGTGCTGCATCGCGGCAGCGTCATCGCGGACGGCACGCCCGAAGCGGTGAAGGCCGACGCGCGCGTGCAGGAAGCCTATCTCGGGGGCATGGAATAATGCTCGAGCTGCAAGGCCTGAACACGCACTACGGCGCCAGTCACATCCTGCAAGGCGTCGACATGAAGCTGCCCAAGGGCCGCATCGCTGCCGTGCTCGGCCGTAACGGGGTCG
Organism: Hyphomicrobiales bacterium; assembly: GCA_031367895.1. Classification (GTDB taxonomy): domain Bacteria; phylum Pseudomonadota; class Alphaproteobacteria; order Rhizobiales; family Hyphomicrobiaceae. The sequence goes on from JANLQP010000221.1 coordinate 2,403, forward strand.
GCAAGACCACGACCGTCAAGACCATCATGGGGCTCGTGCCACCGAGTGGCGGCAGCATCAGCATCGAGGGGCAGGCCATCACCGGCTGGGCGCCGCACCGGGTGGCCCGCGCCGGTGTCGCCTACGTCCCCGAGGGCCGGCTGATATTCCCGGACCTGACGGTGATCGAGAACATCCAGGTTGCCGAGCGGACGGCGGCGAAGGCGTGGCCGATCCCGCGCTTGCTCGAGTTGTTCCCCTCGCTTCAGGAGCGGCGCACGAACAAGGGCTCACAGCTTTCCGGCGGCGAGCAACAGATGCTGGCAATCGCGCGTGCCCTCGTCAGCGACCCCAAGGTGCTGCTGCTCGACGAGCCGAGCCAGGGGCTGGCCCCCTTGGTGGTGCGGGAGCTTGCCCGCATCATCCGGCTGCTACGCGATGCCGGCGTGACGATCCTGCTGATTGAGCAGAACATGAAGCTTGCCGAGGCCGTCGCCGACGAGCTGCACATCATGGTCAAGGGCAAAATCGTCTACTCCGCCGATCCCGAGCGCTTCCGCGTCGAGGGTGACAGTATCCGCAAGCGTTATTTGACGGTCTGATTTGGCCTGCCGGGCGCGCTGCGCAGTTACCCAAGACCACAAGCGGACTTGTATCGTTGAAGGTGCCCTGTGCGCCACCACTCTGCCGGAGACGGCTGTTGCACGCAGCGCTCCCCTGAACGGACCATCCCGTATGAGTACTTTCCGACGCTTTCGCCACGGCAATGGCACCGCATAAGCTCAGCCCATCAGTCCGACTGGATCGACCGATTGTTCGGACTGTTCGCCTGGCGGGAGCAATCCACCATCCCCGCCCTGTCAACAGAGTTGGGGATCTTCATGCTCCACACGCACACGCTCAATTCACAGCTATCGCAAGTGACAGTCAAATTCGGAGATGGCTCGCATTCTTTCCTATTGCACGAAGGCGCGACGCTGACCGATCTCGCAGACCGCATCGGTGCTCTTGGCACCGACCATGATGGCGACCTTGTCTCGATTGAAATCGAATTCTGCTCGCCCCGCGTCGGATCAAAGGTTGAAACCCATCCCGGCTCGCCAGTCACGCATTGAAACCGCAATCAAGCGGCCTACGCGAGCCTCATGGGTCGGCTCGTCCGCTGCCCAAGCATAACCCCAGGCAAAAACCATGACACAAACGTTGACGAAACTCCCGGCATCCGACGACGTCACGGTGAAACCGGTTGCCCTGCAGGAAATCAATGTCTACGGCCATTCCACGCTTCTCTATTGGTGGCCGGCGTGGGCATTCGGTTTTCTCATCGCACTGCTCAATGCCGGCCAGGAGAAGTTCCTGGCAACCGCTCCAGGCGCGCAGCCCAGTTCCGCATTCGGCCTGACGTATCTGGCGATCCTGCTACTGCTGATCGTGTTCACCAACGTGCGACTGCGGGGCATCAATTCGGTCGTAGCATTGCTGAGTGTCGGATTTATCGCAGTTCTGCTTGCCTGGTTCGGATGGTGGGATGAAATTGCCAAGTTGATTCCGTATCTTTCGGTGCACATGAACACCGGCTTCTATCTCGTGTTCTCGACGGGGCTGTTGGTTATCTGGCTATTGATGTTCTTCGTTTTCGACCGCTTGACCTACTGGCGCATCCGGCCCGGGCAGATGACCGAGGAGCGCCTTATCGGCGGAGGGGCGGAAAGCTTCGATACCAATGGTCTGCGCTTCCAGAAGCACAGCTCGGATTTTTTCCGGGCGATGCTGGGGCTGGGTGCGGGCGACCTCAAGGCTACCATGGCGGGTGAACATGGATCCACGATCGAGTTGCCGAATGTCATCTTCGTCGACAGCAAGGTACATGCCATCGAAAGGTTGATTTCCGTCAAGCCGGAGGGCACGTCGTGATGGGCTCGACGGCTGACGTGATGGGCTCGACGGCTGAAATGCATGATTCTGGCACTGCCAACGTCGACAGCGTTATCGCCACATCCGCCGATCACACGGCCGCTGAAACTGCTGTGAAGAAGCTGGCCCGGTTTGTAAGCGAGGGATTGGCAGCCGCGAAATTGACAACAGTTGGCTTCGAAATGGAGTACCGGCGATGAAACCCACGCGAACTTGGGTATTGATTGCGGATGGCGCGCGAGCCCGTGTTCTGGAGAACGATGGGCCGGGACACGGATTGCAGTTTGTGCATGGGCATGATTTCTCAGCCGACCACTCCGCCACACATGATCTCGTATCGGACCGCCAGGGTCGTAGTTTCAACTCGAGCGGTCCCGGGCGCTCCGCGATTGCCTCACAATCAGACCCGCATCGAGAGCTCAAGACGAAATTCGCTCACCAATTGGCCGAGGTTCTCCACCGCGGTCTCGAGCAACACGCCTACGATCGGCTCATCATCGTTGCGACACCTGTGACACTCGGTGATTTGCGGTCTTCGCTTTCCGATGCCGTTCGCTCTACGATCATTGGCGAGGTCGCGCAGGACCTCACGAAGCTCCCCAACGCGGAGGTGGCTTCCCACCTCAAGCACGTGCTCATCGCATAAAAAAGCGTGCCCCCCTTCGGCTTCGCGTGCGCAAACCTGCTTTCGATACGAGGCCGTTGTCTGAGGGTTCAGGCGCGGGCGGACGCGCCGAGAGCCCGTTCAATCGCGTCTGCAAGCTCCGCGATGCGAAATGGCTTCTGGATTGCAACGGCGCTTGGGCGGGATGCTCGAATGCCTGCAATGTCGCCGCTGTAGAAAACGTGCGGGACGAAACCATCGCGGAGTATTTCGGCAACGGCAGAAATGCCGCTGCCGACGGCAAGCTGGATGTCGACAAGCATCACGTCTGGCTTGCAACGTACGGCCGCGGCAACTGCATCACGTTCGGTTGTCGCAATGGCACAGACGACATAGCCCATGCTCTCGAGCACTTCGCCAAACAAAGTGCTCAGAAGCGGTTCATCTTCGACCAGCAGAACACGGACGGGGGGCACCGGCATCGAATCGCCTCGTTTCTGCGTGGCAAACAGCGTGGCGCGATGAGTGGCCATGCACCAGACTAGTGCAATGCAGCTTGAATGTCGGCGATCGTGGCTTTCGTGAGTGTCTTGGCGATCTCGGAGACGATCCGCGATTGAACCTCCTTGTGCAGTGACGGACGGATCTGGCCCAGCGTCTGCGGATCGGCGATCAATACGAGAGCCGCAAAATCTCCGCTGTGGACACGACGATAAAGCTCGTTGGCCAGCTGCTTTGCGAAGGTCGCCTCGTCCGTCTCATGCTTCGACCGCTCTGGCGGACTCTTCCCCGCAGGGCCATCGTCATTGAGGTGCGAAGGCTTGAGATCGCCTTCGGCGGTCAACGTGATATGGCCCTCGTTGCCAGTGTTGCGAAAGAAGCGCGCGCGTGTGCCATCAGCTACGACGATGAAAGCGCGATGAGGGATCATCGGTCGCGTCATGTTTGATTTGCTCATGGCTGTTTCCAATGCCGTCTTCTGGGACTTGATCTGTCAGGGGGCTCGGCCGCAAGTCAGCATGGCAGCGCTTCAATCCCGCCAACAGCAATCTACGCGTGTGAGTTCGGAGTCGCGACCAACGTGGCCGTCTGCCGCATTTCCACGACGTTCGCCTTTGGCGATTTGGGCGCCGTGTGCGATTCGACGAACCAGATTTGCTGGTCGATGCCGCGCGAGATCTCGGTCAACAGATCGGCGGTGGTCACATCGCCGATGCTCGCCGCATGACCGATTGCATCACGAGCGGACTGGCCGAACGCAGCAAGCGCGGCCGCGACCGCAAAGACGTGACTGTTCTCGTCCGCAATGCCGAGGTCATACGGGATGAGAAAGGAGCGCGCCGCCGCAACCTGAATGGTGCCGTGCGCCGTGCCGCCAAGACCGCCGGCCCGCTCGGCCAGCATATCGGAATATTTCTCGACATCCTCGGCGACCCGATCGAAAAGTTGGTGGATCGCTATGAACCCTGGCCCGCGCACGTTCCAATGCGCCTGCTTCACCTGGGCATGCAAATCAATCGCGGCAGCCAGATGCGTGTTCAGGAGTTCGATCGACTGCGCCCGAATCGTCTCGGACAGCGTGTTGTGCGTCGGTTGCATGGTTGGCACTCCCAATGGTGACGGTGTCCTCGACTCCCATTCCGAGCATAGGGAAGTGCCACGCCCAGGTGCAGTGTCGGAAAATACTCACGAGGCGACGGTGCAGACCACCGAACCGTAAAAACGACCAGCCGAACTTGCGTTGGATCAATGCGGGCGGATGAGTATTTTCCGAAGGTTCACCTGACGACTTCGCTGTGCGCAAGTGCGGTCCACAACTTGCCTATTCGGAACTGCCGCCCGGTTGCGCAACGGTTCGCGCGAACATAACAAATGGAGACTTGTCATGCAGCTTGAATCCCTCCTCATCCTGTTGCTCATCGGCGGCGTCGCCGGGTTCTTTGCCGGCCTCATCGTCAAGGGTTACGGCTTTGGTCTGCTTGGCAACATCGTTGTCGGTATCGTCGGTGCATTCATCGGTGCTGCCGTTTTGCCGCGTCTGGGGTTCTTCGCCGGCGCGGACATCATCGGCCAAATCATTTCTGCCACGCTCGGTGCAGTGGCACTTCTCGCCGTGATCGGGCTCGTGCGGCGGGTGGCGTGACGGCAAGTCCAGGGCGCCAGAAAGCAGGCGACCCTGGTCAGCGGTGGACAGCGGGAACTCGGTTGACCTCGGGTCTGATGCTTTGCCCGAACCGACGAGGCCCCGTTTTTAGCCTACCGCTGGGCCTGCACGCGTGCTATGCTCTCACTCCGCCTGCTGCCGTAAGGCAGCCATCTGAGAACAAACGAAAATGCCAGGACGTCGTCCGCCTCGGGTCGGAGCGGTACCTTCGCTATCGTTGAAAAATGGCGCATTGGCCGGGACTACCCCGCTTGGACCCGTTGATCACGATAACGACGTCACCGTCGTCGGGATCGGCGCGTCTGCAGGCGGTCTTGATGCCTGCCGGAAGCTCGTAACGGCATTGCCAATCGGCAATGGCATGGCATTCATTATCATCCAGCAACTCGATCCGACTCACGAAAGCATGATGGTCAGCCAGCTGGCTGGCTACACGCACATGACTGTGCGGCAGGTCACCGACGGCATGCCGATCGAGCGCAATCGCATCTACATCATTCCGCCGGGAACCTACCTGGCCGCCGATAAAGGCCTCCTGCACCTGTCGGCGCCTGAGGCGCGTCATGGTGCGCGGTTGCCGTTCGATTTTCTGTTGCAATCGCTCGCAGAACAGTATGGTCGGCGCGCGATTGGCGTGATCCTTTCGGGAACCGGCGCCGACGGCAGCCTCGGGTTGAAAGCCATCAAGGCAAAGGGTGGATTGGTCGTCGCACAGAAATCCGATGAAACTGGTTTTGACGGCATGCCCCTGAGTGCAATTGCAGCCGGCTTGGTCGATCTGGTGCTGCCGGTAGCGGAAATTCCCGACGCGCTGGTCAGCCAAGATCGGCGGGTAAGCCAACTGGGTTCCAATGAAGCGTCGCCAGCTGGCAAACTAGCGCCGGACGGGCTGCCTGGAATTGTCGATCTCTTGCGCAGCACTACCGCACACGATTTTCGGCTCTACAAGCAAGGTACTTTGCGTCGCCGGGTCGAACGCCGCATGGCCTTGCGCGGGTTCGAAATCGGTGACGTCGACCATTATCTCGAAACACTCCGCAGCGACAAGGGCGAACTCGATCAACTCGCCAAAGACCTGCTCATCAACGTCACGAGGTTTTTCCGCGATGCCGCTGTGTTCGATTTGCTGGGCAAAACGATCGTGCCGGAAATGGTTCGTAACCAGCCTCCCGACCAGCCGCTGCGGATCTGGGTCTCCGGTTGCAGCACGGGTGAGGAAGCCTATTCCCTTGCCATGCTGTTCCGGGAGGCAATTGCAGCTGCAAAACTCAACCTGAAACTGCAGGTGTTCGCGTCCGATGTCGATCCGGATGCGCTCGCCAGCGCCCGCAGCGGTTTCTATTCCACCGTGATCGAGGCCGATGTGGCTCCGGTCCGGCTGGCCCGCTTTTTCACAAAGGAGGCGAACGGCTACAGGGTTTCGCCCGACTTGCGCGCGACAGTCACTTTCACCGTTCAGAATGTTTTGGCCGATCCACCGTTCTCCCGGCTTGATCTCGTGTCGTGCCGCAACCTGCTCATTTATCTCGGCCCCGAAGCCCAGGCGAAGATCGTTGCGCTGTGCCATTTCGCCCTGCGCGAAGGCGGCGTTCTGCTGCTCGGACGTTCGGAGACGATTGGGCATCTGGATGGCCGCTTCGAGGTTGTGTCTAAGGCTGAACGAATTTACCGGACTATAGGACGGGCACGGTTAGGCGAAATCGGGTTTTCAGTCGGTCCGGCTGACGGCATGCGGTTGCCGGCGCGTCAGGGGCAAAGCCAGGGCCCCTCGCGTCTGGCGGCGCTCGCCGAGTTCTGCCGCCGCCATGTGCTTGAAATCTACGCTCCGGCTGCGGTTTTGATCAATCATCGGCATGAGTGCCTCTATTCGCTCGGACCGACCGATCGATATCTACGTGTGGCGCCGGGGTATCCGAGCCACGATCTCATGGCCATGGCGAACGATGACGTGAGGATCAAGCTCAGGGCGGCGATTGAAAAAGCCGTGCAGGGCAACGCGCGTGTTGTTGTTGCCGGCGGGGCAGCCCACCGCGAAGGCGTTGCGGTGTCGTTCAACATCGATGTGCGGCCGCTCGTGTGCGATGGAGAAAACGTGCTGTTGATTTGCTTCGCCGATGATGCGCAGGCGATTGTGACGGAACCGAGCCAACCTGCCGTCCCCGGCAGCATTCCGCGGGTCACCGAGCTGGAGCTGGAACTCGCGGCCACCCGCCTAGAGCTGCAGGGCGCCAACCGCAATCTCGAGTACTCGAGCCAGGAGCAGCGAGCGATCAACGAAGAAGTGCTGTCGATCAACGAGGAATACCAGTCCACAAACGAAGATCTGCTGGCGTCGAAGGAGGAGTTGCAGTCCCTCAACGAGGAACTGACCGCGTTCAATAGCCAGCTGCAGGAAACGCTGGAGCGCCAACGCACGACTGCCAAAGACCTTCAGAACGTACTTTACAGCACCGATGTCGCGACGTTGTTCCTGGACAGGGACCTCAATATTCGCTTTTACACGCCGGCCACCAAAGCCGTGTTCCACATCATTCCCAGCGATATCGGCCGGCCGCTTGCAGACCTGCACTCGCTTTCCGCCGATAGTGCATTGACCGACGATGCCCGGGCCGTGCTGTCCAGCCTTTCCCCGATCGAGCGTGAGATTGAAACCCAACCCGGTCTCTGGTTCACCCGCCGGATATTGCCCTATCGGACCAGTGAAAACGACGTGGAAGGCGTCGTCATCACGTTTGCCGATATCACCGAGCGCAAGCGGATGCGGACGACATTGGAGGCCGCCAAGAGTCAAGCCGAACGGACCACGATCGCCAAGTCGCGCTTTCTCGCCGCCGCCAGTCATGACCTGCGCCAGCCATTGCAGACGTTCGCGCTCCTGCAAGGTCTGTTGGCGAAACATGTCCAGGGAGACAAGGCCAAAGGGTTGGTCGCAAGGCTCGACGATACGCTCGGCGCGATGACCGGCATGCTGGACGCTCTGCTCGACATCAATCGGATTGACGCTGGAACCGTGCACGCCGAAATCGTGGACTTTTCCGTCAACAGCCTGATCGAGCGATTGCGCGACGAATTTACCTTGCATGCGAAGGCCAAACACCTCGAGTTGCGCGTCGTTCCGTGTGGTGCAACAGTTCACGGCGATCCGCGCCTGCTGGAGCAGATGCTGCGCAATATCCTTTCGAATGCGTTGAATTATACCGAGCATGGCAAAGTCCTGCTCGGCTGCCGCCGGCATGGGGGTGTGCTCAGCATCGAGATCTGGGATACCGGGATCGGCATCGCAGAAGCGGAACTGCAGGCGATTTTCGAGGAATATCATCAGCTGGACATTGCCCCACGAGAGCGTGGGCGTGGGTTGGGTCTCGGACTTTCCATCGTGCGGCGTCTCGGAAACCTGCTCGGCGCAGGCGTCCGCGTCCGTTCGCAGCTGGGCAAGGGTTCGGTGTTTATCGTCGATTTAGCGCTCGCGGGCGGCCGACCAGTCCGATCAATTGGGCGCTTGAACCCTGATCGCACCGGCGACGGGACCACGGCCACCGATCGTGATGGCCGCACGGGCTTGGTGCTGGTCGTTGAAGATGATCACGAAGTGCGTGATCTTCTTGAGCTGTATCTCAGGGATGCAGGCCATCAGACCGCGTCAGCGCCGGACGGCGTGGCAGCGTTGGATCTGGTGGTGCAACGGACAATCCGGCCCAACTTGATCGTCGCCGACTATAATCTTCCCTGCGGTATGGACGGGGTTCGGTTTGCCGCCAGATTACGGGAACATCTCCAACAACAGACTCCGGTCATCATTCTGACCGGAGATATTTCGACGTCTACAATGCTCGAAATCGCCCGCCAGAACTGTGTGCAGCTCAATAAACCCGTGCAATTAAATGAACTGTCTGAGGCCATTCAGCGGCTGCTGTCGGGTCCGCGATCGGTTGCTCCCGTTCCTGCTGCAAGCCGCCCCGAAACGGCTCATTGCCGGGCGTCACCAGTGATCTACGTCGTCGACGATGACGACCAGCTTCGCGCGGCCGTCCGCAGCGTGTTGGAAGACGATGGCCACAGTGTCAAGGATTTCGCGAGCTGCGAAGCCTTCCTGGCCACCTATCGCCCCGATCACGACGCATGTGTCCTGATCGACGCCTACCTGCCGGGCATGAAGGGGCTGGATTTGCTGCATCATCTGCGATCTGCGGGCCATCTGATCCCCGCCATCATGATCACCGGAGACAGCGATGTGCCGATGGCCGTCCAAGCCATGAAAGCAGGTGCCTGCGATTTCATTCAAAAGCCTATCGGCCGCGAAGAGCTACTCGGCAGCATTCGGCGTGCACTCGAACTGCCGCAAGATAGCACGATGATCTCTCGGTCGCGTGAGGCGGCATTGGCATCCTTGGCAGGCTTGACCATGCGGCAACGACAGATTCTCGACCTCGTGCTTGCAGGCCAGCCCAGTAAAAACATTGCCGCGGATCTCGGGATCAGCCAACGCACGGTTGACAATCACCGCGCAGCGATTATGCGCAAGACCGGCTCGAAATCGATGCCCGCACTGGTGCGTACCGCCCTGGCTGGTACCTGAGCAATCAAATCGGCTCCCGTCCGCATTGCGCATTCCCTCGTGTCGACCGCTCACATGAGCAGATTCCGAGTCTGTTGCACTCCCTGGTCACATGAGCAGATTCCGAGTCTGTCGGACTCCCGTGGTCACCACCTATGTACTGGATACGACCCAACGCGTTCACATCGATTGGAGTATCCGACATGAAGAACCTTGTACTTGTGGCCGGAGTCGTTGCGGCTCTCGCGTGTCCCTCAATCGCCTCGGCCAAGACCGATGCCGAATGCTCGGCTGCCTGGAAGAAGGCCGATGCCAATGGCGACGGCGCCCTCTCTACAGCCGAAGGCGCCCGCTACATGGCCTCCCTGCGGATCGCGGCCCAGCCCGTCGTCGACGGCAAGCTCACTCAGGCTGCGTTTCTTGAGTACTGCAAGGCCGGCCATTTCGATGCGGTGAAACTCGATGCTGGCGCCCCACTCCCGGGATCGAACAGCTTTACCGAGAGTCAGGCGATTGATCGCGCGGTGGCCTCCGGTTTGACGAGCGTATCGGCGCTCAAAAAGGATGACAAAGGCGTCTGGCGCGGCACGGCATCCGACGGCAGCAAGAACGTCAGCGTAGCCATCGACTTCAAGGGCAATGTCGTCAGCAATTGAACCGATCAATCCGAACACTCAAGAAAGGGTACAGCATGCAAACTCTCACCCATGTCTACGATAGCTATCCACAAGCCGAGCGCGCCGTCCAAGCCCTCGAAGCCGCCGGCGTACCGTCCAAAGACATCAGTCTGGTCGCCAACAAGTACGTGAGTGAAAAGTACGACAACGTTGATGAAGCCTCGTCAACCGCCACCGGTGCCGGTATCGGCGCGGCAGTCGGCGGTGGCGCGGGCCTGCTCACGGGTCTTGGCCTGTTGGCGATCCCTGGCCTCGGTCCCGTTGTAGCTGCGGGATGGTTCGCAGCGACGGCGCTCGGCACTGTCGTCGGCTCCGCAACCGGCGGCGTGATCGGTGCGCTCGTCGACTCCGGCACGCCGGAGGCTCACGCGCACGTCTATTCCGAAGCCGTACGCCGCGGCGGCACCCTCGTGACTGTCCGTCATAACCAACCCAACGGGAAGATTGCAGGCATTCTCAATGCCAGCGATCCGATCGATCCCGTTACTCGACGCAACGAGTACAGCCAGGAAGGCTGGAAACAGTTCGACCCAAAGGCACCAGCCTACCAGCCGGATCAAGCCGAGATCGAGCGGATGCGCCGCTCGACCAACTGACATCGATTAATCGTTGTTCAACCCAAGGAGTTTTGACATGCCCCGCGAAAGCCACACCAAGGCAGCCGAGCACCACGATGAAGCCGCAAAGTCGCATCGCGCCGCCGCCGAGCAGCACGGAAAGGACGACCACAAGATGGCACATGGCCAGTCCGAAAAGGCCAATGCCGCGTCGAGCAAGGCGCACGAAAGCGCGAAAATGGCGCATAGCAAAAGTGCGTCGAAATCCGGCGCGAAGTAACGTCCGACAATTTACCACGGAGCGATACCATGAACTGGGATGTCATCAAGGGCGACTGGAAGCAATTCACCGGCAAGGCGAAGGAGCAGTGGGGCAAGCTCACCGACGATGACCTTGGCAAGATCAACGGCCAGCGCGAGCAGCTCGAAGGCAAGCTGCAAGAGCGTTACGGCCATAACAAGGACGAGAGTCGGAAGGCCGTCGATGATTGGCTCAGCGGCGTCCGCTAAGGCGCCCGCGAGACAACATGCAGAGCCGGCGGGGACCTCACCCGTCGGCTTTTCTGCATGGGAACAGGGCTTCTGAGCCGCTCAGTTGGCCAAGCGGCCCCGCCGGCGCTTTTGCAGTAGCGCTTTATCAGCAGTTCCAAGATTTCCCGATTGGTCTTACTGTCGAACAAGCCTGCCCGCCGTCAACCCGGCCAGAGTGCGCGGAGCCAGTTCGCAGCCCTGACTTCAGCGATAACTGCCATCCATATAGCGCCGCCAAAGCTTCTCGCCGATCATGCAGTCGACTGGCACGTCCTCGGGCTCGTCGCGTGTACGGATCAGGCCCGGCGTCGGCTCCGGTGGTTGGCCTGCGATCTCCAGGAGTAGCTTCTGGCGGATGGCGGCGGCGAAGCCTTCCTTCTCGCGCACGGGGAGTGAGAAGGCGCCGGTGCCGCCGATCACGCACGACGCGTAGTATGCGTCGAGATTGGGGATATCAAACGCGCTGTTGGCACCGCCCGTCTTCAACAGAATCGGCAGACCGTTGATGACGATGCCTTTCCTGACCAGCGCATCACGCACCGGCAGCACCGGTAGACCGGAGTTGTTCGGCCCGTCCCCCGATACGTCGATGACGCGGCGCGCACCTCGGTGCGGATTGCGCTCGAGCGCCTGTTCCGAGTAGGTCAACGCGCCCGAAATCGACGTCATGCGGTGCCGCGAGATCGGCTTGCCCTCGAGCGTCGTGGCGAAGGCTTCGGCCGCTTCCGGACTGTCGATCACCGTCCAAGGGATCACGGTCAACTGTGTCGCCGCGCCGGCCCATTCGATGTAGGTGACGGAGATCCGGCCACGGGCGCCGGACTGGATTGCCGAACGGACCTGGGGATCACGAAAAGCCTCGACGTAACCGTCGCGCTGCAGGCGCTGCTCGTCGAAGTCCATCGAGAGCGAGACATCGACCGTCAGAACCAGTTCCAGGTCGACGGTCGGCTCGGCTGCAGCAGGCGCCGCGAGCACCATGGTTGCCGCAATGAGGGCGGCCGTCCGCAATCGATGCCAACGGAGCAAGCGCATGGATGAAATCTCACACGAAATCCAGCGGCTTGCAACTGATGGCGACAGCCGAGGCGACAGGCCTCGTACTACCTGCATGATTCGAGCGCATGAGCATCCAAAGGCGATAAAAATGAACACCTGGTGAACGGCGCGTTCAGATTGAATTCAAAGCCAGATGGCTAAGTTGATACCAGCCTGACGATCCATCTTCCCCGGCGTGATCCCCAGGGCCCTGCTGTCAGGCTGCAGGGCCCTGACTTTTTGTTGCTTTCGATGTCGTATTATTGAACCGAACTCCGCGCGGGCTCGAAGCTCTGCTGACGCTGCCAATTGGGCTTCCGGCTCTCAGGCCATCAGCTCAAGCTAGCCACAGTCCGATTCGGTCATAGCCAGCCCGCAAGAATGGCAACCCCGAGCACAGCCATCCCGACCCCAGCGGCTTGGCGCGCTCGCAAAGACATTTGTGGCCCGAGGCGCCGCGCACCAAATTCGAGCCCTATGCCGACGCCGTGCAAGAGCAAAGTCGCAATGACGAAGCCGGCGATGTAACCCACTAGCGAGCTTTCCAACGGCAGCTCGGCACCATGCGCATATCCATGGAACACGGCAACGACCGCTGCCAATGCAGCAGCGCCCGCAATCGGCAGCGGTCGTCCAAGTGCAATGATTGCTCCGAGCACGACGACCGAGAATGCAATTCCGGTCTCGTAGTTGGGCAGATCAATCCTGCGAATTCCCATCATGGCTCCGACCGCCATGAAGGCGACAAAGACAGCGGGAACGAGCCACAGCGCGCGGCCACCAATTAGGCCGGCAATGATCCCCAATCCGATCATCGCCAGCGCATGATCGAGCCCGCCGATCGGGTGCACGAAACCTTGAAGGATGCTTGCCATCGGATCGTCCCCACTGCCGGTCTATATAGCCGCAACTGGCCTTATCCGTGCTCACTCGCAATCTAGCCATCAAGAACTCGCACGCGCCTTGAGAAAACACTGCTTCAGCAAGCGAGGTCAGCCAGTCGGGCGTGATCGACCATCGCGTGCAGGTGGTGCAGGCTGGCGCCAAATCGACAGGCCGCTTAAGGTCGTTCGATGAACCATCAGGCTGTCATTTTCGCCCTGCTCTCGGCCGCCTTGTTCGGCGTCTCTACACCGGCCGCCAAGGCGCTCCTAGGTGCCATCGATCCAACCGTTCTGGCGGGCCTGCTCTACTGTGGAGCTGGGTTTGGCGTTGCCATCCTTCGGCGCATCGCCCGCCCCTTGATCGCCGACACGTCGGCAGCTGAGACGCCGCTCGCAGCCAGCGACATGCCATGGCTGGCCGGTGCCATTGTGGCGGGCGGCATCGTTGGGCCGCTTCTATTGATGGCTGGACTGGCCCACACGGATGCGGCATCGGCATCGCTGCTCCTGACGCTCGAGGGGGTGGCGACCGCGCTACTGGCCTGGTTCGTATTCCACGAAAGCTTCGACGCCCGCATCGCTCTCGGCATGTCGTGTCTGGTTGCGGGCGCTGGCGTCCTCGCCTGGTCGGGCACACCGACCCTATCTGGGCTCATCGGTCCGTTGGCGATCACCGGGGCCTGCATTGCCTGGGGTATCGACAACAATCTGACCCGTAAAGTCTCGCTGGCCGACCCACTTCAAATCGTCGAGTTGAAGGGCCTGATCGCAGGGCCGTTCAATCTGGCGCTCGGGATTTGGCTCGGCGGCAAAAGTCCTGCCTTCTCGCCTCTCCTGATCGCCGGCCTCGTCGGGTTTGTCGGTTACGGTATCAGCTTGGTCCTCTTTGTGCTTGCCCTCCGGCATCTTGGTACGGCACGCACTGGCGCCTATTTTTCAACGGCTCCGTTCCTCGGTGCAGCTACCGCCGTCATGTTCCTCGGCGAGGCCGTCACCATGCAACTCGGCATCGCCGGGCTTTTGATGGCAATTGGAGTCTGGCTGCATCTCACTGAAACGCATGAGCACGCGCATGAGCATGATCCCACGGAGCACGCTCATCCCCATGTGCATGACGCGCACCATCAGCACGTGCATGGACCTGGCGACCCCACGGGTGAGCCGCACACGCACGTCCATCGGCATACACGCCTGCGTCACAAACACGCGCATGTCCCCGACATGCACCACACGCACCGGCATTAGGGTGTCCGCGGACGTCGTCTGGCTGGCCAGGCTATGTCCGGAGCTGGAAATTGCCGACATCGTTGGCACCACTTCCCGAGTCCGGCGAGAACGTCCGCCCTCACGGAGTCCCGAGGCTATTGCGGACCAAGAGAGCAAGTGGGATTTGGAGCGTTGGATTTGGAGCGGGCGCTGGGTGCGCCAATCTGAGGGTTGCCGTGATCGCAACCGGGCCGTGGATATGCAGACCACGTACGCAAGCCTCGCCGTATCCACGGGCCTGTTGGCACTGGGCAACCGAAGGCGCAAACACTGACAAGGCCGCCCTTGCGGACGGCCTCGCGGGACTTCAAGTCATGCGTCGTACGATCAGGCGGCCTGCTGGATCGCCGACAGTTCCCATTGGCTGGGGTTGCCGTTGACCGGACGCATGAACGTCCAGATCTCGGTGACCTCTTCCGGACGGGTCCGGTTGCCGGCAACGACGCGGGTCGAAGCGGTCTCGACGGTGACGTCGAGGATCGAGTAGCGCATGGCGACGGTCGCGTACTCGACGTTGGCTTCGCGCCAGGATTCGGCGAGATCACCCTGCAGCAGCTTCACGCCAGACAGCTCGTTGCGGACGCCCTGCTTGGCGTTCTGGTCGAGCTCCTGGGCGAAATAGGACAACATTTCCGGCGTCGTGCTCGTCTCGAGAGCCTTGATGTCGCCGCGTCCGTAGGCTGTCTGCACCTCACCAAGCAAGCGCTCGAACGAGTCGAAGTCAGCCGGTGCGACGTTGAGGGCCGGCTGGGACGTGCCCATGCCCGGCGCCGCGCGGTAGCTGTTCTGCTGCTGGGCGTTAGCCTGCGGCCCAGGCGAGGCGGTAGCCATGGCCGGTTGCGGGCCGCTGATGAGACGGCGGATCAGCATGTAGGCCAGGAACAGCACGCCGCCAATCAGCAGGCTCTGCAGGATGAAGCCCATGATGCTGGCCATCGCGCCGAAGCCGAAGATGGAGCCGAGAGCAGCGCCCATCAGGCCGCCGAGCAGAAGATTGCGCATCATGCTCGGCTTGGCGGCCGTAGCCGCTCCGGCCGTCGCTCCGGCAGCCGTCGGCGAAGCCTTGCCCGGCTGAGTGATCGACTTCTGGATCGGCTCAGCCGACTTCGGCGCCGTATTCGTGGTCGGTGGGGCAGACTGCGTGTTGGAACCACGCGAGCCGGAACTGCCGCCGCGGCCAGCGCGGGCGTCGACCTCCGTGATCACGAGTGCCGAAACGGCCAGGGCCGCAACCGCGCCGCAAATGAATTTCGAGACCGTAGCCATTCGGCTTTGCATCTTTTGCATCGTTGCCTCCTCCTCAGGCGGCGCTGTACGGTGTGCCGCTGCCGTCAGTATAGTGTCAGTGACGGCAAAATTCCAGTGCATGCATTCGACCTCGCCCCGAAAATTTCGGTTGCAATGGTGAATGCGCGTTTGCCACCTGATAAATTAGGCACGTGCGGGCGGTCAAATTGTGGCTAAACGGCGGCGGCCGCCCTCGATCGAGCCGATAGCGAGCCGAAGGCATGAGCCGGCCGATTGTTAACGCGATGTTGGCGCAAGGCTGTGTTGACCCAACTCTGACGTCCCAACTCTGACGCTGGACGAAATTTCGGTCTCGGCGGATACTTCGCCATGGCCAACGGTGGGAGAACGGGAAATGGCGTTCGAGCTCGGCATGTTCGAGGAGTTCTGGCGCCGCAAGGCTCAGACTGAGGAAGGTGCGTTCCGCGATGCCTTCGCCCAGATCGAGGCCGGCGAGCGTTACGGCCTCGACGTCTGTTGGCTGGCCGAGCTGCACGTCAATCCGGATCGTTCGGTGCTGTCGGCGCCGCTCAACATCGCCAGTGCCGTCGCCGCACGCACTAAGTGCATGAAGATCGGCATTGCCGTGCAGGTGCTACCGCTTTGCCACCCGTTACGTTTGGCCGAGGAGGTGGCGACCGTCGACCACGTGAGTGGCGGCCGGCTGATCTTCGGCGTCGGCCGCAGTGGCTTCGCACGCACCTACGAGGCCTACGGCATCCCCTATGCCGAAAGCCGCGAGCGCTTCGGCGAGGTTCTGGAAATCCTGGAGAAGGCGTTCACGCAGGAACGCTTTTCGCACACCGGCAAGTACCACAATTTCAACAACGTCTGCCTGGTGCCGAAGCCGCTGCAGAAGCCATATCCGGAAATCCGCGTTGCAGCGTCCAGCTACGATACGTATCCCGGTATCGGTGCGCAGGGCTATCCGATCCTGATCGCGGTCAGGCAAGGCAAGATCGAGGAATTGGCACCGCACATCGCTGCGTACCAGCAGTCCTGGAAAGACAACGGCCACAAAGGCCGGGGCCGCGTCTATCTGCGCATCCCCATCTACGTCGGCGAGAACGCGGAGGCGGCCCGCCGCGAGCCGGAAGCGTCGATCATGCCGTTCTATCGCGAGCTTGGCGCGCAGATCGCCAAGACGGCAGCACTTGCGGGCGTGACGGCTGGCGAGAACCGGGCGGCGCGCGGCGCGGCTCTGCAGTCCGTCACCTACGAGGAAACGCTGGCGCAGAAAGTGATCGTCGGCGCGCCCGACGAAGTGGCGGCGCGCATCAACGAGTTGAAGGAGACTCTCGGCATTGATGGCGTCCTGGCAGAGATGAACTGCGGCGGCCTGATCCCGCACGACCGCGTCATGTCCTCCATCCGGCTGCTTTGCGAGAAGGTGGGGCCGCGGGTCAGGTGACAGCGATCACGCCGGCTCGATCTGCAGGTCGGCGATGCGGAGGCCAAGCGCTGGCACCAGCGAGGGCGTCTGCACGTCGGTGGCCGGGACCGTGGTGGTCTCCCCGTAGCCGTCTGGGCCAGGATGCCGGTGCACGGTTGTCGCCAGGGTCCGTGCGTTGATCACCCAGTATTCGCGCACGCCGAACATCGCATAGGCTTGTGCCTTGGTGCCAAGGTCCCAACTGAGACTTGAATCGGCGATTTCGACGACGAGCAGCACGGTTTTCCCGTCGACCTCGTTGACCCGCAACGATGCCGGAAACAGGATGATGTCCGGCTCGGGCTCGTAGTGCTCGTCGAGCGTCAGCGGCGGCTCCTCGGCGAATTTGACGTCGCGTGGTCTGCGATCGGACCAATACAGAATGAGTTCATTACGCAGCACCTCGTGCCGCGCCCCCTTGGGTGACACAGCGACGATCTCCCCCGCGATCAGCTCGACGCGCTCCTCCGGATGCAAAATACCCGCAAGCTCGAGGCGACGCAGCTCGGCTGCCGTCCACAGACGCCGGGTGGTGTCGGCCGGGAGGGTCAGCTGGTGCGCTGGCATGTTCGAGCGGATGTTCATGACCACAGCCTAGCAGACTTGTTTGGCCCTGGACTATCCCATAGCCGCCGACGTAAGGAGTGGCCTGAAATTCTGCCGCTGCGATCGACCCAGCACACGACGCAACAGGAGCCACCCATGACCGACACGACCCTCACTATGCCCGTCGACACGCAGTGGAGCGACATCCGCGAGGGCGTCCGTCAGGTCTGCGAGAAGTTCCCGAACGACTACTGGATGAAGCTCGACCACGCCTCGGAGTACCCGACCGCGTTCGTGACCGCGCTGACCGAAGCCGGCTATCTCGGCTGCCTCATTCCGGAGGAGTTCGGCGGTTCGGGCCTGCCGCTGTCGGCCGGCTGCGCGGTGCTGGAAGCGATCCACGAAACCGGCTGCAACGCGGCCGCCTGCCACGCGCAGATGTACACGATGGGCACGGTGCTGAAGCACGGCTCCGACGAGCAGAAGCAGAAGTATCTGCCAGGCATCGCGTCGGGGAAGCTCAGGCTGCAAGCCTTCGGCGTCACCGAGCCGACGACCGGCTCCGACACGACGCAGTTGAAGACCAAGGCGGAAAAGCGCGGCAACAGGTACGTCGTCAACGGCCAGAAGGTGTGGACCAGCCGCGTCATGCACTCCGACCTGATGCTGCTGCTGGCGCGCACGACGCCGGTCGATCAGGTGAAGCGCCGCACAGACGGACTTTCCGTGTTCCTGATCGACCTGCGCGAGGCCAAGGGGCGGGGCGTCGAGATGAAGAAGATCGACGCCATGATCAACCACAACACCTGCGAGGTGTTCTTCGACAACCTGGAAGTGCCGCCGGACGCGCTGATCGGCGAGGAGGGGCAGGGCTTCAAGTACATCCTCTCCAGCATGAATGCCGAGCGCCTGCTGATCTCGGCGGAGTGCCTGGGCGACGCCAAGTACTTCATCAAGCGCGCCACCGACTACGCCAAGGAGCGCGTCGTGTTCGGCAACCCGATCGGGAAGAACCAGGGCGTGCAGTTCCCGATCGCGCGCGCCTATGCGGAACTTCAGGCAGCCGAATTGATGGTGCAGAAGGGCTGCGCGCTGTTCGAGGCCGGCCGCGACTGCGGCGCCGAGGCCAACATCGGCAAGATGCTCGCCGCTGACGCAGCCTGGAAAGCGGCGGAAGCCTGCCTGCAGACGTTCGGCGGCTTCGGCTACGCGCGCGAATACGGCATCGAGCGAAAGTGGCGCGAGAGCCGCCTCTACCAGACCGCGCCGATCTCGACCAACATGATCCTGGCGTATGTCGGGCAGAATATTCTGGGGATGCCCAGGAGTTATTGAGGGGGTGGTGTTGTCATCACAACCGCTATGCCACGACCCCGGATAACCTGATAGGTTGTGATGCTGGCGAGGGTTGCGGCATCTTCTGCGAACCAATCTAAAGGTCGCGATATGCGTCTTTTCGTGACGTTTCTCGGAATCGTCAGCGTTTCAACCATGCCGGCGGCCGCAGCGGGGTTGGCGACCGTTGAATTCCTTAGCGGTTGTCGATCGTTCGCGCGAAGTGTGGAGGACAAGTCGGCACTGCAGACGCCCGATCTCGGAGCTGCGGTTAGGTGCGGGGCCCTGATTGAGGGAACGTTGTCAGGTTATGAATATGCGTATGTGTGGGCGGGTACGCGATCGGACATATGCATCGAGGCGGGCGTGTCGGCATATCAGAAGGCCAAGATCCTCATCAAATTTGGCGACGATAATCCAAAATTTCTGAATGAACCCGCGACATTTTTCATACTGATAGCGATGAAGGACACGTCCTCGTGCAAGGCGAGATAAGGAACACGGCAGCTGACCACCAGTTCCGATTCACCAGTCCGCCTCAACGTTACGCTCCAGTGATTGCCGATCTCCCCGGCCAACCCACCGCGAACATGTTCCTGAAATGTTCTTGACGCGCGTCCTCGCCTCCGGTTAGCCTTGCAACCAGGGCCGCGCCCAACCGCTCGCCAACCAGCCGCTTGACGGAGAGGTCTGTAGCTACTATTTTGTAGCTCCGTGGAGGATCGATTTGATCTGGACGTGGGACCCGAACAAGAACCGCACGAACAAGCAAGATCACGGTTTCGACCTGGAAACCGGCGCGCATGTGTTCGATGATCCGCTCGCACTCACCAGGCCCGACCCGCACCCGGACGGAGACCGTTTGCGAACAGTGGGAGTCATTGGGTCCGCAACGGTTTTCGTCGTCCATACCCTGCCGGAGTTCGATCCAGCCGAGGGTGACGACGTCGGGCGCATCATCAGCGCTCGTAAAGCGACACCGCGCGAAAGGAGAGCCTATGAAGAAGGCAAATAAGCCTTTGACCACTGAGCAGCGCGCCGATCTGGACGCCTTGGCCGCAATGCCCGACGACAAGATCAACATCGCCGATCTACCTGAACAGGTGGATTGGAGCGGCGCGAAGCGGGGTATGTTCTATCGGCCCATCAAAAAGCAGATTACGCTGCGGATCGACGCCGACCTGATCGAATGGTTCCGGCGGCAATCCACGCCGGACTCCGGCTACCAGACCCGTATAAACGAAGCGCTCCGCGCATACATGGCACAGCACGACAAGCGTTGAACGAGCGGGTACACGTTATACCGGTGCTCCCCCGCGAACTCACTTCCCGCATGTTCCCACATTGTTCTTGACGCGACTGCCGGCCTCCGGTTAGCTTTGCAACCTGGGCCGCGACACCACGTTCGCGCGGCCAGCGGCGGCGGAGCGAAGCGAGGGCTACATGTACGGGCAGATATCCACTCTCGCGTTCGTCGGCATCGAGGCGCGCCCGGTTCAGGTGGAGGTGCGCATCACGGCCGGAAAACCCGTGTTCTCGATCGTCGGCCTGCCCGACAAGGCGGTGGCGGAAAGCCGCGAGCGGGTACGCAACGCGCTGCATGCGGTCGGTCTGGCGTTCCCCTATCGCCACGTCACGGTCAATCTGGCGCCGGCGGACTTGCCGAAGGAGGGCAGCCACTTCGATCTCCCCGTGGCGCTGGCCCTGATGTCGGCGATGGGCGCCATCGCCCCCGACGCAATCGAGGGTTACGCCGCGATCGGCGAATTGGCTCTCGACGGCTCCATCCGCTCTGTTCCAGGTGGATTGCCGGCAGCGATCGGCGCCAATGCGCTCGGCAAAGGTTTGATCTGCCCGGAGTCGGCGGGCGCGGAAGCCGCCTGGGCGGCCGAGGACATGGCCGTGCTGGCGGCACCGCATCTGCTCTCGCTCGTCAACCATTTCAAGGGCCTGCAGACGCTGCCGCGGCCAGTGCCGAACCTGACGGAGCCGGCGGGCAACCTGCCTGATCTCGTCGACGTCAAGGGCCAGGAAGGCGCCAAGCGCGCGTTGGAGATCGCGGCGGCCGGCGGCCACAACCTGCTGATGATCGGGCCGCCGGGATCGGGCAAATCGATGCTGGCGGCGCGGCTGCCCTCGATCCTGCCGCCGCTGGAGCCGGCGGAAATGCTCGAAGTTTCCATGGTCATGAGCCTCGCCGGCGAACTGGCCGAAGGGCGCATCGCGCGCAACCGGCCGTTCCGGGCGCCGCATCATTCAGCCAGCATGGCGGCGCTGGTCGGTGGCGGCTCGCGGCCGAAGCCCGGCGAAATCTCGCTCGCCCATCGCGGCGTCCTGTTCCTCGACGAACTGCCGGAGTTCCATCCGAACGTGCTCGATTCGCTGCGTCAGCCGCTGGAGGCCGGCGAGGTGGTCATCGCCCGCGCTAATCACCGCATTGCTTTCCCGTCGCGCTTCCAGCTGGTCGCCGCCATGAACCCGTGCAAATGCGGTGGCGGCGGGCCAGGCCAATCCTGCAAGCGCGGCCCACGCTGTGCCGAGGATTATCAGGCACGCCTCTCCGGCCCGTTTCTTGATCGCATCGATCTGCAGATCGAGGTGCCGCAGGTCTCCGCCGCCGATCTGGTACTGCCGGCGCCCGCCGAGGGCAGTGCCGAGGTGGCGCTGCGCGTCGCCGCCGCCCGCGCGTTGCAATCCGCACGCTTTGCCGCACTCGGGGCCAAGGCCCGCCGCATCCGCACCAATGCCGAATGTGCCGGACAGCTGCTGGAGGAAATCGCCAAACCCAGTCCCGAAGGCATGGCGCTGATGCGGCAGGCGGCCGACACGCTGCGTCTCTCCGCGCGCGGCTTCCATCGCACGCTGAAGGTCGCGCGCACCATCGCCGATCTCGCCGGCGCCAGAGAGATCGGCCGGCCGCACATCGCCGAGGCGCTGAGCTATCGCGCCGAGACGCTGCGCAACGAGCGGGTGGCTGCATGAGGCTCGGCGCATCAAGCCACACCGCATCAAGCCACACCGCATCGACCGCACGTCGTTACCAGCGGCGTCGGCTGCAATGCAGGAACGCAGGACCGGTCTGCTCGCCCGCACGTAGACCTGCGATGGCCTGTACTGCATGATGCGCACTGAGCGATGGGAGGCGACAGACATGGCATCGAAGTTCGCGACCGCATTCGAGGAAGTCATGGCCGTGCGCGGCCGGGACATGCCGGCGCCGGGCGAAGTGGCGATCACCGGCGCCGATCCGGTGTTTTCGACAACGTTCCGCGTCGGCGAGACTTGTGCGGCGGTGCTCGCGGGGGTCGGCACCGCAGTATCCGATATCTGGGAACTGAAGACCGGGCGCCGCCAGAAGGTTGCCATCGATACGCGGCATGCGGCAGCGGCACTGCGCAGCACGGTCTATCTGCAGCGGCCCGGACCAACCGGCGCCTTCGTGCCGGTCGTCAACGAAGGCCACGAGGCGATGATCCGCATCACGCAGCCGTGGCCAACCAAGGACGGCCGCTGGGTGCTGCCGCATTTCGGCTTGCCGAACCTGCAGGCCCGCATGCTGGGGGTGCTCGGCTGCGAGCCCAATCCGCAGTCCGTGGGCAGCGCCGTCGCCAAGTGGAACGCGCTCGATCTCGAGGCCGCGATCGACGAAGCCCGCTGCTGCGGCGGCATGGTGCGCAGCAACGCCGAGTGGTTGGCGACACCGCACGGGCAAACGCTCGCAGCCAAGCCGATTGTCGAGGTGATCAAGATTGGCGACAGCGATCCGCAGCCGCTGCCTCGCGCGTCCTCCGGCGATGACCGTCCACTTGCCGGCATCCGTGCTCTGGATCTGACACGCATCCTTGCCGGCCCGATTGCGGCGCGCACGCTCGCCGAACATGGCGCCGACGTACTGATGGTGACGGCGGAGCGTCTGCCGCAAATTCCCGAGCACGTACTCGACACCAGCCACGGCAAGCGCAGCACGTATCTCGATCTCACGCGAGCGGAAAATGTCGCCCGCTTAATGGCGCTGGTGAAGGATGCGGACGTGTTCTCGCAAGGCTACCGACCGGGCATGATCGCGAAACTCGGTTTTGGGCCCGACGAACTGGCCGCCCTGCGGCCGGGCATCATTTATACCTCCATCAGCTGCTTCGGCGCAGACGGACCGTTCAGTCATCGCGGCGGCTGGGAGCAGGTGGCGCAGACCGTCACCGGCATCTGCCACGAGGGCCGGACTCCGAGCCGCCCCGGCGGGCCTGCTCTATTGCCGGCAGCGGCCTGCGATTACACGACCGGCTATCTCGCGGCCTACGGCGTGCTACTGGCGCTGGCGCGGCGCGCGCGGGAGGGCGGCAGCTACCATGTGCGCGTCTCGCTCTGCCAGTCCGGCATGTTCATCTATCGGCAGGGGAAGGTCGCTTATCCCGGCGACAACCTGGATTTGCCGGCAGCGGAACTCGATGCGCTCAGGATCCAGTCGCGACCGTCGCGTGGCCCGATCCGGCATCTGGGCCCAATACTCAAGCTCTCCGAGACTGCGCCGCGTTGGGTTCGGCCAACGCCGACGCTCGGTGGCGATGCGGCCGAGTGGCCTCCGGTAACCAGCCGCGGAGTAGCTGCGGAGTAGCATCGGACGACGCGCCTGAGCGTTGAGCATCCAAGGTCGGCGCTCACCACCGCCGGATGCGTTCGATACACGCGGCCTTCAGGGCCGCCGCGGTCTCCGACCGTGCGCCACGGCGATAATGGCGCAACGGTGTTTCGGGGAGCGGTGGCAAGGTATCGAGCACCATCAGCCGGTCGCTCGCCGGGCCGAGCAGATGCGGCGTGCGCACCGTGATGCCGAGCCCTGCGAGCACCGCTGCCCTGACGGCCGCCAGACTCGGGCTCGTCAGCACGATCCGCCAGGGTATCCCGGCATCGTCGAGGGCCGCCAGCGCCGCGCGCCGGAATGAACAGGGCTCGTCGAGCAGCACCAGTGGCAGCGGCCGGTCGGTTTGTTGCAGCCCCGGGCGCAGGCCGATCCAGACCATCGCCCCCAGCATGATCAGCTCGCCCTGCAGTCGAGGCTCGTGCTCGAACGCGATCGCCTGATCGAGCGTGCCGGCCACGACGGCATCGATCAGCGCACGACTGCGATCCACCACGACCTCGAGCCGCACGCGTTGATGCGTGGCCGTGAATTCGCTCAATGCCTCGGCCAAAACGACCTCAAGCCCGTCATGCAGAAAACCCATCCGGGCGGCGCCCGACAACTCATTCCTTCGCAAGGCGCCGAGTGCCGCGTCGCGTCGTTGGCTGCAAGAATGGCGCAATCCGGGAACCGGCGGAACGACCGACGCCGCCCGGCTGCAGTCGCAGTACGCGCAGACCTTGCGAAACTACCGCACGACATTCGGCATCGATCCGCCGGCCGACATCTGGCCGCGGCCGAGCACTGTCACTGGGCGCATCGCCTGCGGCTGTGTTGCACTGGCCGCCTTCGCTGTATTTGCAATTGCGGTTTCGAGCAAGATCGTCCCGCTCGCGATGTTCTGCTTCGTCGGGTTCATTGTAGCGGTGGCGTCATTCGCCAACGCCGACATGCGCAAGGTTCGCGGCGGATGTGGCAGCGGTTGTGGTGGCGGGGCGATCGGCAGCAGCGGCTGCGGGGATTCGGGCGGTGTTGGTGTTGGTGGCGGCGGTGGTGGCGACGGCGGCGGTGTTTGCGGCGGCGGCGATTAAACAGATCGCAGCATGCCGTCAACACAGCGGTCAACTCGTTTGAAAGCGGAAGTTTGATAGCTGAGCGCGCTTCATTCGCCGAAGTCGCCGAAAAGCCCCGACATTCGGCCGACGCCGGCAGGGGTAACCGACATCGGCACGGGTGGCGCAATGCGAATTTGCATTTGCGCCACGTCACAGGACATCACGAACCCGATGTAGAACGACAAATGCCCGGACCGCAGCGCGGCCCGGGCATTTTGAATGGCGAATGCACGATCAGATCCACGGATCAGATCGCGAAATCAGCAACCTTCGCGCCTTTCTTGACTGCTGCAGCCAACCAGTTCGGCTGACGGCCGCGTCCAGTCCAGGTCTCGCCCGGATTGTCGCGATTGCGGTACTTCACGGCGACTTTTCCGCCTTTACCCCGCGCGCTACCGAAAACCTCGGTGACGGCAATACCGCGCTTGGCTGCGAGCGCCATGATTTCGGCCTTGAACTCGTCCTGCTCGCGGATTTTTGCGGTCGCAATTGCTTTCCTGACGCGGAGTTCGAGATCCTGCAGCTCTTTGAGTGACAGCTTGTCGACGTTGATGGCGGCCATGAAACTCTATCTTTCCTCGTTGTTCGCGGATATGGGGTTGATTGATGGGTATGTTTTTGCGGACATTCTCGAATGATCCGGGATATTTGGATCATAACTTGAATAATTCGTTATGGTAGTATCGAAGTCGGGGAAAAATTGCAATTGCGATTTGGCGCTGTTGCATGAGCGCCTGGATTTTCGACAAACGTGGTTGCCGCAGCGGTTCACAAGATACCGCCGAACGTAACGCCAAACGCAACGCCAAACGCAAAGGACGCGGATCGACCATCTCGACTGTTAGCAGTCGCGCCGCAATGCTGACAACGCATTGAAAAAACACGACAAAGGCCCTTTTCGGCCACCCGACTCAGCGCTAAGCTGGCTTGTGATCTTGCGGCGTCGAACGCTTGGAGCCCATGCCAATGGCCGATCGCGATTTCCTCCGGCTGATTGCCGGATACAGCCTGACAACGGCTGAGATCATTTATCGCATGCCTGACCATCCCGGCCTGCTGCAGACATTCGTCTGGCAGGACTATGATTTGCACCCCGTGTTTCCGAAACTCAAAGGGTTTCTCGACTTCTGGAGCGGAAACATCGACGGATCGCTGTTCAAGATCCGCGTCGCGCACGCGAAGCTGATCAAGCCCCGGGATTTCGAGTTCCGGGCCGGTGAACTGACGCTGCACTGACGGATTGATATCAAGGGCGGTTCGAGATCCGTCTTGCGGCTTCTCGCGCAGCTGTGACGGTCAGCAGCTGTGACTTGGCAAGATGGCGTCGCAGACGCTAGTGTGGCGTCTCGCAATTGCCGACCAGAAACCGCGGCTAACTCTCAGTCGGCAATTGCGAGGCAAACGCCACACAAAGCCCGTGATTCGGCTAGTGTCCCTTGTGTGTCGCAATTACCGAAAGCGGTCGCTGCTCGATGGCGGCAATTACGAGACGGGACACTACGTCTGACCTGTCTGTCGAGAAACGCGACGCGGGAGACCGGCGTGCCCTATTCCGAATATCGGCCCGAATTCATGGGATCCGCCGTCCTTGCCCCGTCGGGTGGGTTCGAGGCAGGTTCGATGCAATCGTTCACGCTGGTCTACACGGCCGGCCGGTTCGGCATCGACGACACCGGCTCGATCAAGATCGGGTTTCGCTTTGCCACGGATTTCGGCCCAGCCCAGTTCGACGATCCCGAAGCGCCCGGCTATACAACCGCCGAAGCATCCAATGGCGCCACTCTCGAGCTGAAATGGGAGTTCAAGCGCAATATCCGCCCTTGGAGCCGGTCGCTCTATATCGGCGTGATGAAGCATTTCCTGCGCCCGGGCGACACCATCACCATACGTTTCGGCGACCGCCGCTTCGGTTCGCCCGGCATCAGGGTACAAACCTATTGCGAGAGCCGATTTCAATTCCGCGTTCTCGTCGATGCGATCGCGACCTACGACTATGTGGCGCTTCCCGAAAGTCCGGTGATCGCCATTCTGCCGGGCCCCGGTGTTCAATGGCGCGCCGTATTGCCGACGCAGATCCGTGCCGGCCAACTGTTCCGGCTGGCAATCAAGGCGGATGACAAATGGGGCAACACCTCGAATCAGGTGAATGCAACACTCAAACTGGAAGGATCGCCGTCGATTTCCGACCTGCCGCATTCGGTGCGATTCGAAGCGGGACAATTCGCGACGCTCGTCGATGGGCTGTCCGTCAGGGTTCCCGGCGTCTACACGATCGGTATTCGGGATGGAAGCGGATCGCGGCTGTGTACGTCAAATCCGATCGAGGTGGTTCCGTCCGATGCGCACGACGTACATTTCTGGGGCGATACGCACGGCCAGTCCGACGAGACTCTCGGTACGAATTCGGCGCGTGAATACTTCGAGTTCGGCCGCGACAAGGCCTTTCTCGACGTGATGGGTCACCAGGGCAACGATTTCCAGATCACCGGCGCCTTCTGGCGGGAACTCAACGAGCTCTCGCGCGCGTTCGACGTGCCTGGCCGGTTCGTCTGCATTCCCGGCTACGAATGGAGCGCAAATACAGCCGTGGGCGGCGATCGCAACGTGCACTACCGCCACGAGGGCGAGACGATCCACCGCTCCAGCCACGCGCAGATCTTCGACGCCAACGACCGCCACGACGAAACGACCGACGCGCACACGGCGCACGAGCTGTTCGTGAAGCTCAAAGAAAAGGACTGCATCGTCATGGCGCATGTCGGCGGCCGCTACGCCGACATCACCTATGCCCATGATGGGCGCGTCGAGACCGCGGTCGAGGTCCACTCCGCCTGGGGCACGTTCGACTGGATCCTCTCGGACGCCTTCGACCAAGGCTATCGCGTCGGTGTCGTCGCCAACTCGGACGGACACAAGGGCCGGCCCGGCGCCTGCTATCCGGGGGCCTCGTTCTTCGGCAGCTACGGCGGGCTCACCTGCTTCATTGCGCCAAGTCTTGATCGCGACGCCATCTTCGAGTGCATGCGCCGCCGGCACCATTACGCGACGACCGGCAATCGTATGCTGCTCGATGTCCGCGTGCGCACACACTCGGATGCGACACTCTTCCATCGCGATCCCGCCGTCTTCGCGACGGCCACAACAGAGCGCACGCGCGAGCTGCGGATGGGCGACATAGCGCGCCTCGCTGATGACGATATCGAATTCGATGTCGCGATCGTCGGCTCTGCACCGATCGAGCGCGTCGAGATCATGGAAGGCGACGAAGTCCTGGAAATCGTCCGCCCTTACGGCCCTGAGGATCTGGGCGCGCGCGTCCGTCTCGTCTACCAGGGCGCCGAGTACCGCGGCCGCGCGCGTACGACGACCTGGGATGGCAGCCTTGCCATCGAAGGCAATGCAATCCTGCGCACAGCCGTGTTCAACAACTGGAACCTCGACCGCGGCATCCAGCGCCAGAACGCCTCGGGGCTCGCCTGGAAGGCCGTCACCACAGGCAATCACGGCGGGATCGATATCTGGTTGCGCGACGGCATCGCCGGTCGCATCAGCTTCGAGACCAAGAACGTGCGCGGCGGCCGTGATATCACCTCGCTCGGGCTGGAGCGGCACATCTTCTCAGCGGGTGGCTTGGAACGGGCGCTGAAGCTCTATCGGCTGCCGGAGCAGATGACGGAAACGCGCATGACCATCCGGCGGATGTTGCGCCTACGCGAAACCGGCGATACGCGCCTGTTCGTGCGCGTTTGGCAGGAAGACGGCCACCGCGCGTGGTCGAGTCCGATCTACCTGTTTCGCTGATAGGGGACGCTATGCGCGACATCCAGACGTTCGAGGTGAGCCTCAAGGCCTTCATCGTTCGCGACGGCCGGGCACTGTTCGTTCGCGAGTCCGATACGGGCTACTGGGAGTTGCCCGGCGGGCGCATCGACGTCGGCGAAGAGTGGGCAGCCCACACGGTGGTTCTCACCCGCGAAATGCGCGAAGAACTCGGCGCGCATTTCCAGGTGGCGTTCCGCGCGGAGGTGGTCACATGGACACGGCAGCGTCCGACCGATGGCCGGTTCCTGTTTCTCGTTGCGCGCTACGGCGAGGCCATGGGCGCCGATGAGCCGGTCCTCTCGGCGGAGCACGACGCCATTGCCTGGCACAACCTGGATGCCGCACGCGCGCTGCATTTTCCGGAGCGTTCTGGCTATATCGGCGGCATCGAAGCGTTGTGGCGGCTGATGCCGAGGCGCTGAGTGGCGCGGAACAATCGGCGGGCTACTGCGGTTTCGCCGCCTTGTTGAGGTCTTCGATTTCGCGGCGGCGGCGCGCTTTCTCCTCCTGCGCTTTCTGGAACGGCTGCGTTTCCATCCCCCGCCGCCGCAGCATCTCCTCGGCGTCGCGCGCACGCTGTTCGGCGCGCGTCGGCTCGGTCGGCAGGAGCTGCCCTACAGGCACCCGGATCGCATAGCTCAGCATCGCCGCTGCGATCCCGGCAAAGCCGATGCACCCCAGGATCGTCATGAGTTTTCGCCACCAGCGCTCGGTGCTGGCGTAGGTGTCCGAGATGCGCGCCTTCGGTGGCGGGAAGACGCGCGTCCAGTCGTCATCCACTGCCGCTTGCTTTGGTGTGCTCATGTGCGGCTCTTCAGTCGACACTGGACGGGTTCCTTGGCTCGACAATGCCGGCCGGTCGGCATAAGTCATCGCACATATCCATAGGGCAAGACGGCCAATCGCCACAAGAGAACTCAAAGGGGGACAACATCATGCTGCTGCCCACACCAACGGGCCTCGCAAGCCTGCTGCCGTACCTTACGCCGATCCTGCTGCTCATCGCGTCCAACGCGTTCATGACACTCGCCTGGTATGGCCACCTCAATTACAAATCGAAGCCACTCATGCAGGTTATCCTCGTCTCCTGGGGCATCGCCTTCTTCGCGTATTGCCTGGCGGTGCCGGCCAACCGTTATGGCCACGGCTCGGGGCCCCGTTGATGGAGTGGACGGCACTGCTGGCGCTGGGTGTGGCAACGTTCTTCGGTGCGCTGGTGCAGGCGGCGACCGGCTTCGGCTTCGCCATTCTCGCGGCGCCGGTGTTCCTGCTCGTCGTCGGCACGACAGCGGCGATTCCAATGCTGGTCGCGTTGCACGTGGTACAGAGCGCGATCATTGTCCCCGGACTTTGGGCCAAAGCCTCGCGCTGGCACCTGAAGCGACTGGTAATGGGCGCTGTGATCGGCTGTCCGCTCGGGCTTTGGCTGTTCCAAGACTTTGCCGTGCGCGGCTTGAAGCTGACAGTCGGCTTGCTGATCCTCGGCGTGATCGCGCTGCTGTTCTGGCGGGAGCGGATCTCGGCCCGTCCGAAGCACGGCATACAAAGGGCCCGTCACGGCAAGCTCGCGACCATAGCAACCGGCGTCCTCTCGGGCGCGCTGACCGCATTGCTGGTGATGCCGGGGCCGCCGGTGATGGTTTATTTCATGCGCGAACGGCAGGCGCCGGACGCAACGCGCGCTCTTTCCCTCTCGTTTTTCGCCGTGCTCTATGTTGCTGTGACACTCGCTTACGTCGGGCTCGGTCAGCTGCCGCGCGCGTCGTGGTTCGCCGTCGCCCTGTTGGCACCCGCTGTGGTGGCCGGCACGGTTGCTGGCGCAAGTCTCAGCCCGCGGTTCAGCGATGCCGGAATGCGCGCTGTGTTGCTGGTGCTGCTGTTCCTGTCTGGTGTGGGCGCGATTGTGTCGGGATTGCTCGAATAGGGAGCGCAAGGCGCGCCTGTTGGGTTGCCGCATGGTTGCCCGCCGCCGGGCCTCCGTGCAACAGTCCGCCCGATATCAGGATCAGAGCATGGCAGCGCCCACCTTCACCCCACCGACACGCATCGAGGATACGGTTGTCCGGGCCCGCACGATTGCGCTCATGCGCGAGAAGGGCGTGCGCCTGCCGACCTTTCGCGAATTGGCGGAGCCGGAAACGCAGCCGGCAGCGCTGGTGGCCAAGCTCGCCGCCATCGGCCCGGACGAGGCGCACCCGCTGAACCTGTTCCGAGTCAACTGGTTCAATGATGCAAAACGCACCGGGCGCGTCTCCGTTCCGGTGCACGTCGAACTGCCCAAGGCGCTGACCGGCGTAGACGCGCGCATCGTCGTCGCCTTCGGCGCGCTGTTCCCGATGATCAACGCGCACAAGGTTCTGGCCGCCTACGCGTGCCTCGCCCCGCGCCTTGTCTCCGGCCATTTCGATCCGACGCGACAGCGTGCCGTCTGGCCGTCCACCGGCAACTACTGCCGCGGCGGCGTCGCCATCTCGTCGATCATCGGTTGCCGTGGCGTCGCGGTGCTGCCGGCCGGCATGAGCCGGGAACGCTTCGATTGGCTGGAGCGTTGGGTGAATGCGCCTGGCGATATCGTGCGCACGCCTGGCACGGAGTCGAACGTCAAGGAGATCTACGACGCTTGTCGCCAGCTGGGGCGCGATCCGCAGAACGAAATTCTCAATCAGTTCAGCGAGTTCGGAAACTATCTCGGGCATTGGCGTGTCACCGGCCCGGCCTTGTCACGGATCTTCGATAGCCTCGGTGGCGCCAAGAAGGGGCTCAAGCTTGCAGGCTACGTCTCGGCTTCGGGCTCATCCGGAACGCTGGCTGCTGGCGATTTTCTCAAGGCACAGCACGGCACGCGCATCGCAGCGGTCGAAGCGGTCGAATGCCCGACGCTGCTCAACAACGGCTACGGCGAGCACAATATCCAAGGAATCGGCGACAAGCATGTGCCGCTGATCCACAACGTCATGAATACGGATGTGGTGATTGGCGTCTCGGACCAGGCGACGGACGGCCTCAACGCGGTGTTCAACACGGACGTCGGGCGGGCCTACGTGGCAAAGCGGCTCGGCGTCGAACCGGCGCTGATCGAGGCGTTCGAGAACTTCGGGTTATCGAGCCTCGCCAACATCGTCGGCGCCATCAAGCTTGCAAAGCACGACCGGCTCGGGGCCAACGACGTGATCGTCACTGTGGCGACGGATGGGCACGCACTCTACGCCAGCGAACTGCATCACTATCTGCACCGGCGCCACAACTCCGGCGAGGTGACCGACCTGATGTGCGCCGAGATTGTCGGCCAGCACCTGCTTGGCGCCGATACGGATCACGTCCTGGAGGCGACGCCACGCGAGCGGCAACGCATCTTCAACCTCGGGTACTTCACCTGGGTCGAGCAGCAGGGTGTTTCGGTCGCCGACTTCGACCGGCGCAAGCACCAGGACTTCTGGACAGGCTTGCAGGCACTGGTGCCGATCTGGGACGAGATGATCACCGCCTTCAACCGGGATACGGGGCTTGGCGCCGCATGAATCGAACCGTTTTTGCGCCAAACCATTCCACGAACTTATCGACGGGGACTGTATGACCGCCAACGTCAAACCCTACACCGACCTGCGCAAGGCCACTGAAGCGCGCGATCGCGGCTTGCGCGAGAAGGTGATGTCGCTCGAAGAGGCGGCCAAGTTCGTCAGGGATGGCGACCACGTCGGCATTGGCGGCTGTACCATGTCGCGCACGCCGCTCGCCA
>JANLQP010000282.1:0-40079 GCA_031367895.1 Hyphomicrobiales bacterium
GGACAATTCGCAGCATTTCCCTTCGGAGCCGACAGACGTTATCGGCTTTTCCAGTTCGATTGACATTCCCGGGCTGTCCCTAACGCTTCCTCTCGGGGAAATCTATCGGGGCATAGTCGCGGCGCCCGAGACCAAGGACTGACGCACCCCATGCCCGAAACCGAAATCCGCCCGTTCACCATCAACTTCGGGCCGCAGCATCCGGCGGCGCACGGCGTGCTGCGCCTCGTCCTGGAACTCGACGGCGAGGTCGTGGAACGGGTCGATCCGCACATCGGTCTGCTGCATCGCGGCACCGAGAAGCTGATCGAGCACAAGACCTACCTGCAGGCGATCGGCTACTTCGACCGGCTCGATTACGTCGCACCGATGAATCAGGAGCACGCGTTCTGCCTCGCGGTGGAAAAGCTGCTGGGCATGCAAGTGCCCAGGCGCGCCCAGTTGATCCGCGTGCTCTACTCCGAGATCGGCCGCATTCTGTCCCACATGCTGAACGTGACCACGCAGGCCATGGACGTCGGCGCTTTGACGCCGCCGCTCTGGGGCTTCGAGGAGCGCGAGCGGCTGATGGTGTTCTACGAGCGCGCGTCCGGCTCGCGCATGCATGCAAAATACTTCCGGCCCGGCGGCGTGCATCAGGATCTACCGGCCAAGCTGGTCGAGGACATCTACAGCTGGTGCGGGCCGTTCCTGACCACCTGCGACGAGATCGAGGCGCTGCTCACCGACAACCGCATCTTCAAGCAGCGCAACGTCGATATCGGCGTCGTCTCGCTGGAGGACTGCTTCAAGTGGGGATTTTCGGGCGTCATGGTGCGCGGCTCGGGAGCGGCCTGGGACCTGCGCAAGTCGCAGCCCTACGAGTGCTATGACGAGATGGAGTTCGATCTCGCCATCGGCAAGAACGGCGACTGCTACGATCGCTACTGCATCCGCATGTTCGAGATGCGCCAGTCAGCCCGAATCATGAAGCAGGCTTGCGAGAAGCTCATGAGCGCGGCGGGGCAAGGCCCGGTTTCGACCGATAACAAGAAAGTGGTGCCGCCAAAGCGCGCCGAGATGAAGCGCTCCATGGAGGCGCTGATCCAGCACTTCAAGCTCTATACCGAGGGTTTTCACGTGCCCGAAGGCGAGGTCTACGCCTGCGTCGAAGCGCCGAAGGGCGAGTTCGGCGTGTACCTCGTGGCGGACGGATCGAATAAGCCTTACCGCTGCAAGATCCGCGCGCCGGGCTTCCCGCATCTCCAAGCCATGGACTTCATGAACCGCGGCCACATGCTGGCGGATGTGAGCGCGATCCTCGGCTCGCTCGACATCGTGTTCGGGGAGATCGACCGG
Organism: Hyphomicrobiales bacterium; assembly: GCA_031367895.1. Classification (GTDB taxonomy): domain Bacteria; phylum Pseudomonadota; class Alphaproteobacteria; order Rhizobiales; family Hyphomicrobiaceae. The sequence goes on from JANLQP010000282.1 coordinate 1,339, forward strand.
TAGGGGGATTTGGGATGCGTCGACTCAATCGAATTGTGGGCACTGTATTCGCGTTGCTGTCGATGACGATTGCGTCGATTGACGCGGTGGAACTCGTGCAAATGAGCCAGTTGTTGCGGCAGGGATTTGAGTTAACGTCAGTTGTTATGCAGCCGCCGCTCGAAAAGGATGGCTACGCGACCGAGCGATTATATCTGCAGAAGGGGGCTCAAGTCGTTGTCTGCGTATTTAATTTGAAACCATCTTCTAAAGATGAGGATCGAACGCCAGCGTTCTGCGCAGTTGGTCTCTACGAGGGCCGATAGCCCGCAACCTGTAGGTTGGGTCGAACCTGCACGTTGAGACCCAGCACGGCTTGCTCAAAGTGAAGGTGTTGGGTCGCGCGCGTGCATCCATGCGGATGCATAGCTACGCCATGAGGCTTGACCCAACCTACGAACTGGCGCGAACAACCCAAACATTGTCATGGTCGGGCTTGTCCCGACCACCCATCGTCCAGCGGGTTCGAGAAGTGAAGTCTGCTGCAACGTTTCAGCGAACAATTTCTACTTGCGCTCGTTGAGCCATGGGTCCTCGGGACGAGCCCGAGGATGACAAACGTAGATTTTGCAGAGAACTCACGAATGCGCACTCACGAAGCCAAAAACGCGGACGAATGAAACAGCAGCGCCGGACCTGTGCCACAGATCCGGCGCTGCATAAGCCCCCGACTTTCCGTCAGTAATTACGCCAGCAGGCCGAGGTCGTGGATCGAAGCGATGTGCGTGTTGTCGAGTACCGCGACGTTCACCCACTGGTGGTTGACGAGGCCCTGCACCAGCGTGTCGGCACCGCTCTCGGCGACACGCACGACAGAATCGTAGCTCGTGTGGCCCTTCAGGAAGTCCTTCATGTCGAGATGGTCCTGGCCCGCCACGAAGTCGGTGATGTGGTCGATGGCGCCGTTGGCCGTGTCCTTCTTCAGATAGGCGAAGGTATCCGCGCCGTCGCCGCCAGTCAGCGTGTCGGAGCCGCCCTTGCCGCGCATCCAGTCTTCGCCCTTGCCGCCGACGAAATAATCGGCATGATTGTCGGCACCCATCATGTGGTTGCCGAAGTCGGTGCCGATGATCTGCTCAAAGCCCGAGATCACATCCGTGAAGACCGACTTGCCGCTTGTGACGCTGGCGGTATGATGGCCGACGTCGATCATGAGCTTGCCCTTCATGATGCCGAAGTCGAGCGTGTCGAAGCCCGAGCCGCCGGAATACAGATCGTTGCCGGACGAGGCCTGCACGTAGTCGTCGCCCGAACCTGCTGAGACCTTGTCGTCGCCACGGCCGCCGTTGAGGATGTCATTGCCGGAGTTGCCGGTGATCACGTCGTTGCCGGATCCGCCGAGCACGATGTCGTTGCCGGAGTTGCCGTGCGCCTCGTCATCGCCCTTGCCGCCGAGGACGATGTCGTTGTCCTTGCCGCCCGAGAGCCAGTCGTTGCCGTCGCCGCCGGAGAGGCGATCGTCGTTGATGCTGCCCCAGATCTTGTCGTTACCAGTATTGCCGAAGATCGTGTCGTTGCCGCGATCGCCCCAGAGCGCGTCGTCGCCCTTGCCGCCGAGTACCGTGTCGTCGTGCTTGCCGCCGATCACGGTATCGTCGCCGCGGTGTCCCCAGATCTGGTTGTCCTCGTCAGCGACGCCACGCAGCACGTCGATATACTTTGTGCCATTCACGATGCTCAAGGGAGTGCTCCTGCTTGTTTGCTCACTAATGACGCCAGTGGGGAACAACCAGCTCGGAATGGTTACCGGAACTCTGTTCCTGCTTCGGCGGCGTTAATCTAACTGTCGCCCCCATATTCAGGGTGCCTTTAGAAATGCCGCAAATGTTTTGAGAAAAAATGCAACGGGGTCATTCAAATTGAATCGAATTTCGATGAAATTGTAGATGCCGGGAGCAGAAGCATGCAGAAGTGAGAGGTGAATGCGATCTCGGCGGTCCCGTATCCACGCGCCGGATGTGCATCCGAAGGCGCAAGAAAAAAACTACTCCACGATAATCACGCAGAGCCGCCGCGGCCCATGCGCGCCGACGACGAGGCGGCCGCCGATATCGGCCGTGCGTGACGGTCCTGAAATGAAATTCAGCGTGCGCGGCATCTGGCCCCGGCCGAAGCGTGCGCGAACCTTGTCGAAGGCGGCCTCGTAATTGCCGGCGATCTCCGACGCCTTGAGTACGACGATGTGCGTTTCGGGGAGATAGTTGAGCGTGACCGGGTTTGCCTCACCGGACGCCATGACGAGCGTGCCGGTTTCCGAGATGCCGCCAATCGCGCGGCTCAAGCTCACCTCGTCGGTGGCGTAGGCGTGGCCCTTGTCCAGCGTCAGCGCCGGTTCACGTGACCAGGGCAGGCCGCTAAGCTCGGCGTCTGAACCCATCCGCACGCGTTGCGGCAAATTCTGGCTCCGCAAGTAACCGGCAAGCGCCGCAGGCACCAGGTCCAACCCCGCAACGCAGAGCACGGTCGCGGTCTGTCCCTCGAGGAACTGCGTGAACTGCGCCTTGAGGCCAGCGGCGTCCTTGTTGGCACGCTCGGGCACCAAATGCGGTTTCTGGCTGGCAAGGCGAGCCGCAACCGCTTCTTGGCGCGCCTTCATCGGCGATCCGTCATTCAAGCCCGAGCGGATGACGTCGAGGATCGCCCGGCGGCGGTCGGCGTTTAGGGTCTCGGTGCTCATCGGGGCACTCCCGCTTTGTGCTCGGCCCATTGCTGCTGGAACGTCCGCGCTTGCGGTGCGGGCAGGTCGCGATGCCGCGTCCAGCCGGAGGCGAACGGCAGCCAGCGGAAGGCGCCGCCGCGTTGACGGCCCATGAACCCGAGTGCGGCAATGGCGAGCCGCGCCGCCAAATGATAGAGGCGTGGACGTCGCGCGACGTATCCCCAAAGCTTCAGCCCGGCGCGCGATGCAGACGAGCCGCCGCCGGTTTCGAAATCCTGCGTGCGCCAGTCGCGCATCAGTTTCGGCAGCGGGATCTTCATCGGGCAGACGCTTTCGCAGCGCCCGCAGAAAGTCGATGCGTGCGGCAGGTGATGTGCTTCCTGCAAGCCGATGATCGCGGGATTGATGACGGCGCCGATCGGGCCGGGATACACGAAACCGTAAGCATGCCCTCCGACGGCGCCGTAGACCGGGCAGTGGTTCATGCAGGCGCCGCAGCGGATACAACGCAGCGCTTCGCGGAACGGCGTGCCGAGCAGCGCCGAGCGGCCGTTGTCGAGCACGACGACGTGGTAGTTCTGCGGCCCATCTGGATCGCCCGGCCGGCGTGGTCCCGTCGAGAACGTCGTATAGGTGGAAATCTCTTGGCCAGTGGCTGAGCGCGCCAGCAGGCGGATCAGCGTCGACACGTCCTCCAGCGTCGGCACAACCTTGTCGATCGAGGCGATGACGATGTGCGTCTTGGCGAGCGATTGCGTGAGATCGCCGTTGCCCTCGTTGGTGACGATGATCGAGGAACCGGTTTCGGCGATCAGGAAGTTGGCGCCGGTGATGCCGACGTCGGCGTTGATGAACTTCTCGCGCAGGATCTGGCGGGCTTCATCGACGAGCTGCGGCGCTTCGCTCAGCACGCGGTCCTTCGGCAAGTGGGTGTGCAGCCGGCGGAAGTCCTGCTCCACCTGCTCCTGCGTCAGATGGATCGCCGGCGCGATGATGTGGCTCGGCGTCTCCTTGCGGATCTGCACGAGGTATTCGCCGAGATCGGTCTCGACGACGTCCATGCCGGCTGCCTGCAGGTGCGCGTTGAGGCCGACCTCCTCCGAGATCATCGACTTGCCCTTGGTGACGATCTTGGCGTTCGCGGCCTTGCAGATGTCGAGAATGATTGCGCGCGCGTCGGCGCCGGTCGGCGCCCAATGCACGTTGGCGCCGGCAGCCTTGGCCTTGGCTTCCCAGGCTTCGAGGTAGAGATCGAGGTTCGCCAGCGTGTGGTCCTTGATGTCGCGGCCGATGTCGCGCAGCGCCTCGAACTCCGGCAGCGCCAAACGCGCCGTCGCGCGCCGCGTGACGAGGCTGTCACCGCTGACGAGGCCGGTGAGCGCCCGCTGCAATTGCGCGTCGCCGAGCGCTGCCTTGGCGTTCTCCTTGAAGGCGCGGGAGGTGATTTCCATTCGACGGCTCCTCAAGTGCAGTGGATCATTCGTGAAAACAGAGTGGTTATAGGTGCAGTGTCCCCGCTTCCCTGTCTCCTGTAACCTGCAACCTGTAACCTGCAACCTACTCCTGGACTTGCCCTATCGGCGGCTCGCTCATCTCACCCGCGAGCACCTCGGCGATATGGCGGACGGCTACGCCCTTGCCCTGGCGGCGGAGCTTGCCGGCCATGTTGATCAGGCAGCCGAGATCGCCGGCGAGCATGAGGTCGGTGTTGGCTTCGACGATGTTGGCGCATTTTTTCTCGACCATTGCGTTCGAGATGTCGCCGTACTTGACCGCGAACGTGCCGCCGAAGCCACAGCAGGTTTCGCAGTCGGTCATCTCGACGACTTTGAGCCCCTTGACGCTCGCGAGCAAACGGCGCGGTTGCTCCTTGATGTCGAGTTCGCGCAGGCCTGAGCAACTGTCGTGATAGGTGACGGTGGCCGCAAGCGCCTGCTCAACCGAGGTCATGCCGCGAACGTCGACGAGAAACGCGATCAACTCGTGCACCTTGCCCGCGAACGACTGAGCGCGTGGACCCCAGATTCTGTCGGCGGCGAGCAACGCCGGATAGTGCTTCCTCAGCATGCCGGCGCACGAGCCGGACGGCGCAACGATGTAATCGTAGCCCTCGAACGCGTGGATCGTTTGACGCGCCAGCGCCGCAGTCGTCGGCTTGTCGCCGGAGTTGTACGCCGGTTGCCCGCAACAGGTTTGCGTGGTCGGCACCGCGACATCGCAGCCGGCCGCCTCGATCAGTTTCACGGCAGCAAAGCCGATCGAGGGCCGCACGAGATCGACGAGGCACGTGACGAACAGGCCGACGCGCGGGCGTGCGGTATCGGGGTTGGTTGCGTTCGAGGGGGGCATGCGCGCCTTTCCGCGGTCGGGTTCGGATCTGTCGGATGTGTTCTGGATGTCGGGGCCAGACACGGGATCAATCGGCTCGGTATGGCACGCGCGGTAGGCGGCGGGCAATACGCGGTCGCCGACGTGCCGGCCGTCGCCGGGTTGTGGGTCGGGGCGGCCCACTTGAAAGCGGCCTTTTGGCGGCCGTTTCATATTCTTACAGCCTTTAACCCTGATTTAACCGAGGGCGGGCATTCTACCCAGGCAACTTGAGGTCCGCAGGCCTCGCGACGAGAGCCTGAACGCAAAAGGTAGATGCACATGAACTTCACTATGAAGGCTGGTCTCGCCTCGGTGGCACTCGCCGCCGTCGCCTGCTTCACCCCGGTTTCGGCTGCCGATCTCGGCGGCGGCTACGGCCACGGCGGTTCGATCAAGGACAGCCACTACGCTGCACCGGCCGCTGCTCCTGTCGGCCCCTGCTATTTCCGCGCTGACGTAGGCTACTCCTGGTCGCGCGATCCGAGCGCCCAGTGGGTTGGCAACTCGGCTGGCACGAACGTCGCCAGTGCCCACCTCGACAACGGTTCGTTCGGCGAGGCCGGCCTCGGCTGCGGCATGGGTTCACGCGGCTTTCGCGCCGACATGATGCTCGGCATGCGTCAGACCAAGGCCTTCCACGGCGATGTCAACGTGCAGCCGTTCGCGGGCGGCGTCCCCGTCGGCGCCCCCATCGACCCACTGATGAAGACCGAGATCAAAACCTACACGATGATGTTCAACGCCTACCATGACCTGGGCAAGATGGGCGGCTTCGTGCCGTACGTCGGCGCCGGCCTCGGCTGGGCCTACCACAAGATGGGCGAGGTCACGATCGACGACCCGTCGACCCCGAACCGCATCCTGCCCGAGGACAAGCTGTCGTTCGCCTGGGCTCTGATGGCCGGCGTCGGCTACCAGATCAGCGACCGCGCCATTCTGGACGTCGGCTATCGCTACATCGACCTGGGTCTTGCCCGCGGTTCGCATGGCGACAACGTGTTGGCCTTCAATCCGCGCCTCGAGATCGACGACATGCGTTCGCACGAGTTCAAGGTTGGCCTGCGTTACCACTTCGGCAGCGACTGCTGCGGCCAACCCGCTTACGCCGCGATGAAGTAAGTCTGTTGCTCTCCTGAGTAGCGCGTTGAAAGGCCATCCCTCGCGGGGTGGCCTTTCGGCGTTTCGTATACCTCTTTGTCATTCGGCGCTTTTCGCGATTGATTCCGGCCGCTAAGGCCAGATATACAACGCGCGTGATCTTCCAGCGCATTCGACGCGTGCCTCAGGTCTGCGACAGGCAAGTCGTCGACGGGTTCGGAGTCGCCGCTTCATTGATTGCCGGGCTCGTTCGAGCGGGCGATCGGTGGCTTGGCGATACACCGTGCGAGCGGGGCGCGAACGAGGGAAGGTGTCACCGCGGGCGTGGCGGAATTGGTAGACGCACTGGATTTAGGTTCCAGCGACGCAAGTCGTGGGGGTTCGAGTCCCTCCGTCCGCACCAATCGAACCTCGGGTGGTCGGGGTGGAAGGAATTGTGTAGCGCAGCCGAGGCGACCGCCGTGCGGTCGGCGCTGGCGCGGTAACAACGATCTTGTAATGCGGCCAGAGCGGCCGTTTGGTCTCAAACTTGGGCGAAAAGCGCAATGGATGTCTCGGTAACCAGCAGCGAGGGTTTGGCACGGACGATCAAGGTCGTCATCGGCCAGAGTGAGCTTGGTCAGCGCTTCTCGACACGCGTCGACGAGGTCAAGGATACGATCCAGCTCAAGGGGTTCCGGCGCGGCAAGGTGCCGGTCAACCACATCAAGAAGATGTTCGGCCGTTCGCTGATGGCCGAGGTCGTCCAAAAGGCCGTCGAAGAGACCAGCTCGCAGGTGATCGTCGATCGCAAGGAGCGCCCGGCGTTCCAGCCGAAGATCGACATCACCGAGGACAAGGACGAGATGGAACGGGTGATGGCCGGCTCCGCGGATCTCGCCTACTCGATGTCGTTCGAAGTACTGCCGGAGATCCAGGTTGCCGATCTGTCGACGCTGCAACTCGAAAAGCTCGTCGCTGACGTTCCGCCGGAGGCCGTCGACGAGGCCCTGGGCAAGATTGCCGAACGCAATGTGAAGTTCGAGCTCGAGGACGGCCGCGCCGGCGGCGATGGCGACCAGCTGACGATCGATTTCGTTGGCCGGGTCGGCGGCGTCGAGTTCGAGGGTGGCAAGGGTGAGGATATGCCGTTGGTGCTGGGCGCCGGTGGCTTCATCCCGGGCTTCGAGGATGGCCTGAAGGGCGCCAAGGCTGGCGAAATCCGCGTCGTCAAGCCGACGTTCCCCGCCGACTATCAGGTTGCCACGCTCGCCGGCAAGGAAGCCGAGTTCGACGTCACGGTGAAGTCGGTCGGCAAGGCCGTGAAGCCTGTCATCGACGACGAGTTGGCCAAAGGCTTCGGCATGGAGTCGCTTGCCGTTCTGCGCGAGCGCGTCGAGACCCAGATCAAGCAGGAGTTCGAGCAGGTTTCGCGCGCCAAGATGAAGCGCGGCATGCTCGATGCGCTCGACAAGGCGCATCAGTTCGCGCTGCCGCCGACCCTGGTCGACAACGAGTTCAACCAGATCTGGGGCCAACTGACGCAGAGCATGGAGCAGGCGAAGAAAACCTTCGCCGACGAGGGCAAGGGCGAGGTTGAAATCCGCGCCGAGTACAGAAAGTTGGCGGAGCGCCGCGTCCGCCTCGGGTTGGTGCTTGGCGAGATCGGGGACAAAGGCAAGATCGAGGTGACGCAGGATGAACTGCGCAACGCCTTGTTCGAGCAGGCCCGCCGGTTCCCCGGCCAGGAAAAGATGGTCTATGAATACTTCCAGAACACCCCGGGAGCGGTCTCGCAGTTGCGCGCGCCGATCTTCGAGGAGAAGGTCGTCGATCATATTGCCGGACTTTCAAAGCCGGTCGAGCGCAAGGTGACGCGCGAGGAACTGCTGGCCCCGTTGGCCGACGACATGCCGGCAGCGCCAGCTGCCGCATGAGGGCCCCGCGAGGGGCTGGGACACATCCGCCCAAGACGGCGGGAGCTAACACTTCGCGAAGCAATTGATGCTTGGCGGCACTGACAACCGATTGCGAATCGGGTGGAGTACCACCATCTGTCGAGAGCCGTGCACGTTCGAGAGCCGCAAGACGTTGCGAGCAATGGCGGCTGAACCCCGAAGGACGACGAGAGCAATATGAGCGAGATCCGCAATTCCTACTGGCCTCAAGTGATCGAGCAGACGGCACGTGGCGAGCGCTCGTTCGATCTTGCCTCGCGCATGCTGCAGGAACGGATCATCTTCATGGTTGGGCCAGTCGAGGACTTGATGGCCAACTCGATCTGCATGCAGCTTCTGTTTCTGGAGGCGCAAAACCCGAAGAAGGAGATCGCGCTTTATATCAACTCGCCCGGGGGCGTCGTGACCGCCGGCATGGCGATTTACGATACGATCCAGTTCATTCGCAGCCCGGTTGCGACACTTTGTATCGGGCAGGCGGCGTCGATGGGCTCGCTGCTGCTGACCGCCGGCGCCAAGGGCATGCGCTATGCGTTGCCGAATGCGCGGATCATGGTGCATCAGCCGTCTGGTGGTTTTTCCGGGCAGGCAAGTGATATCGAGCGGCATGCGCTGGACATCATCAAGATGAAACGGCGCCTCAATGAAGTCTACGTCAAGCATACCGGTCAACCGCTCGAGAAAATCGAGAACACGCTCGATCGCGATCACTTCATGACTGCTGACGAGGCGCGCCATTTCGGTCTGATCGACAAGGTTTTGAACAGCCGGGAAGAAATCGACTTCGGCGGTGACATGAGCAAGCTCTCGTAACGCGAGTTATGAAGACGCTCGCTGGCTTCACGCGAAGCGCCAATGAGCCCGACAAGGCCTCGATGGTGACAAAGCATGGATGCCGCCCGTCGGAAATGTTGGCACCATTGCAACACGCTGCGACAGTTTTGTCACAATGTTGCGAGAATTGCAGGGCTGGCTTTCCAACCACTGCGTAGGTCGTTAATCCATTCTTGATCTTGCAGCCGATAGCATGTTGAGATCGCTAATGAGGGATTTCTGAGCTAGTCTTTGGAGTCTGCCCTGTTCGGGCTCCTGAATAGTCCTCGCTGCCCCACGCGCACCAGCGAGCGAATGGCCGAAGACCGCGCCGAACGAACGGGTGTGAGAGAGCCGGATGCCCAACGAGAAAAACACCCTTTACTGCTCCTTCTGCGGCAAGAGTCAGCATGAGGTGCGCAAGCTGATCGCTGGTCCGACTGTGTTCATCTGCGATGAATGCGTCGAGCTGTGCATGGATATCATCCGCGAGGAGAACAAGAACACCCTCGTGAAGTCGCGTGCCGGTGTGCCTTCGCCGCAAGAGATCTGTACGGTGCTGGATGGTTACGTCATCGGGCAGGATCACGCCAAGCGCGTGCTGTCGGTGGCCGTGCACAACCATTACAAGCGCCTCAATCATGCCAGCAAGAACAACGACGTCGAGCTATCGAAGTCCAACATTCTGCTCGTTGGTCCAACGGGTTGCGGAAAAACCCTGCTGGCGCAGACCTTGGCACGCATCCTCGACGTGCCCTTCACGATGGCAGATGCAACGACCCTGACCGAGGCAGGTTACGTCGGCGAGGATGTCGAGAACATCATCCTGAAGTTGCTGCAGAACGCGGACTACAACGTCGAGCGGGCACAGCGCGGCATCGTCTACATCGACGAGGTCGACAAGATCAGCCGCAAGTCGGACAACCCGTCGATTACGCGGGACGTCTCGGGCGAAGGCGTGCAGCAGGCTCTTTTGAAGATCATGGAAGGCACGGTTGCCTCGGTGCCCCCACAGGGCGGCCGTAAGCACCCGCAGCAGGAATTCCTCCAGGTCGACACGACGAACATCCTGTTCATCTGCGGCGGCGCGTTCGCCGGCCTCGAGCGCATTATTGCGCGGCGCGGCAAGGGTTCGTCGATCGGCTTCGGCGCGACGGTCATCGGTCCGGACGAACGGCGGACCGGCGACATCCTGAAGGGTGTCGAACCGGAGGATCTGTTGAAGTTCGGTCTGATTCCCGAATTCATCGGCAGGTTGCCCGTGGTCGCGACGCTCGAGGATCTCGACGAGAAGGCTCTGATCCAGATTCTGACCGAACCGAAAAACGCGATTATCAAGCAATATCAGCGTCTCTTCGAGATGGAGGACGTCAACCTCACCATCACGCAGGACGCCTATCGCTCGATCGCGCGCAAGGCAATCGAGCGCAAGACCGGCGCGCGTGGCTTGCGCTCGATCATGGAAGCCATACTCCTCGACACGATGTTCGAGCTTCCCGGGCTCAAGGGCGTCGAGGAGGTTGTGATCGGACCCGAGGTCGTAGACGGGGGTGCCAAACCCTTGCGGATCTACACTGAACGAGCCGAGGAAAAGGGCTCCAGCGCTTGATCGAGAACGATCGGCGCGCACGCACTGGCACGAAAGATGTATGGTACGGGTTCAATTGCGCGCACGTTCGCCCCCTCGTGTCCCGTTCGCAAAGTTCGTCACCACCTGCAGCAAGCGCAGTCCGAACTTCGCGAACGACGAGGACACTAGAATAATCATTGGCAGAGTGTGGCATTTTGTTCGGAAGTTCGCGCGTTGAGGTCGCAGCAGAGTTGACGCGAACTTCCGAACCGCCACACGAGCAGCCGATCGGCCTTGAAGTCGCCGTTGTGATCCCCACCTAATCCAGTCCTGGATGTGGATGGCGCGGCTTTCTTGACAAAGTCTGGTGGAATTGTCCGGCAATGGACAGAGCCATAACTGCGTGACAAACCCAGGACCTGCGTTGCTATACTGATGTTTGGTGATCTGAGTTCGGAGGGTGTGCCCGGTAGAGCAGCCCCCGGCGGATACGGATGGAAACCCGATGAGCGAAGAACAAAAGCCAAGCAAGGACAAGAGCTCGCACCGTGACGTCTTCCCGGTGCTGCCTCTGCGGGACATCGTGGTTTTCCCCTATATGATCGTCCCGTTGTTTGTTGGGCGCGAGAAGTCGATCAACGCCCTCGAAGAGGTGATGCGCGCCGAGAAGCAGATCCTGCTCGCCGCACAAAAGAACGCCAGTGACGATGATCCATCGCTCGAGGCGATCTATCAGGTCGGTACCCTCGCGACGGTGCTGCAACTCCTGAAGTTGCCGGACGGGACCGTGAAGGTTCTGGTCGAGGGCACGGCGCGCGCCCGCGTCATCAACTATACCTCGCGTTCGGAGTACTTCGAAGCCGAGGTCGAGCGGATCGAGGAGTCGCCTGGCAACAAGGACGAACTCGAGGCCCTGGCGCGTTCCGCCGTTACGCAGTTCGAGAGCTACGTCAAGCTCAACAAAAAGATCAGCCCCGAGGTGCTCGGCAATATCAGTCAGATCGAGGATCACTCGAAGCTTGGCGATACCATTGCGTCGCATCTCGCCATCAAGATCGCCGATAAGCAGGACATTCTCGAGATCACCAAGGTCTCGGACCGGCTCGAGCGTGTCTACACGCTGATGGAGAGCGAGATCTCCGTGCTCCAGGTCGAGAAGAAGATCCGCAGCCGCGTCAAGCGTCAAATGGAGAAGACGCAACGCGAGTACTATCTCAACGAGCAGATGAAGGCGATCCAGAAGGAGCTCGGCGACAACGACGAGCGCGACGATATCGCCGAGTTCGAGGAGAAGATTGAGAACACCAAGCTGTCGAAGGAAGCCAAGGACAAGGCGCTCGCTGAGCTGAAGAAGCTCAAGCAGATGAGCCCGATGTCGGCCGAGGCGACGGTGGTGCGCAACTACCTGGATTGGCTGCTGTCGATCCCGTGGGGGCTCAAGGGCAAGGTCAAGAAGGACCTGCTCGAGGCGCAGGAGGTGCTCGACAAGGAGCATTACGGTCTCGAGAAGGTCAAGGAGCGCATCCTCGAGTATCTTGCCGTGCAAAGCCGCACGAACAAGCTCAAGGGCCCCATCCTGTGCCTCGTCGGCCCTCCAGGCGTCGGCAAGACGTCGCTCGGCAAGTCGATCGCCAACGCGACCGGTCGCGAATTCGTGCGCATGTCGCTCGGCGGCGTGCGTGACGAGGCCGAGATCCGTGGCCATCGCCGCACCTATATCGGCTCGATGCCCGGCAAGGTGATCCAGTCGATGAAGAAGGCGAAGCGGACGAACCCGCTCTTCCTGCTCGACGAGATCGACAAGATGGGCTCGGATTTCCGCGGTGATCCGGCGGCGGCGCTGCTCGAGGTGCTCGATCCCGAACAGAACCACACCTTCAACGATCATTACCTGGAGGTCGATTATGACCTCTCCAGCGTCATGTTCGTGACCACGGCCAATACGCTCAACATCCCGCCGGCCCTCATGGACCGGATGGAGATCATCAGGCTCGCGGGCTACACCGAGAACGAGAAGGTCGAAATCGCGAAGCGCCATCTCATTCCAGAGACGCGCCAGGCGCACGGCCTCGAGCCAGGCGAGTGGGAAGTCGACGACGAGGCGTTGAAGGACGTCATTCGCCGCTACACGCGAGAAGCGGGTGTGCGTTCGTTGGAGCGTGAGATGTCCAAGCTCGCCCGCAAGGCGGTGAAGGATATCCTGACGGCGAAACGCAAGACGGTGCACGTCGTGCCGGCGATGCTGGACGAGTACCTGGGCGTTCCCAAGTACCGCTTCGGTGAGGTCGAGCTGTCTGATCAGGTGGGCGTCGTGACCGGGCTTGCTTGGACCGAGGTTGGCGGCGAGATCCTGACGATCGAAGGCGTCATGATGCCGGGCAAGGGCAAAATGTCCGTCACCGGCAACCTGCGTGACGTGATGAAGGAGTCGATCCAGGCGGCCAACGCCTACGTCCGCTCGCGCTCTGTCGACTGGGGCATACCGGCCTCGATGTTCGAGCGTAAGGACATCCACGTGCACGTGCCGGAAGGCGCGACGCCGAAAGATGGACCATCGGCGGGCGTCGCGATGGCGACGGCGATCATCTCGGTTCTGACGGGTATTGCTGTCCGCAAGGACGTTGCCATGACGGGCGAGATCACGCTGCGCGGACGTGTGCTGCCGATCGGCGGCCTCAAGGAAAAGCTGCTGGCGGCGCTCCGCGCGGGGATCACCACCGTGTTGATCCCCGAGGAGAACGTGAAGGATCTGGCTGAGATCACCGACGAGGTGAAGGCGAAGCTTGAGATCATTCCGGTCGCCCGCGTCGATGACGTGCTCAAGGTTGCACTGGTGCGCATGCCGGACCCGATCGCCTGGGAGCCGGAGCCGGCGGCGGTTACCGACGGCAAGGACGGCAGCCGGCCGACGGCGCACTGACGCCGCTAACGCGACTTCGACGTCGTTCGATGTGTCGCCCCCGGTTGCGTCATGGCAACCGGGGGTTTTTCGTGCCGCTTTCGTTCATGACTGTGCGACGAATTGGCCCGGAAAGCCCCATTCCTCGGGCGTTTCCCGGCGTTTTGGACTTGACGGGCGGGGGCTTTAATCGTTGTTAACGCCACGCCGCTGCGAGCCAGCGGTAAGTCGGGCCGATGCGAGCTGAAACGTCGCATGCCCACGCAGCACCCTTATTCCGATCAAGAGGACTAAAACTATGAGCAAACAAGATTTGATCGATGCGGTTGCCAATGCCTGTGAATTGACAAAGGACAAGGCAAAGGATGCCGTCGATGCGGTCATCGCGCAGATCACGACATCGATGAAGACCGGCTCGGACGTACGCATTCCTGACTTCGGCACTTTCAAGGTTGCAAAGCGCAAGGCGCGCGAGGGCCGCAATCCCGCAACCGGCAAGACGATTCAGATTCCGGCTTCGAACGTTCCGAAGTTCACGCCGGCAAAGAAATTGAAGGAGACGTTGAACTGACCGTGCCGGGGGCAGAGTTTCGCAGTCCACTCTTGCTCTGACCGTCAGACATTCGACCCTTGCAACGGCGCCGCACAGGCGCCGTTCGCGTTTCTGCAACCCATCGCCTGCCCCGATCGAGCGTGACATCGCCGCCGGCTACTCGTCCTCCGCGGCGTAAAGTGCGTAGCCGGCGCAACCGTGAATTTCGAATGCTGCTCGTTATGCGGTCTGAGTATTAACAAGGTTTTCTTCACCTTGCTCTCGGTAGGGCGCGGCTGGCTTGAAGAAGCCCCGCCTGTGGAGAGGCAGCGTTAACTGTTGTGGCAGTAATGTCGCCACACAAGCGGCAGGTAACAAGCCGCGGTTGTGGAGAGACGCTGTGTCCAAATTCGCCCGCAGGTTCTGCCTCGATCAGTCAGGCGCCACTTCGATCGAGTACGCCCTCATTGCGGGCTTCATCGGCTTGGTCGTCGTTACGGCGGCGGCCCAGATCGGCCAGGCACTGAAAGTGCCTTTCGAGAACATTTCGTCGGGTTTCAACCGCTGATGCCGGCAACTTAAGACAAGCTTCATCGAGGCCAGCCATGATGGCCCGGAACGCCAAGTCATGCCGAGACGTCGAGGTGCCATCCGTGTTCGAGTTCGCGTTATTCCTCGTTTTCCCTGCCGCCATGGCGTTCGCCGGGTGCATGGATCTGTTCACGATGACGATACCGAATCGGATCTCGCTGGCACTCATCGCCGCGTTCCTGATCATCGTGCCGTTCGCGCCCATGACCTGGAGCAGCTTCGGCAGCCACCTCGGTGCCGGCTTCCTGATGCTCGTTGTCGGCATCGCGATGTTTTCCTGCCGGCTGCTCGGCGGTGGCGACGCGAAGCTGATGGCGGCGGCCGCACTCTGGCTCGGCTTCGAGCGGCTCTTCGAATATCTCCTGCTGACGGCGGTCTGCGGCGGCCTCTTGTCGGCGGCGCTGATCATGTTCCGCGGCATGGTCTTGCCTCCCTGGTTCTACACGCAAGGCTGGGCGATGCGGCTGCACAAGAAAACCGGCGGCATCCCCTATGGCGTCGCGCTGGCTGCTGCCGGCCTCTGGATCTATCCGAACACGCTCTGGTTCAAGACGTTCGCGCTTTAATCGGGGGCATGCTGTGCATGCAATTCGCTCACTGCACCAAAACGGCACAGCATTAACTGCGAATTGACCATTCTATACGACACTCATCGAGAGTGAGGCCGCATCCACTGGTGAGAGGACCTTTTCCCGATGAAAAAAGGGCAGATTATTAGCTTGGCAATTGCTGCGGCTTGCGGCGTTGGCGCGCTTTTCGTGATGTCGAAGTTCAAACCGGCGCCCCCCCCGCCGCAGGTGGACCCGACCCAGACCAGCATGACCAAGGTGCTTGTCGCGCGCAGCGACATCGGTCTTGGCACCTTGACCACGGAAACGAATTTCCGCTGGCAGGAATATCCTGAAGGCACCGTGCCGCAGGGCGCCATCTCGTGCGCCGGCAACAACGCCTGCTCGATGCGGGAGTATGGCGGCAGCATCGCCCGCGTCCCGATCCTGAAAGAAGAGATCATCACGCGCATGAAGATTGTGAAGGCCGGCGAGGGCGGCGTGCTCGCGTCGATCCTGCCGCAAGGCATGCGCGCCATCGCGGTCCCGACCAAATCGGATGACACCGCCGTCGGCCGCCTGATCCTGCCGAACGACCACGTCGACGTCATCCTGATCCGCCGCATGCGCGGCAAGGGCGGCCAGGACGAGCACGTCAGCGACACGCTGTTCCGCAACGTCAAGGTGCTTGCGATCGGTCAACGCATCGAGGCCGCCAAGGCCGACCAGAAGGCGGCCGAAGGCACCACCGCGACGCTGGAGTTGAGTCCTCGGCAGGCCGAGTTGCTGGCGCTGGCGAAGTCGATGGGTGAAATCACCCTGGCACTGCGCTCGATCGCCGACTTCAAGGAAGACAGAGAAACGAAGGACCTCAAGTCCGACAATCGTGGCAACGCGATCCGCGTGCTGCGGTACGGCGTGAAGTCACGTGCCTACGGTGTGAACTGAGCGCTTTGTCGAAGCGCGGTTTAGTCGAGCGTTTGTCTGCGTGTGTTGCGTCTGCGTGCCCCCGTTGTCCGGTAGCTCGTCAGAAGGCTTGATCACCCATGCGGAACATTCTCAAGACGGCCTGCGGGCCGATGCTCGCGGGCCTAACCGGCCTTGCGGTCGTAACGCTCCTGCCTGTCGCGGCGAACAATGTGTTCGCCCATGATGGGAAGGCCAAACGGCAGGAGGCTTCCACAGCGACGCCTCCTGCGTACAACCCGGATCACCAGTCGACAATTCGCCTGAGCGAGCGCGACGGCTTTCCGGTGCACCGCGGCATCAAGCTCGCCCGCAACAAATCGATCCTGGTCGAGCTTTCGCGGGATCTGCGTGACGTGATCGTCTCCAGCCCCGACAACATGGATGCGGTGGTGCAGAGTTCCAACCGCGTCTATCTGATCGGCAAGAAGGTTGGCCAGTCCAACGTCTTCTTCTTCGATGCCAACGGCGAGCAGATCGCGACCTTCGAGGTCGTCATCGATCACGACACGGCGCCGCTCGACTCGCTGTACCAGCGCTTGATCCCGGGCTCGCGCATCAAGGTCGAGATGCTGAACGATACCGTGATCCTCACAGGTTCCGTGCGCAATCCATCCGACAGCACGCGCGCTGCCGATATCGCGAGCCGCTATGTTACTGCGCCGGCTACGTCGTCGGAGCAGGACGTGCGGCACAAGCTGCGCGTGATCAACATGCTCCAGGTCGAGGCGGAGGAGCAGGTGATGCTCCGCGTCAACGTCTCGGAGGTGCAACGCACAGTTTTGAAGCAATTCGGCATCAACCTCGGTGCCTCGATCAACTCCGGCAACTTCTCCACGAGCGTGTTGAGCAACAACAGCTTGCCACTTTCGGCGGCACAGCTGGGCGGCCTCGCGCTGCCGGGGCTGGGTACGGCTGGTGCGGCGGCCGTCGGAGCTGCAGCCACGTGCACGACGGCTGGTGTGCTCTGCAACTGGAACGCGGGACCATCCGGCGGAACGTTCGGTAACTCGGGCATTAACGGCACCATTAATGCGGGAGCCAACACGCAGCTGTCGCACACACTACGCATGCTGGAGCGTGACGGTCTCATCCGCACGCTCGCCGAGCCGAACCTGACGGCGGTTTCCGGCGAAACGGCGAAGTTCCTCGCCGGCGGCGAGTTCCCGATCCCGGTCTCGGTGCAGAACGGCCAGGTCAGCGTCACCTTCAAGGAGTTCGGCATCGGCGTATCCTTCACGCCCATCGTTCTTTCGGAAGGCCGCATCAACCTGAAGATCGAAACCGAGGTCTCCGAGATCGCTGAATCCAACAGCGTCACTCTCGGCGGCCTGCGCATCCCAGGCTTGAAGAAGCGGCAGGCGAAATCGACGGTCGAGTTGCCTTCCGGCGGCACGCTGGCGATGGCCGGCCTCCTCTCGGAGGATACGCGCAAGAACATCGACGGTTATCCGGGCCTGAAGGATCTGCCGATCCTCGGCACGCTGTTCCGCAGCCAGGACTACCAGAAGACTGAATCGGAACTGGTGGTGCTGGTCACGCCCTACGTCGTCAAGGCGACGGCACGCCAGAACGTCGCGCGTCCGACAGATGGCATTGCACCCGCCTCTGATCTGAAGAGCAACCTCCTTGGCCACATGAACCGCGTCTACGGCAAGAACGTGCCGACCAACGCTGACGGTGGCCTCAAGGGTGACGTTGGTTTCATCGTTGACTGATGCCGGACGGCAGGAGACGTATCATGATTGCTAAGAAGAAGCTCCGGGCGGCGACACTTGCCCAGGCCATGCCGGTCACCGTCAAAGTGCTGACCGTCACGGCGATTGCCCTCTCGGTCGGCGCTTGCCGGCCCGGCGAGGAGCCCGGCGGCCATGTGGCCGGATGGGCGATGATCGACCCCTCGCAGCGTCACCCGATCGTGGTGTCGCAGCAGCCGGCGAACATGAACATCAAGGTTGCCCGCGGCGCCCACGGTCTGACGCCGCACCAGCGGTCGTCGATCATCGACTTCCTCAACAAGTACCGCGGTTCCGACCAGGGCAACTCCAAGATCTCCGTCAGCGTGCCGAGCGGCTCGCCGAACGAGGTTGCGGCGCTGCACGCGGTGGCCGATCTGCGCGAATTGCTGCGCGAATACGGTCTCGACGACACCCGTGTCTCGATCCAGCCCTACCACACCGACGGTGACCACCAGCCGCCGATCCGCGTCTCGTATGCGCGGTTCGTCGCCGAGGGTCCGACCTGCGGTCAGCACACCGCCAACTGGGCAAACGACAAGCGCAACCTGCCGCACCAGGACTTCGGTTGCGCGCAGCAGAAGAACTTCGCGGCGCACGTCGCGAACCCGGCCGACCTGCTTGGACCGCGGACGATGACGCCGGCCGTCTCCGAGCGCCGCGACGTGATGTGGGACAAGTTCACGAAGGGTGAGTCCACGATCACGAAGAAAGATCAGGACGAGCGCACCACCACGAAGTCCCAGTAATTGCGAGGTCATATGAGCAGCAAAGCCAATTCCAACGCAGCGACCGCGACGGGTCGCGAGGTTGCCATGATCGACGATCACGCCGACATCGGGGAGGCGCGCGCGGAGCGGGCCCGCCCGATCCCGCGGATCTCGATCCAGGCATTCTGCGATACGAACGAGACGGCCGAGGCCTTCCAGGTCGCGGCCGACGACCGGCGGCTGGCCAAGGCGCACGTCTCAGTGCACATGGGCGGCGCGCAGGCGGCCGTCGGGCACTACCAGGAGAGCCCGACCCCGAACCTGATCATCATCGAGTCAATGCTGCCGCGGCACGACATCGTCGGCGAGCTCGACAAGCTCGCCGAGTTCTGCGATGCCGGCACCAAGGTTATGATCATCGGTCACGCCAATGACGTGGTGCTCTACCGCGAGTTGCTGAAGCGCGGAGTCAGCGAGTACCTCATCGCGCCGGTCGGCCCGATGGCACTGATGGAGAGCATCTCCAACCTCTACAACGATCCGCAGTCCGACCCTGTCGGGCACGTCTACGCCTTTGTTGGCGCCAAGGGCGGCGCGGGATCATCGACGGTTTGCCACAACGTGTCGTGGTGCCTGTCGGAACTCTTGAAGTCGAACGTCGTCATTGCCGACTTGGACCTTGCGTTCGGTACCGCCGGCCTCGACTTCAATCAGGACCCGGTGCAGGGCATCATGGAGGCCTTGGGGAGCCCCGAGCGTCTCGACGAGGTCCTGCTCGATCGCCTGCTGACGAAATGCACGGAGCATCTGAGCATTTTCGCAGCACCGGGCACGCTCGATCGCGACTATGATCTGACGGCGGACGCCTGCGATATCGTCATCGACGTCGTGCGCCAGAACGTTCCGCACGTCACGGTCGACGTGCCGCACATCTGGACCGGCTGGTCGAAGCGGATCCTGACGCAAGCCGACCAGATCGTGATCACGGCCGCACCCGATCTTGCGAACCTGCGCAACGCCAAGAACCTGGTCGATCTTCTGAAGCAGACCCGGCACAACGACGTGGCGCCGCAACTCGTCATCAACATGCTCGGCATTCCGAAGCGCCCGGAGATCCCGATCAAGGATTTCGAAGCCGCCCTCGACATGAAGGCCGTGGCCGTCATCGAGTTCGACAGTGAGACGTTCGGTCAGGCCGCCAACAACGGCCAGATGATCGAGGAGCTGTCTGCCAAGGCCAAGTCGGTCCAGAGCTTCCGCGATATCGCCATGGCGTTGACCGGACGCCGGGCACCGACTGTTGAAAAGAAATCCGCGCTCGCACCGCTGCTCGAGCGGTTCAAGCTGAAGCGTTAAGGAGCAGACCCCATGTTCGGACGGCGATCGAATGAAGCGGGTGCGCCACGGCGCACCCTCCCGCAACAGTCTCAGGCAGCAGCCCCGGCCGTCTCGGCCGAGCAGAAGCCTGCGGCTGCCGCGCCGGCCGCGCCTGCGAAACCGGAGCCGGCCGAGGCGCAGCGCAAGCACTCCGAAGAATACTATGACGTGAAGACGACGGTCTTCAACGCGCTGATCGATACCATCGATCTGACGCAGCTCGCCAAACTTGAGGCAGCTGCTGCGCGCGAGGAAATCCGCGATATCGTCGGCGAGATCATCCAGCTGAAGAACGTGGTCATGTCGATCGCGGAGCAGGAAGAGCTTCTCGAAGACATCTGCAACGACGTTCTCGGCTATGGCCCGCTCGAGCCGCTGCTGGCCCGCGACGACATCGCCGACATCATGGTCAACGGCGCCAATTCGACCTTCATCGAGGTCAACGGCAAGGTGCAGAAGACCAGCGTGCGGTTCGCCGACAACGCGCAGTTGATGAACATCTGCCAGCGCATCGTCAGTCAGGTCGGCCGCCGGGTTGACGAATCGAGCCCGATCTGCGACGCGCGCCTTCCCGACGGCAGCCGCGTCAACGTCATTGCCCCGCCGCTCGCGATCGACGGCGCCGCACTGACCATTCGTAAGTTCAAGAAGGACCGCCTGAGGCTTGAACAGCTGGTCAAATTCGGATCGATCTCACCGGCAGGAAAGACGCTGCTCGAGATCATCGGTCGCGTTCGCTGCAACATCATCGTGTCGGGCGGTACAGGCTCCGGCAAGACGACGCTGCTCAACTGCATGTCGGCGCCGATCGACCAGGACGAGCGCATCATCACGTGCGAGGACTCAGCCGAGCTTCAGCTGCAGCAGCCGCACGTGGTGCGCCTGGAAACGCGGCCGCCCAACCTCGAAGGCGAAGGCCAGATCACGATGCGTGATCTCGTCAAGAACTGCCTGCGTATGCGGCCCGAGCGGATCATCGTTGGCGAGGTGCGTGGCCCGGAGGCGTTCGATCTTCTCCAGGCCATGAATACCGGCCACGACGGCTCGATGGGCACGCTGCACGCCAACAGCCCGCGTGAAGCCATCAGCCGTATGGAATCGATGATCATGATGGGCGGCTTCGCGCTGCCGACCAAGACGATCCGCGAAATGATCACCGGCTCGGTCGACATCATCATTCAGGCATCGCGCCTGCGCGACGGCTCGCGCAAGATCACGCACATCACCGAGGTGTTGGGCATGGAAGGCGAGGTCGTCACGCTGCAGAACCTGATGGTGTTCGAGATCACGGGTGAGGACGCCAACGGCAAGATCGTCGGCCGTCACCGCTCGACCGGAATTGCCCGCCCGCGCTTCTGGGAGCGCGCCGAGTATTACGGCGAAACGGAGCGCCTTTCGACGGCACTCGCTTCTGCCGAAATTCGCGACAAGCACGGCAACACGATGGGAGAGGGAAATGGGTGACATTACTCCAGAGACCATGCAGCTGATTGCGATCGGCGTTGCTGCGGTCTGCCTGACGGCAGTGGTCTACATCGTCGCAAGCCCGTATCTCAGCGGCCAGGTCCAGGCCGAGAAGCGATTCCAGGGCGTGACCGAGAACAAGGTCAACCGTTCGCAGCGCCGCGTGAAGGAAGAAGAGGTCTCGAACCGGCGCAAGCAGGTCTCCGAGACTCTGAAGGAACTCGAGGACAAGCAGAAGCAGTCGGAGAAGGTGTCGCTGCGTCTGCGCTTGCAACGCGCCGGCCTCGACATCACGCCGAACGTATTCTGGGGTGCAAGCGCTGTCTGTGGCACCGTATTGGCGCTGGTCGTGCTCATCCTGGTGTCCTCGAATCCCCTGATCATCGGCGCTGCCGCGTTCGTCGGCACGCTCGGCATCCCGCGCTGGGTCGTCAAGAAGATGACGGCGCGTCGGCAGAACAAGTTTATCAGCGAGTTCGCCAACGCGATCGACGTCATTGTTCGCGGCGTGAAGACGGGTCTGCCTTTGAACGAGTGCTTGGGGATCATTGCGCGCGAGAGCCCGTCGCCGGTGAGGGAGGAATTCCAGGAACTCGTCGAGCAAACGCGCGTCGGAATCCCGCTTGCCGACTGCTTCGATCGCATGATGCAGCGGACGCCGCTCGCCGAGGTCAAGTTCTTCTCGATCGTGATCGGCATTCAATCGCAGGCAGGTGGCAACCTGTCCGAGGCGTTGGGGAACCTGTCCGGCGTGCTGCGCGATCGCAAGAGGCTGCAGGCGCGCGTCAAAGCACTTTCGGCCGAAGCGAAGGCATCTGCCTGGGTTCTCGGATCCTTGCCGTTCTGCGTCATGGGCATGGTCTACTTGTCGACACCCGACTACATCAGCCTTCTCTTCACGACGAAGAAGGGCAACATGATGCTGCTTGGCGCCGGCTGCTGGATGTCGATGGGTCTCCTGTCCATGAAGAAGATGATCAACTTCAAATATTAGTTTGGTTCGCGCAGTTGTCGAACAGGACACGGCCGGCGCCGGCAACGGCGCCGCATCCAAAACTTCAAGCTTGAGAGACTGCCATGGATATCGTCGATACAGTAATGAACCCTCAGTTCCTGGCGGCGGTCCTCGCCGGGGCGACGGTGTTTCTGACGGTTCTGACGGTTGTCGGACCTCTCCTGCAGACTGATCGCATGGGTCAGCGCATGAAGGTGATGGCAACGGAGCGCGACAAGATGCGTGCCGCGCGCCTCAGCGAGTTGCAGAAAGAGAACGGTAACAGTCGTCTCCGGCAGGCGCCGAAGGGCTTCATGCAGCAGATCGTCGACCAGTTCAATCTGCGCGGATCGTTCGAGACCGAGGAGATCAAGAACCGTCTCAAGATGGCGGGTCTCAGAGGTCAGGCACCGCTCGTCACCTACATGTTCTTCCGGCTGGTCGCGCCGATCATCGTATTGGTCGTGGCGCTGATCTACCTGTTCTTCGTCATCAACTTCAACCAGCCGCCGATCGTGAAATTCGGCATTGCGCTGGCCGCCGGCTATATCGGCTTCTACCTGCCGAACGTGTTCATCTCGAACCTGGTGTCGAAGCGTCAACAGTCGATCAGGCAGGCATTCCCGGATTCGCTGGACATGCTGCTGATCTGCGTGCAGGCCGGCATGTCGATCGAGGCGGCGTTCGGCAAGGTTGCCAAGGAAGTCATCAGCCAGTCGTTGGAACTCGCCGAGGAAT
Organism: Hyphomicrobiales bacterium; assembly: GCA_031367895.1. GTDB lineage: Bacteria > Pseudomonadota > Alphaproteobacteria > Rhizobiales > Hyphomicrobiaceae. Next base: position 24,380 of record JANLQP010000282.1, read on the forward strand.
TCAGCCTGACGACCGCCGAGCTGTCGTACCTCTCGGATCGCCGCACGGCCTTCGACAACCTCGGCAAGCGTACGGGCCTGCCGGGCATCAAGTCGGTGGCGACGGCGCTGATCCAGGCGGAACGCTATGGTACGCCGGTTGGTCAGGCGCTGCGCGTGATGGCCAAAGAGAACCGCGATGCACGTATGTCGGATGCCGAAAAGAAGGCCGCTGCCCTGCCGCCGAAGCTGACGGTTCCAATGATCATCTTCTTCCTGCCTGTGCTGTTTGTCGTCATCCTCGGTCCAGCCATCATCCAGGTCCAACAGATGCCGGGCCGCCCCTAGAGCCGCCAAACGCGTTCGCCGCAAATACGGAAAAACAAAAGAGCCGTGAGGATGTCCTCGCGGCTCTTTTGACGCACGTCTGACGTGACCATAGCGCGCGGTTCGTCAGTTCCGTGGATCGGCATATTTGATGGTGCAGCCATAGGGCCGCGTCGACGCCGTTTTCACAGGCTGGCCGGCTGCAACCGACGTCAACGCCTCACGGACGTAATTGCGCGCGGTCTTGATGTCCGCTTGGTTCGAGGTCGGCTTGTCGTCGATGCCTCCCATGAAGGCGAGCGTACCGGCCTTGTCGATCACGTACATGTGCGGCGTGACAGTTGCGCCGTAGAGGCGGCCGACGCGACCATCCGGGTCGAGCAGGAAGGCGCTGGGCGCGGCCTTGCGGTCGACGGTGAGCTTCTCGGCTTCGAGGCCGTTGACGTGGCCCTGCGCGCCCGGCGCCGACGATGAAACGGTAAGCCAGACGACGTTCTGGCCCGTCGCGTCTTTCTGCAGCGCTTGCATGTTGCCGCTGCCGTAGTGCTTGCGCACATAGGGGCAATCCTGGTTGGTCCATTCGAGAACCACGGTCCGCCCTTTGAAGCTCGAGAGTCGAACGTCCTTGCCGGCGGCGTCTTTGGCTGTGAAATCGGGCGCAGGTTTGCCGGGCTGCACCGCGTCGCGTGCCGTGGCAGTCGAAACGGTGAGCAGTGTGGCGATGCCAGCCATGGTGGCGAGGCGGCGGGAGATGGCTCGATTTGGGAGCGTCAGCATGCTTCCTCCAACATTGTGGCGGCTTGCGCCGCGCGGGTGATTGCCTTTGTAGCCGAGGTGAGACCGCGACCCAACCGGCCGGACCACCTCGTCCGATCACGATCGCCGAGTGGCGTCGATGGCTGTTCTGCATCGTGCGCTGGTTGACGATGTGGCCGGCCTGCCGCTCTATGAGCGGGTACCGCCTTAACGCACTCGAGCAGGAGACAGCACGGCCATGAAAATCGCGATCATCGGCGTCGGCGCCATGGGATCCATCTATGCGGGGCTCCTCGCCGACAAGGGCAAGCACGACGTCTGGGCGGTGGACACCTGGGCGGCGCACGTCGAGGCGATCAAGACCAAGGGCCTGCGCGTCGAGGGAGCCTCTGGCGACCGCACCGTCAAGCTGCACGCAACGACCAACCCGGCCGACGTGAAGGACGCCGATCTCGTCATCATCGCCACCAAGGACGACGGCGTCGCAGGTGCAGCCAAGTCCGCGCTGGCGATCGCCAAGAAGGACGCGCCGATCCTCACCATTCAGAACGGCCTGGGATCCGCCGACAAGGTGGCCGAGATCGTCGGCTCCAAGCGCATCATGATGGGCGTCGTCGGCGGTTTCGGCGCATCGATGAAGGGGCCGGGTCACGCGCATCACAACGGCATGGAATTCCTGCGCTTGGGCGAAATGGACGGCGGCATGACGCCCCGTCTCGAAACCGTCAAGCAGGCCTGGGAGGCGGGCGGCTTCAAGGTGCTGACCTTCGACGACATTCACAAGATGGTCTGGGAGAAGCTGATCTGCAACTGCACGTATTCAGGACCATGCGCGTTGACGGGGCTGACAGTCGGTCAGGTGCAGGCTTCACCCTCGGCCTGGAGCATCGCGGCCGCCTGCGCGACCGAGGCCTACATGGTCGCCTGTGCGCGCGGTATCAAGCTCGATTTCGACGATCCAGTTCGTTACGTCCGCGACTTCGGCCAGAAGATCCCGGGCGCAAGGCCGTCGATGCTGCTCGATCACATGGCGGGCCGGCCGGCGGAGGTCGACAACATCAACGGCGCCATCCCGCGCGAAGGCGCCAAGGTCGGCATCGCGACACCGGTCAACTCGATCGTGGTGGCGTTGCTGAAGGCGAAGGAGTCGGGCTTCGGCAAAGCGAAGGGGTGAGGCGGGGCGGCGAGGGCGAACCGCTCCATACTCCCTTGCTTGGCGCTTCGGTTGCCCACTGGCGCAACCGGGCCGTGGAGACGGCATGCTATGGAATTTTGCGCGCAAGAGAAGTTGACACGTGACGATCGGTTGTCATCCTCGGGCTTGTCCCGAGGACCCATGGCTCCGCGCGTATCAGCGATGCGATTGCCCGGCAGCGCCAGCAGCGCGGGATCGAGATCGGCCCAATGCGGGTTCTCGCGCTCGTAAATCGCGAGCCGGTGCCTTCGCGATGCGCCTTGATGCGACCGAACAGGTCATTCGTCACGCCGATGTAAAGCGTGCCGTAAGGCTGGCTCGCGACGATGGAGACCCAGTATGTGAACCCGGTCATGCCCGTACCCTCCCTTACCACTCGAGTTTGCTGCGCCATGGGTCCTCGGGACAAGCCCGAGGATGACACACCACGGGGATTTGCAATGTATGGTCGGCCCAAAGGCGGCCTCGTAATCCGGCGTGCGTTCCGGCCCAGATCCGCCCGTGGACCCGTGCCGCCGGCCGCCACCAAGGCGTCAGGCTGAAGCCGGACACCGTCCAAACATTTCACCAGCGCCAACCGATTGACAGGACATTGCGGCGCACCGTATCAATCCAGATGTCCAGGCCGCCGCCGATGGCGGCTTTTTTCGTTTTTGACGGGGATTTGGCACCGATGGCCACCACAAAAACCACGAAAAACCCGCCGAAAGCCGCTGCTCCCAAGGCCGGCACGGCGAAGTCCGCCAAGACCACTGCGGTCAAGACCGCGACGAGCGGCAAGGCGTCGAGCGGGCCGTCGCCCGCGGTGATGGGCACCTATGGGCGACAGGACGTGGTTTTCGAGCGCGGCGAGGGTTCGTGGCTGGTCTCGACGACAGGCGACCGTTATCTCGATTTCACGAGTGGCATCGCGGTCAATGGCCTTGGCCACGCGCATCCCCATCTCGTCAAGGCGCTGGTCGAGCAGGCCGGCATCCTCTGGCACACGTCGAACCTCTACCGGGTGAAGAACCAGGAGCGGCTGGCCGAGCGTTTGGCGGAGGTGACGTTCGCCGATTGCGCGTTCTTCTGCAATTCGGGCGCCGAAGCCTGCGAGGGCGCAATCAAGCTGGCGCGGAAGTATCACGCCGCCGGTGGGCACCCGGAAAAGTTCCGCATCATCACATTTGAAGGCGCCTTCCACGGACGCACGCTGGCAACGCTGGCTGCCGGCGGCAACAAGAAGTACCTCGAAGGCTTCGGTCCGGTATCGCCGGGCTTCGACCAGCTTGTGGGCTTCGATCTGGAAGCAGTCGAGAAGACGATCACGCCAGAGACGGCGGCGATCATGATCGAGCCGGTGCAGATGGAAGGCGGCGTGCGCGTCGTCACCGGCGACTTCATGCGCGGCCTGCGCCGCCTCTGCGACACGCACGGGCTGCTGCTGGTGCTCGACGAGGTGCAGTCGGGCATGGGCCGTTCGGGCAAGCTCTTCCAGTACGAGTGGGCCGGCATCACGCCTGATGTCATGGCGATTGCAAAAGCGATCGGCGGCGGCTTTCCGCTTGGTGCGTTCCTCGCGACCAAGGAAGCAGCGCGCGGGATGATCGCGGGCACGCACGGCTCGACGTTCGGCGGCAATCCGCTGGCGACGGCGGTCGGCAATGCCGTGCTCGACGTCATGCTGGAACCGGGCTTCCTCGAGGGCGTGCAGCAGAAGGGCCTGCGCTTCAAGCAGCTGATGGCGGCGCTGAAGGACGAGCATCCGGACATGGTCGTCGAGGTGCGCGGGCTTGGCCTGCTCGCGGGTGTGCGGCTGCAGGACAAGTACCCGGCCGGCGACGTCATGAAGGCGTGCACCAGCGAAAAACTGCTGACGGTTTCGGCGGGCGACAACGTCATCCGCCTGCTGCCGTCACTGACCGTCAGCGAGGACGAGATGAAAGAGGGTATCGCCCGCCTTTCGAAGGCCCTCGGCCATGTCAAGAAAGCGATCGGTTGAGAAACAGGACCGTGCTGACAAAGTCGCCAGCCAAACCCGCCCGCGGCCGCGCTAAAAAGAGCGTCCGCCACTTCGTCGATCTCGATTTGATCGAGCCCGCGGAGCTGCGGCGCATCGTCGCCATGGCGCATGCCATGAAGAAGGCCGGCAAGCGCACGCCGAAGGAGTTCCGCCCGAAAGGCATCGAGGACATGACGCTGGTCATGATCTTCGAGAAGCCGTCGACGCGGACCAGGCTTTCGTTCGACATTGCGATGCGCCAGCTTGGCGGCCAGTCGATCGCGCTCAACAACAACGATCTGCAGACGGGCCGCGGCGAGCCGGTGCCGGATACGGCGAAGGTGATTTCGCGCTATGCCGACGCGATCATGTTGCGCACCAACAAGCACGCAACGGTGACCGACTTCGCGGCGCATTCGACGGTGCCGGTCATCAACGGCCTGACGGACCTCTCGCATCCCTGCCAGATCATCGCCGACATCGTGACATTCGAGGAGGCGAAGGGCCCGATCAAGGGCCGCAAGATCGCCTGGCTCGGTGACGGCAACAACGTCGCGGCGTCGTTCATGCACGCGGCCGTGCAGTTTGATTTCAAGCTGGCGCTCGCTTGTCCGCCGCAGTTGAACCCCGAAAAGCGCGTGCTCGATTGGGTGCGCGCCCAAGGCGGCGATGTCACGTTGACCGACGACCCGATCGCGGCCGTGAAGGGCAGCGATTGCGTCGTCACCGACACCTGGGTGTCGATGGGACAGGACGATGCCGCGCGGCGCAAGCAGATGCTCGGCCCCTATGCGGTCGACGACGCGATGATGAAGCGGGCTGCCAAAGACGCAGTGTTCATGCACTGCCTGCCGGCCTATCGTGGGCACGAGGTCTCGGCTTCCGTGATCGATGGCCCACAGTCGGTGGTGTTCGACGAGGCCGAGAACAGGCTGCATGCGCAGAAGGCGATCCTGGCCTGGTGCCTGGGCGTGTAGATGTCTGGCTTTCAGCCTGACACCTATCGTGCGCCTTCGGGTGCCGCTTCGGCGTAGCCAAGCTGCGCTTGGGCGCCTTCGGCGCATCCGGCGCGTGGATGCGGCTATCGTGGACACTAAATCCACATGCCGATGGCCGCCGTATCCGCGCGCCGGTTTTCCGATTTGGGAAACCGAAGGCGCCAGAAAGAGGAGCAACGCGATGGCCGAGCGCATCGAGGCCGAACGGCCGGCCCGGCGCGACAGCGCCGACGACATCGTGTTGCCGTTCGCGACGATCAAATCGCGCGTGGCGGGGCGCATCGTGCGCCTCGGTGCTGCCGCGGATACGATACTGGCAGGCCACGATTATCCGGATATCGTCAGCGAATTGCTCGGTGAGGCTGTTGCGTTGACGGCGTTGCTCGGCGCGCCGCTGAACGAGGGCGGCCGGCTCATTCTGCAGACGAAGGGCGATGGCCCCGTCAGCTTCCTCGTCGCGCACTTCGACACGCCCGGCGCCATGCGCGGTTATGCGAGCTTCGACCGCGAACGGGTCGCGGCGCTGGGAAAGCCTGGCGCGCAAGCCGGCGCCAAACTACTCGGCGACGGCCGCATGGCGATGACGATCGATCCAGGCGGCGCGCAGCCGAGCTACCAGGGCATTGTGGCGTTGGAAGGCGGCTCGCTGACCGAAGCGGCGCAAGCCTATTTCCGCCAGTCCGAACAATTGCCGACGTTGATCCGGCTCGCCGTTGCGCGGCACTACGTCGGCGGGTCCGGTGAAGGTGCGCCGGATGCGTCCGCCGCTCAACGGATGAACGCGCCGGATGCGCCGGATGCGCCGAAGGCATGGGCATCCGAAGGCGCAAACAAAAAAGGCTGGCGCTGGCGCGCGGGCGGGCTGATCGTGCAGCACGTTCCCGCAGCCGGCGGTGATCCGAAGCCGGACGAGACGCCGGAGGAGCGCGACGCGCGTTTGCACGGCGACGATGACGACAGCTGGCTGCGCGTCGCGACGCTGGCGTCCACCGTCGAGGCGCACGAGCTGATCGACCCGACGCTGTCGCCGGAGCGCTTGCTGCTCCGCCTCTTTAACGAAGAAGGTGTGCGCGTTTCCGAGGCGCTGCCCGTCACCGCGCGTTGCCGCTGCTCGCGTGAGCGCATCCACGGTTTCCTCAAGGGCTTCTCGGACACAGACCTCGCCGACATGCGGGAGGCCGACGGCGCCATCGGCGTCACCTGCGAGTTCTGCTCGACGAAGTACCGCTTCGCCGAGAGGGAGATCGAGAGGTCGTGAATACGTGAATGCGTGAGTTCGTGGTGGACGAGGAGCCGCCGACCCCAGCGTCACGTACTCTCGCACTCACCCACCGACTCTTCTCGCTACTCAATTCATGCGCAGCGCCAGGATGTGGTTCTTGTCGGGCTGCAATTCGCCCTTCTCGACGCGCTTCACAATGTCGGTGAGCGCCGCATTCGCGGGCGTCGCGACGCCGACCTCCAGGCCCTTGGCGCAGACGAAGCCGTTGAGGTACTCGATCTCGGTGCGCCGGCCTTTCACCATGTCCTGCCCCATCGAGGGGCGATGCTCGCCGCCGCCGGCCTTCTTCACCTCGGCCAGGCGGTGCTCGTCGTAGTGGGCGCGCGCCTTGGCCTCGCCCTCGCCGGCCTTCGCGATCACCTCGGGGTCGAGATGGTAGATCTCCTCGAGCTGGTAGCCGAGCGCCTGACCGACGCGGATCGATTCACTGCCGAGCCGCGCCGTGAATGCGCGCAAGCCATCGTCGGAGATGATGTCCTTGGTGACGAGGCCCGTCGATGCCGAGACGCCGTTGCCCATGGCGTTGGCGACGAGCTTCGACCAGCGCTCGCCCCAGAGGTTGTCGGTGGTCTTGGCACTGTCGGAGAGCGCGACGAGGCGGGTGATCTCCTTGGCGCGGTCGGTGATGCGGCCGTGCACTTCGCCGACGCGGAAGACGGTATGGTCGGGGCCTTTCTTGCCGGAAGCGCGGCGCACGTGGCCGGGTTCGCAAAGGTCGACGGTGATCGACGAGGCGATGGCGCCGAGCGTCTTGCCCCAGCCGACGATACCCGCGATCGTCTCCTCGTTGATGCAGTTCTGCAGCGACACGACGTAGGCGTTGGATGCCAGATATTGCTTGATCATCACCGTCGCCCAGGCGGTGTCGTAGGACTTGGTGCACACGAACGCGATGTCGAAGGGCTTCTCCTTGGTGACGTGCTGCAACTCGGTGATGTGCAGTGCCTTCACCGGCACCGTGAATTCCGGCACGTCCTTCAGATGTGAGATCTTCAGGCCCTTTTTGCGCATCACCTCGACATTTTCCGGCCAGAAATCGACAAACGTGATGTCCTCACCGGCCTTGGCCATGTGTGCCCCGGCATAGCCGCCGACAGCGCCTGTTCCGACAATGACAATGCGCGCGCCCATGACTTGGATCTCCCATGTGATAAGTTTGAAGTGGTCTGATCGTAGCGTGAAATCGTGAAGTGGTGACTGCCTACTCGCGCACTCACCAATTCACGATTTCACGCTTGCCCTACCGTTCACGCCTGCACTTCCTCTTCGCATCGACTGCCAGACCCGCTCCGGCGTCGCCGGACCACTCCACGCCACCTCGCCGAACGGGGCGAGCGCGTCCGAGATGGCGTTGCCGATCGCGGGAAATGCCGCGATGGCGCCGGCTTCGCCTGCGCCTTTGACGCCGAGCGGATTGGTCGTGCAACGGGTACCGTTGAAGTGCAAGGCGATCGGCGGCAAATGGTCGGCGCGCGGCAACGCGTAGTCCATGAACGAGCCGGTCTGCGGTTGCCCCGATGCTGTGTCGTAGGCTGCGCCCTCGTAGAGCGCCTGTCCGACACCCTGGGCAATCGCGCCGTGCGCTTGGCCCGCCGCGATCATCGGGTTGATCAACGTGCCGTAGTCATCGACCGCGGTGTACTTCGCAAGCGTGACGTGGCCGGTGTCGCGGTCGATCTCGATTTCGACGACGTGCGTGCCGTTCGGGAACGTCATCCACTCGCGCGTCCAGTTGTAATAGGTGTCGAGCGGCGTTCCGAGTGCGCGTGCCCTGTCGGCGACTTCGAGAAGACCGACCGAGCGGTTGGTGCCGGTCGCCACGAAGCGGCCGTCTGCGAACGTGATCTGCGTGGCCGGCGCTTCGAGCATCCCCGCTGCAACGGCTGTACCCTTGGCGACGACGCCCTCGCAGGCGCGCCAGATCGCGGTGCCACCCATGTAGGTCGAGCGCGAACTCCCCGAGCCGCCGCCGATCGGGATGATGTCGGTGTCACCTTGGCGGAAGCGGATGCTCTCGTTGGGCACGCCGAGCCGGTCCGCGAGGATCTGCGGAAACGTCGTCGCGTGGCCCTGGCCGACGCTGTGCGTGCCGGTGATCAGCGACACCGTGCCGTCGGTTTCGAAGCGGACGTCGACGTTCTCGTGCGGCGATCCGCCGGTGCCCTTGATGTGATAGGCAAAGCCGAGGCCGCGCAGTCGACCCTTTGCTTCGCTTTCGCGGCGGCGCGCGGCGAAACCGGCAACGTCGGCTTCCGCCAGCGCACGATCGAACGTCTCGGGAAACGCGCCGCTGTCGACCGTCTGCCCGAAGACGTTGATCATCGGCATCCCGGCTGACGTCACCATGTTGTGGCGGCGTAGCGCCGCGCGATCGAAGCCGCATTGCCGCGCCGCGGCATCGATCAGCCGCTCGATGATGTTGACGGCTTCGGCAAAGCCCGGCCCGCGCGTGACGCCAACTGGCGTCGTGTTGGTCAGCACACCCGCGATCCGGAGCGCAATCGCGGGGATGCGATACACCGAGCCCGGCAGGTGGATGTACTGGTACGTCTGCACGCCGCCCGCACTCATCAGGTACGCACCCGCGTTGGCGATGCTGTCGACGCGGAGTGCAAGGAACTTTCCATCGGCATCGAGCGCAAGACTCGCGTCCGCCTGCTGGTCGCGAGCCTGATGGTCGGCGAGGAAAACCTCGCTGCGGGATGCGATCCATTTGACTGGCCGGCCGGTGACCTTCGCAGCCCAGGCCATCAGCACATACTCGGCGTAGACAAAATTCTTGGCGCCGAAGTTGCCGCCGACATCGGGCGCGACGAGGCGGACGGCTGCGGCGTAGGCGGCATCGACCGTGTTCTTCAGGCCGAAATTGCCGCCGCTGGATGATGGCAACCCGAGCGCGCGCGCGATGTGATCGCGGATGCCGTGGATGTTCTGGCTGGAGACGAAGATTGTGTAGCGCTTTTGCGCTGTGTCGTAGGTGCCGATGGCGCCGCGCGGCTCCAGCGGGTTAGTGATGACGCGATGATTTTCGACACGCAGATCGACGACATGCTTGGCGTTGGCGAATGCGGCGTCCGTCGCGGCCCAGTCACCCGTTTTCCAATCGAAGCAGACGTTGCCTTTGACCGTGTCGGCAATCGCAGGCGCGCCGTTTGCGCGGGCCGCGCGCGCGTCGGTGACAGCAGACAACGCCTCGTACTCGATGGCGATCAGGTCGGCGGCATCGAGGGCTTGGGCGTGCGTCTCGGCGATGACGAGGGCGACGGGTTCGCCGACATAGCGCACCTTTTCTGTGGCCAATACCGGGAGTGGCTCGTAGGCGAACGGCTCGCCCGTCTTGACGTTGGCCTCGGCGGTCGGCCGGATCGGCGTCAATCCATCGCGCGCGACGTCGTCGGAGGTCAGCACGGCCAGCACGCCCGGCGCCTTCAGTGCCTGCGACACATCCTTGGCGCGGATCGTCGCGTGCGCGTGCGGCGAGCGCAGCACGACCGCGTGCGCCATGCCGGGCAACGTCATGTCATCGAGATAGTTGCCGCGGCCCGTGACGAAGCGCTCGTCCTCGGTGCGTTTCGGCGCGTCGCCGATCTTGGCGGTGGTCATGGCTTGAGCCTCGTTCTGTCGCGAGTACGTGAATACGTGAATACGTGAGTTGGCAACCGGCGTCACGAATTCACGCATTCACCAATTCACGATTGCACGACTTCATGACATCATCGGCCGATGTCGGAGGCCAACCAACCGCAGAAAGGCCAAGCCATGGCAATCATCGATTCACAAGTGCACACCTACGAACGCAATCACGCGGGCCGCCCCTGGGCTGGCGTGCTGCACGGGCCACCGGAAGTGACCGGCGACGATATGGTCAAGGCCATGGACGCGGTCGGTGTCGACGGCGCGCTGCTGGTCTCGCCCTACGCGATGTATCGTTTCGACGGCAGCTACGCGTTGGAGGTGCATAAGAAGCATCCTGGCCGCTTCGGCCTGATCAAGCCGATCGACCCCACCGATCCCGCGGTGGCCGACAAGGTCGCCGAGTGGGCCGCCCACAAGGGCGTGGTCGGCGTCCGCATCATGATGAACAACACGGTGTCGACCGATGCGGCCGACCCCGGCATCAATCGCATTCTGGCGGCGGGCGCAAAGCACGGGCTGCCGGTGAACATCCTGGCGTGGGGGCGGCTCGATCAGCTCGGGCAAATGGCGGCGCGCAACCCGAACACGCAGATCGTGCTCGACCATATCGGCCTGCCGCAGCCGTTCGAGCCGCCGGCACCGAATGAGGCCTGGGCCGACGTGCCAAAGGTTATGGCGCTGGCAGCGCATAAGAACCTCGCCATCAAGATCTCGGGCGCCTGCACGCTGTCGCACGAGAAGTTCCCCTACAATGACATCTGGGATCCGGTATGCCGCATCGTCGATGCATTCGGCGTCGACCGGTGCCTGTGGGGCACGGATTGGACGCGCGCGGTCGGGTTGCTCACCTACAAGGAGGGCGTCGAACCGTTCCGGCTGACGAAGCGCTTCGCGGACGGCGACCGCGCCAAGCTGATGGGCGGCTCGCTCGAACGGATCTACAAATGGGCGCCGAAGAAGGGGTGAGGCAAGGTTGGGTAGGGCTGCCAGGGATCGTGCGTTGGGCGATGCCGCCGGCTTCGCCCGTGACCTAACATGAACGGGTGCGCACGAGGTGTCGGGCTACGCAGGGTCGGGTGCCCACGCCGCAATACGAGAGGATCGGCCTGCTCACCCAATTACGTGCCCCGATCTAGGCCCTCAGCTCTTCACGACGAACTGCTTCGACTGCGCCTCGTAGTCGACGTAGCCGAGGATCTGGCGCAGTTCCGGCGGCGGCAGCGCGCTCTTGGCTTCGGCTTCGCCGGCAATGAGCGCCGCCAGCCCCGCCTTGATGCCGGCGGTGGCGGGCGACAGCATGCCGGTCGGATACGTGCCAATCTTGAAGCCGAGTTCGGCCGCTTCGGTGCGCGACGGCGTTGCGCGTGGCGCTCCCGGCGACAATACGGCGAACGAGGGGCGGCCCTTGGCGGCTGTAACCGCGCGCTTGATCTCGGCGTCGTCGACCGGTGAATCGAGGAACACGATGTCGGCGCCTTCCTCGACGTACATCTCGATGCGCGCCACGGCCTCGTCGATGCCCGCCGTGGGGCGGCAATCGGTGCGGGCCAGGATCAGGATGCCGGAGTCCTTGGCGGCCTGCACGGCGGCGCGGATCTTCATGCGTGCTTCCTCGCGCGGGATGCACGGCTTGCCGCCGGCCGTCAGCGCGCGTGGCGTGATCTTGTCCTCGATCAGCACGGCGGCGGCGCCGGCCCGGCCATAGGCGCGGACGGTGCGCTGCACGTTCATGGCATTGCCGTGGCCGTGATCGCCGTCGGCGAGCACCAGCGTCTGCGGTGCGGCCTGGCGCACCATGTTGAAGCTGTCGAACATTTCCGCGAACGAGATGAGGTCGAGGTCGGGCCCGCCGAGGCGGCTCGCTGCGACGCAAGACCCAGACAGGAACGCCGTCTCGTAGCCGGCGGCGGCCGCGAGCTTGGCGGTGAGACCGTCCCAGACGGCGGGCATGGTGACGAAGCCGGGCTTGGCGAGCAGCGCGCGCAGGCGATCTGGAGCGGACGTCATGGGGGATCTCACTGGATGGGGGGTGCGGCGCAGGATCGCGCCAAAAAGCTGAAGCGGGGAGTTATGGTGATGTTCGCGCGCCCGAGCACGGCCAGCAAGGCGAAAGTCCGCGGTCCCAGTTCCAGTCTACCGCATCTCGGCGATGCGGTCTCAGAAGGCTCAGGGGCGGGTTGCCGCTTTTGGTGCGTCGCAGCGGTCACGAAGCGGCCACCGGAACTGTTCCATAATCGCCGCTTTGTTGATTGAGACTTACCGTGGCAGAATACAGTCTACCGTGGACGATCAACAACCGCGGGTCGAAGGCGCAGTCATTTCGTGACGGGGGAGTTGCATGCCTGAGCAGGACAACGGCCAGGGCGTTTTCACGTTCCCATACATGGTCCGCTGGTTTTCGCCGACGCTTCTCGCCAATGCGGCGGTGCGGGCGGCAGTCTCTCCCGTTTTCGGCACGTTCGCCGATGCCCGCGCCGTGCAGGCCAACGTCGATGGCTTCGCGTTCAAGGACCTGGAGCGTGCGGTCAACCGTCATGACCTCTCCAAGTTGCAACTTGGCGACGATACGGGTGCGGTCTGGGTCGATTATCTCGCCGATACCGGCGACGGCTTCGATTCGACCTATGCGATGGCTTCGCTGGTCGCGGCAGATCACCTGACGGTCGCGCGCAACGGTGCCAAGGACGGCGCCCAGCTGCCGGCCGGCAAGGTGCTGATCCTCGGCGGCGACCAAGTTTACCCGTACCCGTCGCGGACCGAATATGGCGATCGCTTCGTCATGCCTTTCGAGATGGCGTTCCGCAATCGCCCGACACGGCTCACGTTCGTGCTGCCCGGCAATCACGACTGGTACGACGGTCTCAATTCCTTCGATTTTCTGTTCTGCCAGGCCCGCTATGCCGGCGACGCCAAGGAGAACGAAAGCCAGACGCAAGCCACGGCCGAAAGCCCGGCCAACCCGAGCAATATCGGTGGTCTCACCTTTACCCAGCACCGCAGCTATTTCGCGGTTCGTCTCGCCCACAACTGGTGGATCTGGGGGGCGGACATCCAGTTCTCGGATTACCTCGATTCCGGTCAGACCCGTTACTTTCAGTCCGTCGCGAATATGATGAAGGAACGCAAGCCGGACGAGCCCGAGCACAAGGTGATCCTGTGCGCCGCCGTGCCAGGCTGGCAGTACGAGGACAGTGCCGCGCATGCGGCCAACTCCAACATGCAGATCATCGCCGACATCGTGGCAAGTGCCAACACCGACCGGCTGAATGCGAAGATCTGTGCGATCGTCTCGGGCGATGCGCATCACTATTCGCGCTACTACTCGAAGGACCTGGGGCTGAGCCTGATCACGGCAGGCGGTGGCGGCGCCTTCCTGCATCCGACGCATCAGCTCTACGATGACATCACCTACAAGTGGCAAGGCGAAAACCACAATTTCAGCCTGTTCTGCCGGCCCTCGGCGAAAAAGCCGAACAGTGTGGTCGAAGCCGCGGCCTACCCCTCGCGGCTGGCGAGTTTCTGGCTGACCTGGTACAATATCGCCTTCCCCGTCTGGAACTACACGTTCGCGACGCTGCTCGGCACGTTCTACTGGCTGATGACATGGATGTACTCGCAGACGCCGGTGGTGCGGGAAAACTGCCGTATCGGCACGCGGCCGGAGCCACGGCCGCTGGTCGAGGATATCCTCGTCTATCAGACAGCCACGTGTGGCCTGCAAGGCGATACCTGGCGTGCCCAGCTCAACGATCTCATCGGTATTTCCCTGCAAGCCGGCATCTACCAGTTCCTGCTCGGGATCTTCGCCATCCTGATGCTGGTCGCACTGGTGATGTATGCCGACTCGCGCAAGCGCTGGAAAAAGGTGCTGATCGGTTTCATTCACTGGCTCGTGCATCTGGCGGCGATGGTTGGGCTCTACTGGGTGGTCAACTACATCAATCTTTGGGGTAAGTTCAGCGTCTGGATCAACAAGATCGCGGGTACAAGCCTTGCGGTCGACGGTCTGCCGAGGACAATCGCCTACATGACTCAGATGATTCTCGCGGGTGGGTTCGTCGCGGGCATCGTGTGGGGAATTTATCTGTTCATCTGCTGTGCCTTCTTCAAGCGGCACTGGAACGAAGCGTTCTCGGCGTTGAGGCTTCCCGACTACAAAAACTTCCTGCGCATGAAGCTCGAAGCCGACCGGCTGACAATCTATCCGATCGGGCTCCGGCGCACGCCGACGCGGTTCGAATGGCGTATGGGCAGGGGCGAGGACGCCGGGCGCTATGTCTCGCTGATGAAGCTGTCGCCGGAGCTGATCGATGGCCCGATCGTGATCGAGGCGGCAAACGTCGTCGGGCAAGCGGCGAAACCGGGCGCTTGAGCGGGGCGGCTGAACAATGCCTGTCACAGTCTCCGTCATCACCGACGAGGTCTCGCCGGAACTCGGCGCCGGGTTGCGGTTCGCCGCCGAGCAGGGCCTTTCGACAGTCGACATCCGTTCGATCGGGGGGATCAACTTCCTCTCGTTCGAGCAGGACCGGCAGCAGGCGATCGCATGCGAGATCCGCGACGCAGGCCTGAAGGTCGGCTGCTTCGCCACGCCGCTGTTGAAGTGGGCAGCACCGGGCAAGCCGAGCGGACCGGCCGGCGACCAGTTCGGCTTCGACGCCAAGGGCCGCTCGAACGCGGAGCTGTATGAGGCTGCCTTCGCGGCGGCGGGCGTGCTCGGCACGCGAAATCTGCGCATCTTCTCGCTGCTGACCGACGACGGTTTCAAACTCTCCGACCTCGAGGCGGACTTTACCGCGCTATTGAAGCGCGCCGAGCGCCACGACATGGTCCTCCACGTCGAGAATGAGCCCGTCTGTAACGTCCGCACGGTCGGCCATCTCGTCGCGCTGATGCAGGCGTGGCGCCAACCGCGGTTACGCGCGCTCCTCGACATCGGCAACGCGCACGCGGTCGGCGCCAAGCCGGCTGCTGCGGAACTGACGGCGGTGATGCCGTTCGTCGATCAGATGCACTTCAAGGACTACGCCCTCGCTAAACAGGCCTACGTGGCGATGGGCGAAGGCGACATCGACTATGCGGCGGCGATGCGGGTCTGTTTCGCGGGGCTTGGCAGCCGGCCACTGTCGCTGACCATCGAAACGCATGTGCCCGGCGATCAGCCGGGCGCCACGCAACGGTCATTGGCGGCCGTGCGTCAGTTGGCGGCTGCCTCGGCCTGAGCACGTTCGCGCAATCCCCGCGTCCACCCTTTTCCCTGTGGCACGAGGCCCGTCACCGTGGACGTTGGCGCGCTTCGCGGCTATTTCTGCCTGGACTAGAAGCGGCGTGCCGAGCAGGTAGGCCGATCCCGGACAATTTCAGCCGAAGGTTGCAGATGGCTCAGGCAACGACGACAGCAGCGCCCAAGGGCGCCTCGCACAACGAGATGGCCGGCGCCATCCGGGCCCTCGCCATGGATGCCGTGGAGAAGGCGAAAAGCGGCCATCCCGGCATGCCGATGGGCATGGCGGATGTCGCGACCGTGCTGTTCACGCAGTTCCTGAA
>JANLQP010000293.1:0-14483 GCA_031367895.1 Hyphomicrobiales bacterium
GCTGTGCTGTGGGGATTCATCCGTCGCTACAAGCCGGATGCGACGCCGGAAAAGTTGCCCGTGCTCGATCATCTGGTCGGCTACGCGATCAACTACTACAGGGATTTCCTGAAGCCAGCGAAGACGTATCGCGCGGCGACGGCGGAAGAGGCGGTGGCGTTGCAGGCGCTCGATGTGGCGCTGGCTGCGGCACCGGTGGGGAGCAAGGCCGAGGATCTGCAGAATCTCGTCTACGAGGCCGGCAAGGCGAACGGGTTCAAGGAGAAGCTGCGCGATTGGTTCCAGGCGATCTATCAGGTGCTACTGGGCGAAAGCCAAGGCCCGCGGTTCGGCTCGTTCATCGAGCTCTACGGCGTGGCCGAGACACGCGCGCTGATTGCGAAGGGGCTCAAGGGGGAGCTGGTGAGGACGTGAGTGCACTTGCGCGACCCAATAGCGGCGGTTCGAGCCAGTGATGTCGGGTCTCGAACTGCAAACTCGACCCAACCTACATCTGGTGAAAAAAGACTGAAATTGTCATCCTCGGGCTTGTCCCGAGGATCCATCGTTCAACAAGCGCACTCGACGCGATGAACCGCGATCGTTGCAACTTTCACTTCCTGACGCACCAATCGAACAAGCGGCGCAATGGGTCCTCGGGACGAGCCCGAGGATGACAACTTGTATGTTTCGATTCCTACCGCACCCGGCGCGGGTTCATGTAGAGGTCGGCTTCCTGCTTCTCGATCTTCGGCTTGATGCGGCCGGCGACGACGTCGTGACTCAGCGTCTTCATGTGACTTTTGAGACCGCGGTTGAATGCCAGCATGCCGCAGAACATCTGCAGGACCATGATCAGGCGCGCGTCCGCGTACTCCGTCTTGACGCGGCCCTTCCAGTGGCCGCCAAGCGAGAAGATGCGGCCATCGATGCGGCCGATCATCTGGTTCTTCTGGTTGTAAAGCTTGTAGTCGCCGCCGAAGTCGATGAAGTCCCGGCGCAGACGGTAAAACTGCGGCTCGCCCTCGTGCATGATGAAGAACGAGTAGTTCTCGGGCAGCAGCGGCCACTTGTTGGCCGAGCGCTCGAGGTACACCATAAAATCGTGATCGCCGATGTTGGCTGAGAATGCGAACACGGGCACGCCGCGAGCGCCGAGAGTCAACTGCAGCGAGCGGCCGATCATCAAGTCCATGGTGGCGCGCCAGTTCAGGCTCTCGTTGAAGAGCTTGAACACGAGGCGCTTGTCCATGCCGGTGTTCTTCTTCCAGAGTTCCTCGCGGTAGCCGAGCAGGCCGGTGCGCTCGCCGTTCTCGATCACCTCGGCGAAGATATCCATATCGGACGTGAACTGGCGTGACTTCGCCTTGTTGCGGCTGTTCTTGTAGAAGCCGAACTCGACGGAGTTGAAGTTGGTCAGCCAGACGTCGACGATGAACTCGTGATAGGGCTTCTTCGGATCGACCGCGCGCGACGCGCCTGCGGGCCGCTTGCCGGGGCCACGTTCCAGGATTTCGGCCTTCGCCTCGCGAGCCGCTTCAGCAGCGGCGGCCTCGGCTTCCTTGACGATGACGTTGGGTTTTCCGCTTCCGTCAGCCATGCTTGATCTCCTCGAAGGGCGCGGGACTGCGAACGTGGACACGCGCCGAATCAGTTGGGAAATTAGCATTTCCGGCGATAGGCCAGCGCGAACCGGCTGTGGAAAAGAGTGTCTTGCCGCGCGGTCGATGGCGCGTCGATAGGCGTCGCCGTGATGCGCGGGGAGCGCAAAAATTCATGCCGGACGCGATGATGTCAGAGGCGTTGATGCCTTGCGCCGCTGCTCATCTAGGATTAGAGCATGCGGTTATCCCCACAAATGCTGACAAAAACGAGAGGCAAGACCCTATGACGACCCACAAGCTGCTCCTGCTGCCCGGCGATGGCATCGGCCCCGAGGTGATGGCGGAGGTCGATCGCGTGCTTGGCTTCTTCAATAAGAAAGGCAAGGCGCAGTTCGTGACGGAGACGGCGCTGTGCGGCGGCTGCTCGATCGACAAGCACGGTGTGCCGCTGACGGACGAGGTTTTGGCCAAGGCCAAGGCTGCCGATGCGATCATCTTTGGTTCGGTCGGCGGGCCGAAATGGGACAAGGTCAAGTACGAGATCCGCCCGGAAGCGGGACTTCTGCGGCTGCGCAAGGAACTCGATCTGTTCGCAAACCTGCGTCCGGCGATCTGTTATCCGGCGCTGGCCGAGGCTTCGAGCCTGAAGCGCGAGCTGGTCGAGGGACTCGATATCCTGATCCTGCGCGAGCTGACCGGCGGCACCTATTTCGGCGAGCCGAAGGAGATCGTGACGCTCGAGGACGGGCAGAAGCGAGCCGTCGACACCACGGTCTATACGACGCGGGAGATCGACCGGATCGCGCGCGTGGCTTTCGATCTGGCGCGTAAACGCCGCAACAAGGTGCATTCGGCCGATAAGCGCAACGTCATGAAGACGGGCGTGCTGTGGAACCAGGTCGTCACTGCGACGCATGCCAAAGATTACAAGGACGTGGAGCTGCATCACATCCTGGCGGACGCGTGCGCCATGCAGCTGGTGCGCGCGCCGAAGCAGTTCGACGTGATCGTGTGCGACAACCTGTTCGGCGATATGCTTTCGGATCAGGCGGCGATGCTGGCTGGATCGCTCGGCATGCTGCCGTCGGCCTCGCTCGGCGCGCCAGATCCGAAGACGGGTGTTCCGAAGGCGCTGTATGAGCCGATCCACGGCTCGGCACCTGATATCGCGGGCCAGGGCATCGCCAATCCGATCGCGCAGATCGGCTCGTTCGCCATGGCGCTGCGCTACTCGTGCAATTTAGCCCGCGAGGCTGACATGATCGACAAGGCGATCGCCAACACGCTCGCTGCCGGATACCGCACCGGCGACATCATGCAGCCGAACATGCGCAAGATCGGCACCACCGAGATGGGCAAGGCGATCGTCGGCGAGCTCGAGCGGCTGGGGTGACAGGGCGAGCGCTGTTCAGAGGCAACGCCCGAGCGCCGGGCATCGAAGCATTGGCTGCAATGGAGGTCGAGATGGCAGATGCCACACTAGAGGTTGGGGTGACTTCCAAGTCCGCAAAGGACGCGGTGCGCGCCCTGCTCGACCGGCTGCCGGACGATCTGACGCTGGAGCAGATCCAGTACCACCTTGCCGTCTTCGTGAAGATCTCGCGGTCGGAAGAACGTGCCGACCGCGAGGGCTGGATTCCGCATGAGGAGGTCAAGCGGAGGATCAACGAATGGTTCGCAAAGTAGAGTGGTCGAGTCCGCTGGTGACCGCTTGATCGAAAACGTCGAAGGGCGTTCGTTTCAGGAAAATCCGCAACAGGAGTATGTGGCGTCATGAGTGCAGACACGTTCGACGCGGCAGCGGCCGCCCGCTTCATCGCCGATGCGCATGCCAAGAAGCAGGTTTACCAGAACCTGCCGGACAATATCGCGCCGAAAACGATCGCCGATGCCTATGCGGCGCAGGAGGCATTGCGGGCGCATTGGGAGCCGCTCTACGGATCGATCAGTGGCTTGAAAATCGCGACGACGACGAAGGTCATGCAGCAGCTGATGGGTATCGATCATCCCTGCGGTGGCATGATCTATTCGAAACGCATTCACGGATCTCCGGCAACGATCCGGCACGCGGACTACATGCACGTCGTCGTCGAATGCGAGTTGGCGGTGCGGGTGAAAAGCACGCTCGCGGCAAAGGGGGCACCCTGGTCGCGGGAGGAGGTGCGGCGCGAGATCGCCGAGGTGATGCCGGCCTTCGAGCTGATCGAGGATCGCCGCGCAAACTACAAGGAAACACGGGCTTATTCGTTGATTGCCGACAATGCGTGGAATGCGGGGATCGTTCTCGGCAAGCCGGTGAAGATCGATGTCGGCCACGAGCTGAACGGCTTGAAAGCGCGGCTCGCGACAACCCAATCCGGAGTCAAAGAGGGCGCGACCGACGATCCGATGGGAGCGTTGGCGTGGGTTGCTAACCTTGCCATCGAGCGTGGCAGGCCATTGGCTGCAGGACAAGTCGTGATTACCGGGAGTGTCGTGCAAACACTGCCGATCGGCGTTGCTGAAACCTTTTCATTCGAGATCGAAGGGCTCGGCAAAGCCGAACTGGAGGCCAAACCCTGAGGCATTAGAGTGCTCGCGGCGAGGCAGAAATCAGAAAACACGCCGGAAAAAGCCACAAAACCGTGGCAAACGCATCACTCCGCTGATTATCTTGAGGTATTCCAGCAGTTTCTGCTTTCGAATTCATGTGAGTCTCAATACGTAGATTCTCATGGCAGGTTCACCCGGCACGTCGACCGCCTGTTCCCCAGAAAACTCACCCAGGAAAACCATCCATGGCAAAAGCAGCAGTTAAGGCCACGAAAGCCGCCGCCAAACCGGCGAAGGCCGCAAAGTCGGACAAGGTCAAGGCCACGACGGTGACATTGAAGCACATCGGCAATGCCCTCGCCGAGGCGCATAATATGCCGAAGAAGCAGGCCAACGAGGTGCTGGCCAATATGGTCGGCCTGATCACCAATCATCTGAAGAAGGGCGCGCGCATCCGCATCGGCGGTCTCGGCGTTCTGCAGGTGCGCAAGCGTCCCGCACGCATGGGCCGCAACCCGGCGACGGGCGCTGCCATCAAGATCAAAGCGAGCAAGAAAGTGGCATTTCGCGCCGCCAAGGAACTGAAAGAGTCGGTCTGACTCTCGCTTTCACTTCAAGTGCCCTGCAGCGGATTTCCGCTGTGGGGCATTTGTCGATTCAGGGATGTTGCTGGACCGATCAGACCACACCACATGCGCGGGCGACCGCCCATGTAGCGGCCCCTGCAAGGGGTAGAACGTTTGCGATACCCCAGCGGATCGAAAACAAACGCATGCTGTTTCTCCTGAGTTCAGTCGATATGGCTCTACTACTAGCAGGCTCCGCCTAAGATTCGGCGCATCGAGCGGCTGCGGGTCGATTGAATTCTTGCACGCCTTGTTAACACTTTGCTGCTTGGTGCGATTGCTGGCGTATTAGCGAATTCGAGAGGAAATGCGCGCACAAGTTGTATTCAAGAGAATCGTCCCCATTTTGGTTGTTGCGGAGCCACAACAATGCTTCTTGAACAGTTGCGTATCCATTTCTCGAATCGCGTAAGGCAGAACGTGCGGTTGGCCCGTTGTGGCAGGTGGTCTTTCAGGTCAGCCGTTTACGCTGCAACCTGCCTCGCTGGGCCGCTCGCGCTGGCTGAACCGATTTCGTTGCAGGGCTCGACTGTTTTCAGCGCGCGGTTGATCGAGCCGAACCGGGCGGTGATCGAGGCGCGCGCCGGTGTGAAAGTTCGCGTCATTCCGAACAAGTCGATCCACGGCTTGGTGGCGCTGATCGAGGGGCGCGCCGATCTGGCGATGATCTCGAGTGCGCTGGCGCAAGAACTGGAACTGCTGCGGCAGTTGCGGCCCGATCTGCCGCTCGGTCGGTTGGTCTGCGTCGAGATCGCGCGGACGCGCGTGGCGTTCGCGGTACATCCCGACAATCCTGTGCGCATGCTGGCGCTCGAGCAGATCCGCGACATACTTATCGGCGATATCAAACGGTGGAGTGAGGTCGGTGGTGAGGCCACCGATATCATCAAGGTGACGGTGCAACCGGGTGGCGGTGTGCCAACGACCGTTCGCAGCCAACTGCTCGACGGCAAGCCGTTTTCCGCACTGGGCCTGGTGCAGGTCGAAGCGTCGCCGCATGTCATCAAGATCGTGGCGCAGGAGCCGGCGGCGATCGGAGTGACGCAGCTTGGCCTTGTCGATGGGGCGCGCGTGCGGGAGCTCGCGACCGATCGCGTGATCGAGCAACAGCTCAATCTGGTTCTCCTCGGTGTGCCGAATGCGAGGCAGAACGCATTGATCGAGGTGCTCAAATCGATCGCCGCCGAACGCTCGTTCTGACCCCAGATCCCGTCAGTTTGGAATTCGTTCCATGTCGCTTTTCGTGTCTTGCCGCCGCGGTATCGCCTGCCGCATGTACGTGATTGGTGTGTTGGCTGTTCTGGCCGTCGGCGCACTTGCCGGGTTCTCCATCTACTTCGCCAATGTGACCGGACGTGCCGCGCAGGTTCTCTATGGCCATAGCCTTGCCGGGGTTGTCGAGGCAACGGACGTCGAGCTGCTGCTCGAAAAGCATCGACGCGTGATCGAGGCGGCGCCGCTGGAGGTCGACCGGGGCCAATTGAGAAAGGACCGGCGCATGGCGGAGGATATCGTCAAGCGCATCGAGGGGCTCGTATCACGGCCCGGTGACCAACTCGCGGAGCGGATTGCTGCGTCGTTACCAGAGCTCGTCACCCTTGGCCGTGAAGTGCTGGATTTCTCGGAAAACTTCGCGCAGCAAAAGGGATTGGAAACCGTCGATCTCTACGCCAAGTCGGCTGACAGGATCCAGGATCGCATCCGAATGTTCCGGCAAGAGAGGGTCAATATTGCGGATGCCGAGTCGAATGCGTTGGCACGGGCGGGGCAATCATTGATCAACTGGGTGTCGTCTATGGCGATTGCGGCTCTGATGCTGATCGGTCCTGTGAGCCTGGTGCTGATCCGCAGCGTTGTGATGCGGCTCAGACGGATCACGGTGGCGATGGGCAAGCTCGCCCGGAACGACACGCAGGTGACCATCGAGACCGCCAATGACGGCGACGAGATCGGTGAGATGGCGCGCGCGGTCGAGGTGTTCAAGACGAACGCGATCATGCTGCTGGACCAGAAGGCGCGGCTGGAGCAGCTGAACCTGTGGCTCGACATCGCACTCAACAACATGGCGCGTGGACTTTCGATGTTCGATGCGCGCGAACAGCTCGTCGTTTGCAATGCCAACTATCTCCGGATGTACAGCTTGCCAGCCGAGATGGCGCGGCCAGGGACGCGGTTCGATGATATTCTGGGGCGACGGCTTGGCGTGACAGCGCCGAGTGCGGACGAAAATGGCTCAGCTGACGAACGCTTCAGGATCCGTGAGGCGTTGGCGAAAGTCGTTGTGCATCGCCAGGAGGGGCGGTTCAGCCAGACCCTGAATGATGGGCGGATCATCGAAGTTTCGATGCGACCGCTGGAGACCGGCGGCTGGGTGGCGCTGCACGAGGATGTGACAGAGCAGCGGCAGGCGACTGAACATATCGCCCGGCTGGCCCGGCATGATCCGATGACGGGGCTCGCCAACAGGCTCAAGTTCCGCGAGCGGTTGGAGGAGCAAGCACGCAGCCTCGGGGCGGGACACAGCTTTGCATTGCACT
Organism: Hyphomicrobiales bacterium; assembly: GCA_031367895.1. Classification (GTDB taxonomy): domain Bacteria; phylum Pseudomonadota; class Alphaproteobacteria; order Rhizobiales; family Hyphomicrobiaceae. The sequence continues at coordinate 7,279 of JANLQP010000293.1, forward strand.
GCATCGATCTCGACAAGTTCAAAGAGGTGAACGACACGCACGGGCATCCGGCGGGTGACGTGTTGCTCAAAGCCGTCGCGCGGCGGCTCGAGGCGACGGTGCGGTCAGGTGATGTCGTGGCGCGCCTCGGTGGCGACGAATTTGCTGTAGTGCAGCTTGGTGCAGCATCGCAGGCTGAGGCCGCGGCGCTGGCGCAGCGGCTGATCGATGCAGTTTCGGAGCCGCTACAGGTGCATGGGCACCGGATCGAGGTCGGTGCGACGATCGGCATCGCGCTGGCGCCTGGTGACGGCGGTAATCCGGACGATCTCTTGAAGCATGCGGACATGGCTCTTTATCGCGCGAAGGCGGAAGGGCGCGGGCGCTTCAGTTTCTTCGATCCGGCGATGGAGGGGCGCCTCAGGGCCCGCCGCGTGCTGGAAAGTGATTTACTGCTTGCCGTATCGAGACAGCAGTTCGAGCTGCACTATCAGCCGATCATCAGCCTCGAGCATGGCCGAATTTGTGGATGCGAGGCGCTGATCCGTTGGCGGCATCCGGAGCGCGGCATGATCTCGCCAGCGGACTTCATTCCAGTCGCTGAAGATATCGGCCTTATCCAGGAGATCGGCGAGTGGGCCATCGGCGAGGCTTGCCGTGCGGCGGCGCATTGGCCGACGGGCGTCGCCGTGGCGGTCAATTTATCGGCGGCGCAGTTCGGTAGCTCCGATCTCGTTGCGATCGTCAGCGCGGCGCTCGAGGCGAGCGGGCTCGAACCGCGGCGGCTGGAGCTCGAGGTGACGGAGTCGCTCATTCTCGATCAAGATCCGGCAACGGTGGAGACGCTGCATCGCTTGCGCCGGCTCGGCGTGCGCATCGCGCTCGACGATTTCGGCACGGGGTATTCCAGCTTGAGTTATCTGCGCAGCTTTCCATTCGACAAGATCAAGATCGACCAAAGCTTCGTGCGTGACTTGTCGCAACGGCCGGACTGCGTGGCGATCGTCGGAGCGGTGGCGCAGTTGGCACGCAGCCTCGCCATGGCAACGGTGGCCGAAGGCGTGGAGACCGAGGATCACCTGGCCAAGGTGCGTGCGTCCGGATGCACGGAAGCACAGGGGTATCTTTTCAGCCGGCCTGTGCCTGGCAAGGACATCGTGGCCGTCATCGAGGGATGCAACCGCAAGCTGCTCCTTGCTGACGCCGCGCGATGATTGCATTTGCCATTGTAATGCATCAATGGGGAGCGACAGCTTTCCATTGCCATGGCGGAATGAAACCATTGTCCGATCGAGGCGATAGCTGCTTGCGGCGCGTCATTCAGGCTGATCGTGCATCGTCGAGGACCATCGCAGCGCACTTTTCGCCGATCATGATCGAGGGCGCGTTGGTGTTGCCGCCGACGACTTGCGGCATGATCGAGGCATCGGCAACGCGCAGGCCCTTGATGCCAAGCACGCACAACCGCGGATCGACGACGGCGTCGCTTCCCGCGCCCATCCTGCAGGTGCCGACTGGATGCAGGTTCGAGACGCCGCGATTGCGGATGTCTTGGATCAACTGCTCTTCGGATTGCACGGCTGGCCCGGGCACGGGCCGGATCGCATCATTTTTCGGTCGACTATCCGTCGGCGTCCGATGCGGGAGCGCGGGCGTTCCTGGACGCGCTGCCGGTTCGCCGGCCGACCGTTTGAAGATCGCGCTCGGCAATGACGTGCGGCTGTCGGTGGTGTCGGACCGGCGGACGCGTCGCGCTGCCTCACTGAGACTTATCAATTCTCTCGCGTATGCGGACACGGCGTCTGAGTACTTTCCGAGGCTATCGCCGTTGCTGCGAGGCCGCCTAAAGTCCGGCCGCAGGTGTGACTCTGACCGAACTTGCTGATTGCATTGGAGTTCTGGGCGCCCAGCATGAGGGCGCGCCGGTCTCGATCGACAGCGAGTTCATCACTTCGCACGCCGGCTCCAGAACGCAAGCGCTTCTGCGCCGGCCACTCAAGACCTTAAATCGCAACCGAGGAGATGCGGACTATGGACAAGGATCGGCTCAAGGGCGCTGCCCAGAAAATCAAGGGCAGCATCGAAAAGACGGTTGGAAGACTGGTCGGGAACAGAAAGCTCGAGACGGACGGCAAAGTCGACCAAGCGGCTGGAAACGTTCGGGAGGCCGTCGGCAAAGCCAAGGATGCCGGTCGTGATGGCGTCAAGAATCGCACGAAGTAAGTCGCAGCCCGCACCGTCCGGTGCGCTCGGCGCTCGGCGCAGCTGTGGCGTAGTGCGCGTGATGGACGTCTTGGGGCGGCTCTGAGCGAGTCTTTCGCGCCCAGATTCCGCCTCTTGCGACACACCAGTTTTCAATTGAACAGCAGAACTGAACCAGACCAGCAAGGGACACGTCATGAAACCAAATATGATGATCTTAGCCGGAGCTTTGGCCTTTATCCCGGGCCATTCTCAGTACGCATTGGCACAGGCGGCGAAGCCCGCGGTTGCCATACCGTTCGTTACCGAACAACCAGCTAACGAATGGCTCGCCCATGTGTTCATCGGGGCGGATGTCCTCAATGCGGCAGGGGAAAACGTAGGCGATGTCCGAGATCTCGTATTTGATCGCGCCGGCCGCATTAGTACCGTCGTGATCGGAGTCGGTGGCTTTCTCGGGGTCGGTGAAAAACACGTGGCAGTTCCCTTCAGCGCTCTCACGTACGGCCTGAGCAAAGACAACACTCGCGTCATCACCGTCGCGATCAGCAAGGAAGATCTCAAACTGGCGCCGGCTTTCAAGGCAACCGAAAAGACAAGGATGGATTCCGTCAAAGAAAAGGCCGCGGATATCGGTCAAAAGACCGTTGACAAGGCGGTTGAGCTAAAAGACCAAGCCGCCAAGAAAATCGATGACATGAAAAGCGCGCCGGTGAAACAGTAATTTGCCTATGAGGCCTACCCGATGTCTAGGGGTAGGCCTGCTTCGCTGATCGTGTAGGTGCGCGGTCGCGAATGATCGTAACGCTGTGCGATCGACCCCGTAGAGCGGCCGACCACACGCTCTTGATCCAGCGCTCGACTTGATCGGCGCACCGTATGCGAAACCGTCCCGGCAGACCGGCAATTCCCACCTTGTGATGAACCCTGGCACGCCCAAGGGTCAATGCTGTCGCCGAGACCATTGATGGCGACCCTGAAATAGGGCCATCATTGTTTGATTCCTGAAACACGCCAGATCACGTTTCCAACGTCATCCGCCACCAGGATGCCATTGCGACGATCGACGATCACCCCGACCGGGCGACCGCGCGCCTCACCCGATTCACTGAGGAAGCCGTCCAACACGGTGATCGGCATGCCGAAGGGCTTGCCGTCCCTGAATTCCACGTAGACCACGCGATAGCCGGTTGGCGGATCTCGATTCCACGAGCCGTGCTGCCCTATCAACGCACCGCCCTGCATGCCGACGCCTGGAATTGGGCTTCGAACGAACGTCAAGCCCAGTGATGCGGTGTGTGAACCCAGTGCATAATCGGGCTTGATCGCCTTAGCCACCAAGTCGGGACGAGAAGCGGTGATGCGCGTGTCTACGTTTTGACCGAAATAACTGTAAGGCCAGCCGTAGAATCCACCATCCTTGACTGAAGTCATATAGTCGGGAACCAAGTCGTTGCCGAGTTCATCACGCTCGTTTACGGCCACCCACAATTCGTTTGTCACCGGGTTCCAATCGATTCCGACCGGATTTCGCAGCCCCTGCGCATACACACGTTGTGTTCGCGCCTGGACATCGATCTCCAACACGGCGGCTCGGCTGGTCTCCTCCTCCATTCCGTTTTCGCCCACGTTCGAATTGGAGCCCACCCCGACGTAGAGCTTTGATCCGTCGGCACTGGCCAGCAAGCTCTTCGTCCAATGGTGATTGCGGCCGCCCGGCAGGTCGGCGACCCTTTCCGGTGCAGCGGTGATGCTCGTTTGCCCAGTCGTGTAAGGTACGCGAACGATTGCGTCGGCGTTGGCGACATAAATGTAGTTTCCGACGAGTGCCATGCCAAACGGAGAAACCAGGTTCTCGATGAATGCGGATTTCATTTCAGCAATGCCGTCGCCGTCCGCGTCGCGCAGTAAACTGATGCGATTGGCACTCGGCGTCCGCGCTCCTGCCCGCTTCATGAACAGACCTTGAACCCAAGCGAAAATACCCCCGGTCTTTCCCGCTGGCTTAGGGGGTGCGTTTGTCTCTGCCACCAGCACATCGCCATTGGGAAGCTGATAGAGCCAGCGGGGATGATCGAGATCAGCGGCGAATTTGGCGACTTGAAACCCCGTGGCGGGTTTCGGCATCTCGGCCTCCTTCCAACCGATCGCCTTAGCTACCTTGACCGTTGGCAACCAAGATTTTGATGGGTTGGGGAGAATTGGATCTGGTCCATAGCCGGTACCAGCTGCAAATTCCGCGGAACGAGCGGGCATTTGCAGCGAGACGATTGCCGCAGCTGCACAACAGATCCTGGCTATGAATTTATGGTTGGGTAAAGCGGTCATTGTCGAGCCTCATGAATGGGTGGCCATTGCCCCCTGCAGCCGGTCCCATTGGTTTTGTCTCAGCCATCAACGCGCGGCGTGGCGAATTGGTTTCATGCCGGTGCGATGGAAGCCAATCACGCGATTGTCGGCATCCTCGGTGCCTTGGAGCGGAGATTGGGTGTGTCCGGCCAGCTGCATCCGCGACTGGAGGCGCGCCTATTTCTCCTTCGCGATGGTGGCCACGAACGTCTCGATGAGGTTGCCGGTCGCCTTGATGACGTGCTCGGGCTTGGGGAACTGGCCGCTACGCACCTCGTCGACGAACTCCTTGAAGCCCGCAACGCGCTCGCGCTGCATGTCCTGCTTCATCTTGTGGAGGTTGCGATACTGCTTGGAGTGCCGTGGGTAGGGCGGAGGATTGTTGCCAAGGATGTCTTCGGCAAACAGGAATTGGATGTCGCCGCCGCTGCCGCCGCCGATCGATGACGTGAGCAGGCTCGTGCGCTTGCTGATCTCACGTAGCAGCTCCTCCGGGATCACCTCCACTTCAACCGCGTAGGCACCGGCATTCTCGAGCGCCTTGATGTCCCGGTACACCTTCATCGCCTCGTCGAGTGTCTTGCCGACGGCACGCAATCCGCCGGTCCAGGTGCTCCGGCGCGGCACGAGCCCGGCGTGGCCCTGCACCGGGATGCCGGCCTCTGCGGCTGCCTCGACAAAGCGCGGGCTCCATTGACACATGATGGCATCGGCGCCGAGCGCCATGGCATCGTAGCCAAGCCGCACCGCTTCGACTGGGCTCGCGGCGGCCACGAGCGGCACCGAGAACGCCATGAACGTGTTGGGCGCCGCGCGCCGGATCTCCGCGGCAGACTGCGGTGACTTGGGATCGAAGCGCACCTTCATGGTATCGATGCCGGCCTCCTCCGCCGCCGCCGCGTCTTCGGGTGAGAACGGCAACGTCTCCACCAATACGCGCTTGCCCTTCTGGTCGCGCAGGTCCTTGACCGTATAGTTGCGCGTGCCGTACGCGCCGCCGAGCGTCATCACGCGCTTGAGGCCCCGTTTGCCCGCATCCCGCGGTGGAATGCCGCCGTCACCCGTCGCGTGGCTCGCCATCATCAATCTCCCTGGTCTCGCTATCCATTCGTGAAGCTTAGCGTAATGCCGTTGCCGATAAAGCCCCCGGTCACCACCAGAGGGCCGCAGGGCTATCTGCTCGCAACGTGGAGACTGGAAATGTTGAGGCCCGTCGTTCCGCGGGATTAATGCTTTTCAGCCACGATTCATACGTCGCAGGGTGTTCGCGACCAGGGGCTGCAGCGCATCCTGGGGGAACGGATAGACCGAGCTGACGTTGATCTCGCAGAGCACGAAAGTATCGGCGCCGGCAGGATCCTTCGGCCCGTACAGGAAATCGGCATCCCAGAGGACGGGGAGTTGGGACCGATCCAGTTCCAGCAAACCACACATCTCCGCGATCCATTCACGTTCCAGCTTCTCCTTCAGTCGCTGGAAGTCCGGACGGGTCGGTGGGAAATAGTGCCGGGGGCCGGGTTGCGGCGCCTCACTCGGCAACGCGCCCGGCGGAGCCGGATAGAGCGCGTTGACGCGTTGCTCGCCGAACCCCGCGACTTGATCGCCAACGACGTAGCAACGCACCATCCCCTCGGGCAGGCGCGATTGATACTGTTGATCGATCATGCCCCCGCCAGAAGCGAAGTAGGGCTGGCACCGCGAAAGGAACGCACGCAAGATCATCGTCACTTCGACGCCGCCACGCTTGGCATGACGGACGCGCAAGGCGGTGTCCTGCGAAACCGTGGCAAGCCCCGTGCCGAGTGGCTCAGCCAATGCCACTTGCCAGATGCCGTCACCGCTCTGGCCGCGAATCTGCTTCAGCACCCGCGGTGTACCCGACGCCAAGCTTGCAGGAAGCTGCGCCTGCATTGCAGCCACGGTCGCATAGTGCCGCGTATCGCAGCCCCAGCTCATGCTCCGCGTGCGATGCAGCACCTCCTTGGTGCCCATCCGGTCGATCACATCGGGATGAGCGCTCACTTGGACACCTTTCGATGCAACGTCGAGCAGCATCGCATTCAGGATGGTCCTGTCGCGCCCCGCCTCAATCGGATTGAACCAGACCAGGACAGCATCTATGCCCAGGAGTTGCGCGCGGACTTCGTTGACGAGTTCATCGGCAAACGGTGCCCCGACGACGTCGGCGCCAGCGGCGCGGAAGGCACCGGCAATGTCGGCGAAGCGCGATTGCTCCAACGTGGTCGCAAGCAACTGTTTCGCATCTGCGGGAAAGAGAATTGCCAATCGGCGGCGCTCAGTCGTCATGTTCGCGAGCCTCCAAACGTCGAGCTCGGCAGTCTGGAGACGACAAGAATGCCGGATCATTCCGACATGGGCCCCAAGATTACCGGCGCGACAGCGCACGGAGCTTGGGCCTGAGCCTCACGGGGCGTCCGCACGACCCCATATCACTTGTTTACTCCGCGCAGTGCCAGGCGCCAAGTCAGATTTACGCGCCCCAAGCCCCACGCGACGCGATGCGCCGTCTCATCCCGGCGAGCAAAATGTTCGACCTGTCATCGACCAGCCAGGCGCCGGTATCGCTTTTACTTTGCGCCATCCGACTCCCCTGCAGGGAGCCGGCCGGATGGCGCGGGCAGCGGCGAAGCACAGGTCAAACAATCTGCACAACG
>JANLQP010000305.1:0-6224 GCA_031367895.1 Hyphomicrobiales bacterium
GTGCCGGCCGGGCCGCTGGTGACGGGCACGTCGAGCGTGCGCCAGGTGCCGCCCGTGATCGCATCGGTCCAGCTCGAGTCGATGCGCTCCTGCAAGTACGGCAGGCGGCCGTCGTCCCGTACCGTGAGGCGAACGTCGTCAGAAAGTGGGAACGGCAACATGTTGGACTCGAATGACGCTAACGGAAGCGCCACTTTGAACGAGCCTCAAACGAGGGGGATAAGTTTGTGAGAAAATTATGCAGGAGCAACCGACCGGATGGGCGCGTGGCCGTCATGCAATATCGATGCAGGTCTATTGCGCGCCCGACTCCCGCTCCTGGCCCACTGCTGCTAGACCCGTTTCGTTCTGGCAACGCTTAATGTTGGAGGGACAGCGGACGATCGTCAATTCAAGGTTCGCGCCCGCCCGTGAGCCAACACTGTCCAGCGCCCGCGATGTTGGATGACGTAGCGTTCGGCGCCCACGAGATCACGCCATCATTGGCCGGCCAACCCAACCTCCATTTTATCCCTCCGTCTTCTTCGATCCGGCCTTCACCCAATCCTCGTAGCTCGGGCGCTTCAGCTCGAAGATCTCGCGCTGGTAGGAATAGAGGTTGCCGTGCAGGCGGCCGACCGGACGATAGTTCTGCATGTTGACGTAGAAGCGCTCGGGATCAAGGAGGCCGTCGCGGGCATGGATCGCGACGATCTGGCCGACCAGCAGTTCGCGCTCCTCGCTGAAGGAAAGCCCGACCGTCTTGCGGCATTCGAGCGCGAAGGGCGCGGCCTTGATGCGCGGCGGCTTGATCACGATCGAGGGCGCCATCTCGATGCCGAGCGCGTCGGTCTCGCTGATACCGGGCGGGAAATCGATGGCTGAATCGCTCATCGCCTGCGCCAGGTCCTCGTCCACCATGTTGACGACGAACTCGCCGCTGCGGCGGATGTTGGCGGTCGTATCCTTCAGCGTCGTGTCAGGGCGCCAGTGCAAGCCGAGCACGATGGTGGGCGGCGCCTCCGCGAACATGTTGAAGAAGCTGTAGGGCGCCGCATTGACGACGCCGGTCTCGCTGATCGACGAGACGAACGCGATTGGCCTGGGCACGATGATCGCCGAGAGCAGCTTGTAGCAATCCTGCGGCTTCAGCGCGTCGACCTTCAGCGTGATATCGGACATGTCGTTTCCCCCCCGCCTATGTGCGCTTGCGTGCCGACCAAAGGACGATGAGAACGCCGCCAGCAACGGCAAGCATCGCCGGCAGCACGCGCCATTCGAGCGGCAGCGGCGCCAGGATGCCGAGTTGCACAACCACGATCTGGAGCATCAGCGTCACCAGCGGGATCAACGCCGTGGTCGCGACGAAGTTCTGCGCTTGGATTTTCACGACGACGGAGAAACCCAGGTATTGCATGGCGGTCAGCACGACGGTGCCCATGAACAGGCTGAGCGCGATCGTCGGCGGGTGTAGAAAGTGATGCATCTGCGGCAACCACGCTGGTTGCTGCATGCGGCCATGTGCGACGAGCGCCATCAGGCCGAAGATGACGGCAGCGCCCATGAACGACGTGACGAGCAGCACGAGGCCGGTCACCTGCATTTTCTCGGCGATGGTGTGTGCAGCGCGGTTCCACGGGTGAAACTCCGTGGCGAAGGCACGCATGCTCATGATCAAGCCACAGCTGCCGGCGAGCAGCAGGCTCATGGCGCGGTCACCGGGCAGCAGCGCCAGCGCGTACCACGCGATCGCCGCGACCACGATGGCGTGGCCAGCCACACCCAGCGCTGCCGGCCGGCGCCCAAGCAGCAGCCCGAACAGTGCTGCTGCCGGAACGTTCAGGCGCACGAGCAGGCTGCCGTCCGTCGGCGTCGTGTAGTTCAGCAGGACGTAGTAGACCGCCTCCATGGCGATGATGCCACCGCCAACCGCATAACTGAGCGGGTGCCGGATGATCGGCCACCAGTTCGGGCCGGCGCCGGTGAACGTCAGCAGCGTCGAGGCGGCGACTGGCATGGCGTAAACCAGGAATGCGACCGGATGCGCGCCGATCTGGTGACCGATGCCGTAGGTGACATTCAGAACCGAGAGCGCGATGGCGAACAGCCCGGCCTCGACCCAACCGTTGAGGCCGGCATGTTCGACCTCGGGCGCGGCTGTGGGCGCCTGGCTCACGCGGCGGTGCCCATGAAGTGCGCGAACGCGACCATCGTATCGCCCCAGGTCCGCTGGTCGAGCACAGAGAATCCTGCCGGCCAGGCGATCGCCATGCCCTCGCGCTCCTCGAGCACGATCGATGCGCCGGGCACGAGCCAACCGCCAGCCGCGGCCGACATGAGCGCCTTTTCGCCAAGGCCCTTGCCGTAGGGTGGGTCCAGGAAAACCAGCGTGAACGGGTCGCGGTTACCGGCGTCGCCAAGGTCCGTCGCGTCGCGCCGGTAAATGCGCGTGACGCCGGTGAGGCCGAACGCCTCGATGTTGCGCCGGATGAGACCGCGCGCCTCCGGTTCTTCCTCGACGAACAAACACGAGCGCGCGCCGCGCGACAGCGCCTCGATACCTAGCGCGCCGGTGCCCGCGAAGAGGTCGAGCACAACCGCGTCCTCGATCGCGACAGCTGCCGGCCCATGCGTGAGGATGTTGAACACGGCCTCGCGGACACGATCCGACGTTGGGCGGATCCGCTGATCGGCAGGCGTCGCCAGCGCGCGGCCGCGGAATTTGCCGGCGACGACCCTCACGTCTCGTCCTCGTCGGCGCGCACGGTGTCCGTCTTGCGCACAGCCCGCGCGCGGCGCTCGTCGCCTTCCTGCATCAGCCCCATCTCGCGCGCGATCGTGTTGCCAAGCTGATCGACGAGCACGCGGCCCTTCACCGGCTCGACGTTGCCGGGCGCCAGATCCAGCAACTGGAACGGCCCGAACGAGACGCGGATCAGCCGGTTGACGTCGAGGCCGAGGGAACCGAGGATCGTGCGCACCTCGCGGTTCTTGCCTTCCCGCAAGCCGATCGAGAGCCAGGTGTTGGCGCCCTGATCCTTGTCGACGGTCGCGTCGATCGGCCCATAGCGCACGCCCTCGATCTCGACGCCGGCCTTGAGCTTGTCCAGCGCCTCCTGCGTGACGCGGCCGTGCGCACGCACGCGGTAGCGGCGCAACCAGCCGGTGCCCGGCAGCTCCATGTGGCGGGCGAGCGCGCCGTCGTTGGTCAGCAGCAGCAGGCCTTCGGTGTTGAAATCGAGCCGCCCGACCGAGATGACGCGGCCGAGTTCCTTCGGCAGCTTCTCGAATACCGTCGGCCGGCCCTCCGGATCCTTGTGCGTGGTGACGAGGCCTTTGGGCTTGTGATAGCGCCAGAGTTTCGGCGCCTCCTGGGTCGGCAGCGGCTTGCCGTCGACAACGATCTTGTCGGACGGGCCGACGTCGAGCGCGGGCGACGCCAGAACGCGGCCATTGACGGAGACGCGGCCTTCGGCGATCCATCGCTCGGCATCGCGGCGCGAGCAGAGCCCGGCCCGCGCCAACGCCTTGGCGATGCGCATCGGGCCGGATGGGGCGCCGGAGGCTTCGGGCTCGAGCGCAGGTTTGGCGGCCGGGCCACTGCTACGGCGCTGCCCGGGTTTGTGCCGCGGACGCTCTGCGCCCTCGGACCGCGGGCCGGACCTGCGATCGCGATCCGGTCTTGGCCGCTGTTGTTTGTCGCGCATGTGCTCGTTCTTAAGCCTTATCGATCCAGGAACACTCTTATGGCACTGCCTCCGGCAAACAGCCACATGACAAAGGCACTCGCCGAAGCCAAAGCGGCGGCCGAGCGCGGCGAAGTGCCGGTCGGTGCGGTCGTCTCCGGGCCGGATGGCGCAATCCTAGCCGTGGCTGGCAACCGCACGCGTGAATTGAACGATCCCACAGCACACGCCGAGATGCTGGCCATTCGCGCGGCTTGTGCTCACCTAGACTCCGAACGCCTCACCGATTGCGATCTGACGGTGACGCTGGAGCCCTGCCCGATGTGTGCCGGCGCCATCTCCTTCGCGCGCATACGGCGGCTTTATTTCGGTGCCAGCGACCCGAAGGGCGGCGGCGTCGAGCACGGCCCGCGAGTCTTTAACCACTCGACCTGCCACCACGCGCCGGACGTTTACGGCGGGATTGCCGCGACGGAGGCTTCGGCGCTGCTGGTCGCGTTTTTCGCCGGCCGGCGATAACGGCAGGTTTCGCCCCGCGACCGCGACGGATCTGCTCTGCCGCCTCGAGTTCCAACGGCGTGCGCAGCGGCAGGATGCCGTGTTCGAGTAGCAGCTGGCCGAGCGCATCCCAGTCCTCGAGCACGGTGCGGTAGATCCAGCGGTAGCCCCACTGGGTCGAACACAGACCTTCGGCGCGCTCGCGGCCGATGATTTCGGTGACAGCCGCAATCTCGAGCCAGCAGACGACGAGATGCAGATACGTCTGCTCGTAGCTGCGCGCGCCCTCCGGTAGCCGGGTCGGTGCCTTCGGATAGCGGCGCACGAGTTCATTGAAGAACGGCTCGATCGGATCGTGGTCGGGGCCGCCGAGCCGCCAGAGATACCAGTGCATCTGCTCGTGCAGATAGGTGCCAAGCAGGTGGTCCTCGGTCTCGGCGAAGCGGGTGCCGAGCGTCAGGATCGGATGACTGTGCGTCGGCCCGGCCGGCACGATCTGGACGAGGCGGGTGTACTCGAAGCGCGCGAGATCGTGGCGCCGGCGCAGCGCGGTCAGCCAACTGCGGATGCGTTCGCCCTCACGCTCGGCGTGGTTAAGATCGATGTCGATGCGGAAGCCGTCCTGGTCTTTTGCCATGCGCGTGCTCCTTTCGGGACGAGAGATGGACCACGTTCGAGGTGTGGGAAATGCGGCGTTCCGGCTCTGTCGAGAACAACCAGCGAACTCAATGCTTGCGTTTCAGAGCCCGCGGCAGGGGCAAACGGCGCTTCTTCTCGGGCGTTTCGGGCGGGTCGGCTGGCGGCGCAAGCTCGGCGACAGTTGCGACTTCGGCAACCGTCAGGCTGCCGAGGACCTTCTCCAGCTGGCGCTTCAGCGCCGCCTTGGCCGGTGCTGCCGCTACGAGGATCTCGCGGAAGCGGTGGAACTCCAGCACGTTGAAGTGACCGACGTCGACGTCGATATAGATGTCGGGCTGCGCGCTTTTCAGCTTCTGGCGCACGATCGAACGCTGCAGGATCTGCGATGCGGTGATGACTGCTTCGTAGGCCGTTGGGACGCCCGTCGCGTTGGGCTCGCGACCGCCGCCCGAAACGTCGATCGCGACGGTGATGTCGACGTTTTGGCCCAACAGATCGAATGGCAGCGGATTGACGAGACCGCCATCCACCAGTGCCCGGCCGCCGATGACGACCGGCTGGAAGAGCGCCGGCAGTGCGATGCTGGCAGCGATTGCCGGCCGCAGCAGGCCCTTCGAGATGACTAGCGCTTCCTGTGCGTAGAAGTCAGTGGCCACGATCTGCAGTGGGGTGGCAAGGTTCGCGAAATCGGTCGCAACACCTGACGGCAGGACGATATCGAGCAGCGCATGGGGATTGAGGAGCGCGGCTCGCAGCGGTAAGAACTTGAAGAGCTTCGACAATGGTTCGGCGCGGGCCGACAGGAGCTGGCGGAAAAGATCGAACCGTTGCGACAGCGTCTCCTCGGTGTGCGCCCGAATCAGCGACGCCTTGAGGCCGGAGGCCAGCGCCGCGCCATAGATCGCGCCGATCGACGTGCCGGTGATGGCGGCCGGGCGCACGCCCAGTTCCTCCAGCGCTTCCAGCATCAGGATGTGGGCCAGACCACGTGCACCGCCGCCACCGAGAGCGAGCCCGATGCGGGGCGTCGTCGGTGGCAGCACCGGCGCGTTGCGGCGGCCGATCAGCGCCTTGCTCATGGGCATCCTCCAACGATAGGTCGCAGTGAACCGGCCCCGTCGCCGATGGGACGCTGTTCGGTGCGCCGGTGAAGTCCGGCCGCACGTGCTCAGGCAACGGCTACAAACTTCGGTGGTGTTCCAGGAATGTCGGACATCGCCGGGGAAACGCTCAAGACTGTTCGTTCCGAATTGGCCGGCTTACTCCGACCGACCGATTGTCTCAAGCAGGCCGACTTTCAAGCAGGCCGACTTTCAAGCAGGCCGACTTTCAAGCAGGCCGACCTTCAAGCAGGCCGACCTTCAAGCAGGCCGACCTTCAAGCAGGCCGACCTTCAAGCAGGCCGACCTTCAAGCAGGCCGA
>JANLQP010000311.1:0-2017 GCA_031367895.1 Hyphomicrobiales bacterium
TTTGGCCTGACAGCGGCGATTTTTCGGTAGGGCCGCGGTTCGGTTTCTGCCGCCGCCCGGCCAAGGCGGCCGAGAAGTGCTGGCAGATCGAAGCGGCGGTTGAAGCGCCACTCGTAGCCGGCGAGATAGCGGCCGGTGTGACGCATGTCGCACGACCGACAGGTGCCGGTGATTGCGCATTTGACATTGCCGAGGCCCGTGTTGACCCACTTGAAATCGGGATCCGTCGGACGCCCGCTGGCAATCGGCGCCTAACTCTAACCCCCGAACCCGCATTGCCTCACTAAGAATGTGACCGGAGAAGTGTCCGCCAGGACTGGGGTTGCGATACCGAATCGGATCGGTGTCGCAAATGGCGGGACAGATCAGCATGAGCGCGCGGCGTGAGATATCGGCGGCGGTAGCGGAACGCTATCGATTGGCGGGGCGAGCAGCGAAGGGTCGGATACTCGACGAGCTGTGCAAGGTGGCGGGGTGGCATCGCAAGCACGCGGTGAGGAAGCTTGCCGATCAGCCGAAGATCGAACCCGCCGGACCACGTCAGCGCAAGTCGACGTACGGCGCAACGATCAAGGATGCACTGGTGGCGCTTTGGGAAGCCTCCGATCGGATCTGCGGCAAGCGGCTTAAGGTGATGATCCCGACGTTGTTGCCGGCGCTGGAGCGACACGGCCGGCTCAATCTGGGAAAGACCGATCGCGCTCTGGTTCTGGCCGTCAGCGCGGCGACGATCGATCGCTTGCTCGTCGACACCAAGATCGCGGCGGCCGGCGGCAAGCGCCGGCGGGTCGGTTTCTATTCGGCTATCCGGCGCGAGGTTCCGATCCGGACGTTCAATGATTGGAACGATCCTGCTCCCGGCTTCTGCGAAGTCGACATGGTCGCTCACGGAGGCACGTCGGTCGCCGGCTCCTTCATCCAGACATTGACAATGGTCGACGTCGCGACCGGCTGGACCGAGTGCATGCCGCTGGTGACGCGCGAGAGCGGGCTTGTCGTGCTGGCGATGGAACGTGCACAGAGCCTGTTCCCGTGGATTGTTCTCGGCGCCGACTTCGACAACGATAGCGCTTTCATGAACGACGTTGTTGTCCCTTGGTGTCGCTCACAGAAGATCGAGGTGACGCGCTCCCGGGCCTACAAGAAGAACGATCAGGCTTTCGTTGAGCAGAAGAATGGTGCGGTGGTGCGTCGTCTGATCGGCTACGGCCGCTTCGAGGGCATCGAAACGGCACGCGTTCTGGTCCGCTTGTATGCGGCGTCGCGGCTGCACACGAACTTCTTCCAGCCGTCATTCAAATTGAAGGACAAACGACGTGAAGGCGCGAGGGTGATCAAGCGCTATCACGTTCCGGCGACGCCTTATGCACGCGCACTGGCGCATCCGAAGGTGAGCAAGGCGGTCAAGACGCGCTTGCGAGAACTCTATCGCACGCTCGATCCCGTCGCACTTCTGGCCGAGGTGCGTGCGGCACAAACGGAGCTCGGCACGCGCGTTGATTGTCGCGCAGGCAAGATCGCGGCAACAGTGACCGAACCATCAGCGGCGCCGGATCTCGCGACGTTCGCAAAGGGGCTCGGCAATGACGTGCATCGCGGCGAGCAGCGCGTCATCCATCGACGCATGCACAAGCCCTACAAGACGCGCGTGCGGATGCCGTCCGTGCTCGACCCGCACGCCGATGATATCGCGCGCTGGCTGGCGGCCGAGCCACGCATCACGGCGCTTGTCATCCTCGATCGCTTGGCCGAGCGATGCCCCGGTCAGTTCGGACCGCCGCAACACACCACCGTACAGCGCTTGCTGAAGGCTTTGCGACGCAAGGCTGCTGGTGCGTTGATGGCCGGCGACAAGGCAGCTGTTCCGCCGCCATCAATAATCGCTGAGCACGGCCTTGGTAACATTGTCAGTTGAGGCAATACGGGGGTCAGTTCCGCGTGCCGATGCGCAATCGTCTCGATGCCGGTCAGCGTCTCCACGAGGCAGGACTGGTTCTGAGCACCACGTTGAAAACGC
>JANLQP010000323.1:0-2073 GCA_031367895.1 Hyphomicrobiales bacterium
GATGTCCTGCGCGCCGTCCGGGGCGACGCAGAAAACCGGGTTGGAGACGATACAGGAGAACCACACTCCACCCTCGGCGTCGGAGGCGAGGCCGTCAGGGACGGTGCCCGCGCCGAAGGGCGCAACGACTTCACGGTTCGCCAGCGTGCCGTCGGCGCGAATCGTGAACGCCGTAACGCGCCGCGCGAAAGTTTCGTTGACGAATAGGCGCTCGCCGTCCGGGTGCAACGCGCATTCGTTTGTGTAGCCGAGGCCGTCCGCCACGATGCGCGGCCCACGCGAGTCGATGAGCACGATGAATCCCTCGCGTGCATCGGGTCGGTAATCCAGCTGGCGCGGCTGTTTTCTCGTCGAGACGGTGATCCAAGTCCGACCCCTTGCATCGTGCAGCACGAAGTTGGTCGGGGGAAAAGGCGAGCCGCCGATCTCAGTCAGGATTGCTTCGACAGATCCATCGGGATCGAGCCGGTAGACGCCGCCGTCGTTCTGCCCGAGATGCGCGAGCAGGATGCCGCCATCAGGCAGTAGCGCGATGCCGTTCGGCTTTAGCTGGAGCCCGGACGCCTTAGCCACAATCCTTCGAACGTCGCCGCTCGGGGAAATGACCGATACGCCTCCTGTGCCGCCGACATCGCTTGCCAGCAAGTAACCCGACGAGTGGGCCAGCACGCATTCCGGGCGCTGCAATCCCTGGCCAATGAACTGCAGGTCGGAAAGGCTTGTCATGGCGCCGCTAGTCGAGCTGGATCTTTCCATCCCTGACGATTTCGCGGACGCGCTTGGTCTCGTCCTCCAGATACTGGCGGAATTCGGACGGCGTCTGCTGTACCAGCTCCAGTCCAAGCCCCTCGGCCTTAGCCAAGATGTCCGGCCGACGAACAAACTGCGCGATTTCGCGGCCTAGGCGCTGGCCGACTTCCGGAGGAGTGTTTGCCGGCAATATCAGACCGAACCATTCGTACAACTCGAAGTCCGGAAAGCCCGCCTCGGCCATGGTCGGCACCTCGGGCAACGCTAACGAACGCCTCGAACCCGTGACGGCCAAGGCACGAAATCTCCCGCTCTTGATGTACGGCAGCGTCGAGCCGACGGCGTTGAACATGAACTGGATTTGGTTGCTGAGAAGGTCGTTCATGGCCGGGGCGCCCCCACGATACGGGGCATGGGTGAAATTGCCCTTGGTCCTTAGTTTGAACAGGGCGCCCGCGAGGTGGCTGGCAGTGCCGTTGCCACCGGAGCCTAAGTTCAGGTGCTGCGTCTGCGCCAGCGCGACAATATCCCGCGGCGAATCCGCCTTGACTGCCGGATGCTCCACAAGCACGAGGCTAATGCGGCCAAGCAGCGTCAGGGGCTGGAAGTCGTTGACCGGGTGGTAGGGAAGGCTTTTGCCCAGCGTATTGTTGACCACAAAGGGCGAGGCAATGATGCCCAGCGTGTAGCCGTCGGCCGGGGCGAGTACCAGTGCTTCGGTGGCGATAACGGTGTTGCCGCCAGACCGGTTCTCGACGACCACGCTCTGCCCGAGGGACTCCGTGAGGTTCTGCGCCAGCAGACGGGCGAGGATGTCGGTGGTGCCGCCCGGCGCGAACGGAACGATGATGCGCATAGACCGCGTCGGCGCCCACTCCTGCGCCAGGGCCGCTCCTGCCGCACCTAGCGCCAACAGCGCTACCAGCGCCCGCGAAAACTTGCGGCGACCGCTCAAGGCACATTCTTCCTCTGGTAGTCGCGCGCGGCCGCAAGCAACTCGGGCGGCGGCGTGCGAAAGGCGCTCTCTTGGCTCTTTTGCACGCCACGGCTCGTTTTCAGTCCGACGAGCGACTCGAGGGTCTTGACGCCCGCGGCGGCGACGTCCAGGCAGGGCACGCCTTCCTTGGTCATGAAGCCGCGCCCGAGCTTGTGCAGTAGGGCAGCGGTGAACTCCATGCCAAGGATGATCACCTCGGCGCCGTCGTTGACCATCTTCGCTGTCACTTGGTCGAACGCACTGAGGAACTGGGCGCCGTCGCCTTCGAGCGCGCGGGTGTATACCTCCCAGAACTCCTTGTTGCTGAATGGGTACGTGCGCACAGG
>JANLQP010000331.1:0-5575 GCA_031367895.1 Hyphomicrobiales bacterium
GCCAATCGACCTCGCGCCACCAGACGGCGACGCGAGCGAGGTTTGCGAGAAATCCGGCGATCCCCATGATCGGCACGGCTTCCTTCGGGCCGAACGTCAGGACCAGCGCGGGCAGAATGATTGTCGAGCCGCCGAACCCGACGACACCGCCAACGGTACCCGCGACCAGTCCGAGCGCAAGGATGAGAAGCCAACTCATACAGGTTTTGACCGTTTGTTAACCGTGCCTCGTTACTGCCCCAGGATGGCCGTAGATAGCCCCTGCCATCCAACGCCCTAACGCGACGGAATCTCGAGACCGGTACGTTAGCTCGACTGAACCCAATTGTTCGACCGAGGACACCGACATGTCCACACGTGAAGCCGCTGTCGCCCTTCGCCGGTTTGGTCTGGGCGCTCGCCCGGGCGATCTGAAGCGCGTGGCATCTGACCCGCGCGGGTTTGTTGCAGCCCAATTGAAGCAGCCTGCCGCTGTACATCTGGACGATCCAGATCTCGATCCGAGCTATGTCGTTTTTGCCGAAGCGCAGCGTGCCCAGATGGAGATCAAGGCCGCGAAAGAGGCGCAAAAGGGCGGGAAACCGGACGTCACGGCCATTCCCGGTGCGCTGCTGCCACCAGTTCCCAAAGCTCCCGCCGGTAAAGGCGCGCCACTTCCACCTGTGAAAGCGGCCGGTATCCGCCGTGACGCGTTCGTGGACGAAATGTCGGCGCGCATCGACCGTGCGATCACAACGGAGACGCCGCTGCTCGAGCGCCTCGTGCAGTTCTGGTCGAATCATTTCTGCATTTCTGCCGCGAAAGGTCAGGTGCGCGGCCTCTGTGGCGGCTACGAGCGCGAGGTCATCCGCCCGCACGTGCTCGGCCGGTTCGGCGACATGCTGAAGGCCTCGGCGCGCCACCCGGCGATGCTGATCTATCTCGACAACCATTTTTCGGTCGGACCGAACAGCCAGGCCGGCAAGAACCGCGGCCGTGGCCTCAACGAGAACCTGGCGCGCGAGATTCTGGAATTGCATACGCTCGGCGTGAACGGCGGCTACACGCAGGACGACGTCACGAACTTCGCGCGGATTCTGACAGGCTGGACTGTTGGCAATCTCAATCAGCCGAACACGGAAGCCGGCAAGTTTCTGTTCACGCCGCCGCGGCATGAGCCCGGCGCCTGGACCGTCGCTGGCAAGCGTTACGAGGACAAGGGGGTTGCGTCCGGCGACGAGGTGCTGGCCGATCTCGCGCGGCATCCAGCGACGGCGCAGCATATTGCCGGGAAGCTCACCCGCCATTTCCTCGCCGACGACGCGCCGAAATCGCTGCCTGCAAAGCTGGCGGATACGTTCAAGCGCACGGACGGCGACCTCGCGGCGGTGACGAAGGCGCTTGTCGAGGCACCGGAGCTATGGGCTTCGAAGCCGCGCAAGGTGGTGCCGCCCTACGATTTCTCGATCTCGATCGCGCGTGGCTTCGGAATCCGCCCGAAAGCGACCGAGATCGGCCGTCTTGCGGCGGCACTCGGGCAACCGATGTGGCAAGTGCCGTCACCGAAAGGCTGGCCGGACGAGGATGACGCGTGGATGGGACCATCCGCGGTGCGCGAACGGCTGCGCATCGCCGAGATGCTGGCGAAGCAGATGGACAAGCTGACCGACCCGCGCATGCTCGCGGTGGAGCTGCTCGGCGACCAGCTCGGCGATGAATCCCGGGCTGCGATCTCGCGTGCGGAATCCCGCGAGCAGGGCTTCGAGCTGCTGGTGATGTTGCCGGAGTTTCTGCGGCGCTGAGTTTTGAGGAGATGTACATGAGCCGTTCCCACACCGATTGCGCGGAACATGCGCTGCTCTCGCGTCGCCGCCTGTTGCAGGGCAGTGCCGCGAGTCTCGCGCTCTGGAGTTTCATTCCGAAATGGGCGATCGCCGGGACGCGCGATCCCCGGCTGCTGTTCGTGGTGCTGCGTGGCGGCCTCGACGGAATCTCGATGCTGGCGCCGGTCGGCGACCCCGAATATCACAAACTCCGCGGCAATCTCGCGATCCCGGCTAGTGGCAACGGCGCGGGCTTGCCGCTGGACGGCATGTTCGCGCTCAACTCGAATATGCCTTTCCTGCACGGGCTCATGCAGAAGAAACAAGCGCTCGGTGTGCATGCGGTGGCGACGCCTTATCGCGGCCGCTCGCATTTTGACGGGCAGGACGTGCTGGAAAGCGGCTACCCCGGCACCGGACGCATCGAGGATGGCTGGCTCAATCGTGCGTTGGCAGGGCTGCCGGCGGCTGGCAACGCGGCGCCGAAGAAGGGCCTGGCGATGGGCGCGGTGGTGCCGCTCGTCATGCGCGGACAGGCGCCGGTGCTGTCGTGGATTCCCAAGACGTACAATCTGCCGCTGCGCGAGTCGACCATCGCGAGGCTGAACGATCTCTATGGTGTGACCGACGCAAAGCTTGCGAAAGCTTTTGCCGAGGGTTTGGAGATCGACCGCATCTCGCTGTCGGCTTATGCGATGACTCCGGGGGCAAATGCGCCGGCACAACCCGCTGTCGCGCAGCCAGCGGTCAATCCGGCGATGACGCCAGAAATGGCACCGGCAACGCCTGCAAATCCTGCGCCGCAGCAAGCCGCGCCAAAGGCTGCGGCACCACCGCAGCGCCAGTTCCGTGATTTCGTCGATGCAGCCGAAGCAGCGGCAAAGTTCCTGGCTGCAACCGACGGTCCGCGCATTGGCGCACTGAGCTACGGAGGCTGGGATACGCATGCGAACGAAGGCGTCGTGCAAGGCCAGCTCGGCAATCGGCTGGCGGGACTCGATGCCGCGATCCGCGCGCTACACGATGGTCTCGGCGCGGCCTGGCAAGAGACGATCGTCGTCATTGCGACGGAGTTCGGCCGCACCGCGCGCGTCAACGGCACCGAGGGCACGGACCACGGCACCGGCATGGCGGCGTTGCTCGTCGGTGGCGCCGTGAAAGGCGGCCGCGTGATCGCCGATTGGCCGGGCCTCGGTGAGCAAGCACTCTACGAAAATCGCGATCTGAAACCGACGATGGATCTGCGCGTCGTGCTGAAGGGCGTGCTACGCGACCATCTCGGCATCCCGGACGGCGCGCTGGGCAAGACCGTGTTCCCAGACAGTGCCGGCGCGAAGGCGCTGGATGGGCTGGTGGTGTGAGGGTTTGCGGTGGCGCGTAGTACGTTGGGTGCATCCAGCGAAACGCTGAACCACCGATACAGCAGGCGATCGCCGTTCGTTCGGCGCAAAGCGGCTTCGCCGATTGCGCCAACCGTCCCTCACATCATGCGATCCTCGGCGGGCACGAGATGCAGCGGCGATTCGCCCACGAGTGCACGGCGGGCGTTCGCGGTGGCGCGGCGGATCGCGGTGAAGCGCCAGCCTTTGACGGACGCGGAGTTGTGTGGCGAGCCGATCACGTTCGCCAACTCCAGGAACGGGTGGTCCATCCGGAAGTGACCGTGCCGCACTGGTTCGATCCACCAGGCGTCGATGCAGGCCGTGAACGCCGGCGTCGCCTTCAGATGCGTGTAGAGCGCGGCTTCGTTGACGATCTCCCCGCGCGCGAGATTGATCAGGATTGCGTCGCGCTTCATGAGTGCAAGTTCGCGGGCGCCGATCACCCCTTTCGACTTCGGCGTCAACGGCAAGCTCAGCACCAGCACGTCCGACGCGCGCAGCAAGTCGTCCAATTGCACTTCCGTGCCGATCCAGTCCACCGGCTCGTTGGTGTTGCCACGCCGATTGATGGCATGCACTTTCAATCCGAGCCCGCGCATCAGGCGGGCCGTCGCGACGCCGATGCCGCCGAACCCCAGGATGCCGCACGTGCTGCCGGCTAGCATGCGGTTCTGGCGGAACTGGTCGAACTCGCCGCGTGTGAGCTTGCCGTGCTCGACGATGATGCGTTTTGCAGCCGCGAATGCCAGCGCCGCTGCGTGTTCTGCCATGGGTTCCGAATAGGCGCCGCCATTGGCCGCAATCGGTAGTTGAGCGGGAAACTGCGCGAGCGGAATGTAGTCGATGCCGGCCGTCACGAACTGCAACAGGCGGGCGCCTTTAATCAGATCCGCCTCGCCGGCCCGCAGTTCCTGCGCCGTGTTGCGCGCCATGACGACCGTTGCTGTGGCAAGCGCGTCAGCGCGGGCGTTGTCGCCGAGATCGCCGAGATACGTAATGCGCGCGGCGTCGCCGATCGTCTCGGCGATAACGGCCCGCGTGGCGGCATCAGCCTCGAGGAGGACCAGCAGGTGCGGTTGGCTCATGTCGCATCGGCTCCGGCTTCATGTGTGGACTTGAGTTTGTCTTGCCCGGTCGGCTCGGGAATAGCAAACGCTCACAGAAAACTCATGCCGCCGCTGAGCTGCACGGTTTGGCCGGTCATGTAGGCATGGCCGAGAATCATGACGGTTGCCTGCGCCACCTCCTGCGGACGGCCGAGCCTGCCAAGCGGGATGCGCGCGCAGATACGTGCGGTGGCGGCATCATGCCGGTTTCGACCAGCGAGAGGGCAATCGCGTTGACCGTGATGCCCTCCTTGACGAGACGGGCCGCGTAACCGCGCGTCAGCCTCTCCATGCCGGTCTGGAGAAAGTGATCGATTGTGAGCCGGCCGGATATCCCACCGAATTTCGCGGTGTAGACTCAGGTCTGATTTTCGCGTACACACAGCCCGCGTCGCGCCTTGTCGTGGACAAGACGCTCGACGCGTGTTCCGCGGTAGCTCAGTGGTAGAGCATCCGACTGTTAATCGGACGGTCGTAGGTTCGAGCCCTACCCGCGGAGCCAAATCCCCCTTAAGTCCTTGATCGACCTTAAGTCGTTGATTCCAGGCCCTTCCACTAACCCGACTGTTACAGTGATGTGTTACAGTGCGGGTATGCGTGAGATGGCGAAACACCCCTGGCTGACGACCCGTGGCAGTACGTACTACGTGCGTGCACCAGTGCCCGTCGACATTGCCGAGACATACGGAAAGCGCGAGGTCACGTACTCGCTGCGGACCAAGGACGCTGTGGACGCTCGCCGCCTGATCGTCATCGAGGCCAAGCGGATCAGCGATGACTTCGAGACACATCGGCAGGGCCTCGTATCGACCCCGAGGCAGCCGCTGACAACCCCGCTCGACGCGAACAAACTCCAGAGACTGGGCGACGAGTTCTACCAGGACGTCGTAGACAATGACTTCGCCTGGAGAAGTGACCTCCTTGCCAAGGCGCGCGCCGACCGCGATGGATTCCTCCGTGGCGACTACATCGCGCACCCCAACACCGAATGGTTCAACACGTTCGCCGATCAGATGACGATTGAAGAAATGCTCCTGTGTAGCGTCCAAGCCACGCAGAAGGGGCAATTGGCCACCGTCGAAAGACAGCGCGCACTTGCCGATATTGCTGACCACGTTGCCGTGGCCGTCGGGATGGCCAAGAGCTTGGGTTTGACCTTGGGGGAGGCGGACCTGCGGCGCCTCGCCCGAAGACTCCTGGAGGCCGAAATCAGCGCGCGCAGTGACATCCTCGCCAAGGATCAAAGCAAGTACGATGCGATCATTGCCAAGCACGGAAGTGCGGC
>JANLQP010000364.1:0-21209 GCA_031367895.1 Hyphomicrobiales bacterium
CGCCCGGACGGGTACTGCCGCGATGGTCTTTGACCATATGCCGATTGGCGTCGTGTCTGTAATCTGGTGGCTG
The DNA here is from genome assembly GCA_031367895.1 of Hyphomicrobiales bacterium. Lineage (GTDB taxonomy): Bacteria > Pseudomonadota > Alphaproteobacteria > Rhizobiales > Hyphomicrobiaceae. Next base: position 74 of record JANLQP010000364.1, read on the forward strand.
CATGATTTGCTCGCTGTGCCAGACTATCTTTTGCCGCCCGGTGCGTCTAGCTTGGCATCGTATCCTAATGGAAGCAACACCACCGCTCAGTGGACAAAGGGAGAGGTTCTAGAATATGCGCGCGCCGTTTACGCGGCTTTGTTGCTACCCGTTAATGCAGGAGCAATTTATGCCGCCTCCGCGGGTCGCATTCCATTTGAAAGCGAGAAAAGCGTGACAGTTACCAATTTCGCTCCAACCTGATCCGCGACGGCCGCTCGGACGAGGCTGGGCAGCTATCATATGATTTAAACGCCAAGAAATGGGGACCGTCACCATTTTAGACGCTCATCATCAACGTCGTGCGCAACGCGCGCGCCATGTCACCAGTCGCCCGTTAACGGGGGCGTGGGCCGGAAAATGTCTCCTGAGTGGCCAGCTGCATCGGCCGGAAGGTGCCCAAAATGGTGACTGTCCCCATTTTTCTCCCCATCTCCCAAAACGCAAAAGGGCTCGCCCGATGAGGGGAGAGCCCTTTAGCCCGCTGCCGCTCGCCTGACCCCGCGTCAGGCGCCATCGGGTCTACGAGCGTCGGCGAGTGGTCGGACAATGCGCACGTTCCGCCGTAGGGTCCATCTCCGAATTGCCGAAATATCATTCGCGGTGGAATAGAAGCCCCCCACAATATCGCCACAATCTCGCACAGCCGCTGTTGGCAGTCGGCCAAGCCCATGCGACACCGAGCCCCAATCACCGACCATGAGGAGTTCCCATGACGAAGCCGATCCTGCTGTCGACTGGAATCCAGATGCCGCTGGTGGCGGACGGTATTGCCGCCAGCTACGAGGTGCATTGGCTCGACAAGGCCGCTGACAAAAGCAAGTTGATCGCCGAGATCGGGCCACGCGTCGTCGCCATCTGCACGGGCGCGCATACCGGCGTGAAGACCGACGCAGCCATGATGGCGCAAATGCCGAAGCTCAAGATCATCGGCAACGTCGGCGTGGGCTACGATTCGATCGATCTGGCAGCCGCGGCGAAGCAAGGTGTCGTCGTCACCAACACGCCCGGCGTGCTCGACGAGGAAGTCGCCGATACGGCAATCGCGCTGCTACTCAACACGGTCCGAGAATTGCCGCAGGCCGAGGCCTATCTGCGCGCCGGGCGCTGGGCGAAGGAGGGTGACTACCCGCTCACCGCCGGCAGCCTGCGTGACCGCACAATCGGCATGATCGGTTTTGGCCGGATCGGCAAGGCGATCGGGCGGCGGATCGAGGCGTTTGGCGTGCCGATCAGCTATTTCGGGCGCAAGAAGCAGGCGGGCGTCGCGTATTCGTTCTACGATAACCTTGCCGCCATGGCGCGCGACGTCGACACGTTGATCGCGATCCTGCCCGGTGGGCCGGCAACGGCCAACATCGTCAACGCCGAGGTGCTGGCGGCGCTGGGGCCGCGCGGCATCTTCATCAACATGGCGCGCGGTTCGATCTGCGACGAGGCGGCGCTGAAGGCGGCGCTGCGGTCGAAGATGATCCAGGCCGCCGGCCTTGATGTCTATGCGAGCGAGCCGAACTTCGATTGGGACATGACGACGATCCCGAACCTGGTTCTGCTGCCGCACGTGGGTTCGGCGTCGCAGCTGACGCGCAACAAGATGGGCCAGCTCGTCGTCGACAATCTCGCGGCGTTCGCTATCGGAAAGTCACCGCTGAGTCCGGTGCCCGAAACACCCTTCAAGGGGTGGTGAAGGCGTCGGAAACGTAAACGCGGAAACACGAACGGCGGAGCCCTGAGGCACCACCGTTCAGCCTGCGCGCAACGAACGCCGGCCGATCAGAACGGTCCGATCAAAACGGGATCTCGTCGTCGATCTTTTTGTCGAAGCTGCCCTTGCTGCTACCAGCGCCGCCGCCACCGGAAGACCGTGCCGGTGCGCGCTTCGGCGGTTCGTCGAAGCCACCACTGCCACCTCCACCCATGCCACCACTGCCACCCATGCCGCCGCTGCCACCGCCCATGTCGCGGCCGCCGTCGTAGTCGGCCTGGCCGCTCTCCTGCATGCCGCCGCCCATACCGGCACCGCCGCGCGCGCCATCCAGCATCGTCAGCGTGCTACCGAACCCTTGCAGCACGACTTCCGTCGAGTACTGGTCCTGGCCTTCCTTGTTCTGCCACTTGCGGGTCTGCAACTGACCCTCGATGTACAACTTGGCGCCCTTCTTCACGTACTGCTCGACGACCTTGCACAGGCCCTCGTTGAAAACGACGACGCGATGCCACTCGGTCTTCTCGCGCTTCTCGCCCGAATTCTTGTCGCGCCACGACTCGCTGGTCGCGAGGCGGATGTTGGCGATGGGACGGCCGTCCTGCGTGCGGCGGATCTCGGGATCGGCGCCGACGTTGCCGATCAGGATCACCTTGTTCACGGAGCCTGCCATTGTCGAACTCCTTTTTTGTATTCAGCCTCGGGTCTACCGGGACCTATGTTTCCACCGAGACCCGGATTGTGGTCTCCAGCGGCGCCACCGCGCCGGCCCGAGGTCGACTCGGTTGCCGATACCATAGTGCTGATAGCAGCAACCTTTGAGCCCGGTGCTGCGGCTTCTCCACGGTTTTGAGTGAGCGCCGTTCGCCCGCGAGTGGGACTGTGTTCCCAATATGTTCCATGGAGCTGGAAAATGCAAGGTGCTGGCAAGCCAGTTGGGCAAGAATTCTGAAACGCGCCGCGAAACGTGGAGCGCAATGCCTGCGGTCTTTGCTGCCAAAGCGCGTGCCGAACGCCGTGTCAGTTCGCGCGGATCAAATCGACGGCCGTTCCGAGGCCGCGCATCGCACGCCGCGACACCGTCCTCGATGCCGGGCAGTCGTCGGCGCGAAGCTTGTCGTAGATCACGGCGATGTCGCCCTTGAATTCGATGCCTTGCGCGCGCCGTGCGATTCCGGTCGCCACGGAGCCGTTGGCCCAGCGCGTCTTGCAGGCAAGTTTCACGAGTTGCTCGGTCAATCGGCCTTTGAGGTTGTCTTGGGGTTGGCCGGCGATGGCGGTGACGAGTCCCGTCCAAACCGCGATCTCGGGCGTACCGCTCCAGGCGCGCGCATCGTTGCCGGTTACTTTGCCCATGGCGTCCTTGAGCTGGCCGCGTAGACGATCGTTCTCGATGCCCTTCAGGGTATTCGGAATGTCGGCTGCTTCCTTCTCGTCCATCGGCTTCACGGCGAGATCTGTCAGGTCAGCCAGTTCGGCGCTCTCGCGTTCAGGCGGCGCGGTTTGCCAGACGGACGCCTCGCGGAAGGTGGCGACACGGATGCGCGCGCCGCGCAGATCGGCACCATAGAGCTTGGCTTTGTAGAAGTCGGCGCCCTCCATGTCGGCGTCGCGCAGCGTGGCGCCAATGAGGTAGGCGTGGGCGAGGACTGCGCCCTGCAGGCCGGCGCTGGTGAAATCGGCGCCGTGCAGTTTGGCGCCGGTAAGATCGGCGCCTTGCAGAGACGCGGTGGCGAAATTGGCGCCGTGCAGCAAAACGCCCCCGGTCATATCCGCCCGTTCGAGGTGCGCGCCATAGAAGCTCGTGCCTGCAAGATTGGCGTAGGCGAGCTCGGCGTTCTCGAGATCGGCGTCCTCCAGCCGTGCGCCGCGCAGGTCGATGCCGGCCATCTTTGCGTCCTTCAGCTTGGCGCGCGTGAAATTGGCGCGCCGCGCCGTCGGGCATTTCGCGGCTTGGCGATCATCGCTCAAAATGAAGTCATTCAGATCAGCGCATTGCAGCAGTGCGCCGCGCAGGTCCGCGCCCGTCAGACTGGCGCCTTCGAGATTGGCGCCCGTGAGGTCGGCCTGATGCAGATCGGTGCGGTCGAGGCGCGCATAACGCAAATCGCGGCCGCGCAGCACGATCGTCGGCTCGCCCGGTGTCACGTCCTTGTCGACGACGAGGTCGAGGTCGGTGACGTTGAGGTTGCGCTCGAAGACGCCGAAAAGGGAGCCGTCCGCGCGCTGGCCGAGGAACGGCATCACGAAACCGTAGGCCGAGCGTTCCGACTGGAATGCCGTCTTGGCGACGGCGCCGGGCAAGCCGCGGCTGACCTTGTCGAGTTGCTCGCCGGGAACGGTTGCGACCAGGAATGAGAACATGGTGACGAAGATCAGCACCGCCGACGTCAGCGCGAAGCTCAGCGGATGCGCACGCGTCATGTTGCGGAAGGCTTCGAAGAACGAGTTTTCCGAGCGCGTCAGGAACACGCCGATCAGGCTCAGAACGGCAACATCGAATACCAGTGCGAGGCGATGTGCCCAGGTGATCGAAGTGTCGTGATACGGCAGGAAAACCACCTGGATATAGAGCATCAGCACAACAGGCAGAACGGCCAGGGTCAGCCACGCCATGCTGTGCAGGAATGCGCTCACGACGCGGCTACGCTCAGGTCCCGCAATCGCCTGCACGAAGAAGAAGTTGTGCAGTTCGAGGCGGAGCGGATGCGTGCGTTTGTCGGAAACCTCGAGAACGCGGATGGCGTTGTCGAATTCCAGCGTTTTGCGCGCGAGCATGACGAGTTGCGAAACGACGCCGAGATGGAACAGCGCGAGCGTGATCGGGGCGAACAGGAAGAAGCGGGTGAGGTCGATCTTCACCTGCAATACTGGCAGTTGAATATCGCTCGAAAGCAGCAGGTCTTTATGTGAGACGCCGGCCACGGCAATGAGCAGATAGCTCATGATGCCGATCAGGATCAGCCAGGCTGTATGTGCCGTGTCGCTCGAGCTATTGACGGCTTCAAGCAGGCTATACGGATTGACCGGCGCTTCGCCATCCACGGCGGCCGTCGGCATCTTTTCGTCCACTGGGAACGCCTCCCCATCATTTTTTCGATTTGACGCAAACATAGCGGACAATGTGTGGCGAGGGTACTTGCTCCCGGTGGGAGCATTGACGCACCCGCACGCCTGCGCGGCCCATATCCACGTCCTCGACGAGCGGCGCGGCCGGCAAGCCCAGGGCTCGGGTTCCGGCGTCGTTGTTTCGCCGTACGGGCTGATCCTCACCAACATCCACGACATCGACGGCGCGACACATCGAAGCCGACCTGAACGGTGATCGCCGTTGTCGCGTGCGGCCCGAGCGCATGCGGCATCGCGCGAGCTTGGAGCAGCGGAGCGCCGTCCATATCGCCGAAGTCATTCCGGGGACGCCGGCCGCGGTTGCTGGCCTCCAGCGCGGCGATGTCCTGGTCAGCTTGGATGGCTTGGCCGTGACCGGACTCGACGACGTCACTCGGCTCCTCGACGAGAACCGCATCGGCCAACAGGTCACCGTTCAGGTGCTTCGAAACAGCCGGATTGATACAGTGACCGTCGTGCCGGACGAACGAAGCGCATGATAAAATGGACGCTCAAAACAGCACATGCACCCGAACACAGGAGGTGCAACCGCAGCAAGGAACGCCATCTGATCAGAAATATTTATTGGAGTTAGAAAGATAACTATTACGATTCGTTAAATACTTTTCGCTAGGAGGCTTGCTTTTTTGCCGCACTTGGGCTTTTATGAAGTTGTCCGAAACGTGGCGCCGTCCCACCTATCCCCCCCATAGAGGCGTCACGCTTTTAGCCCGCAGCCCTCCCCCGGCTGCGGGCCTTTTCTTTTTTCAGATGCCGGCGCATGAAGCAACAGTGCTGAACGCAGTCGCGGTGGAAAATCGAATTGCAACAAATATCGCTTGTAGCGGCAGGGCGAATTATGCGGCTATTCGCCGCAGGATTCGCTGCTATGTTGGGACGGCGACCAACCGCGGTCAGAACAGCAGGCCGTACTGGCTGCCCGAGGGGTCGAAAACGAAGTTCTCGGCCTTGATCTCGGCGACCGTGTGGTGCTCCAGGGTGATCGTGCTGTTGGCGCCATAGCGCACGGTCACGTCGGCGCCGACCTGGGTCAGCGTCAAGTTCGAGAAGTCCGTGACACCGACGGCACCCGATATGACGATCTTGTCGCCACCCGGAGCACCCGCGAAATCCTTGATGGTGTCGTAGTTGTCGCCCTGGCGGAACAGGAATTGGTCGGAGCCGGCGCTGCCCGTCATCGTGTCCTTGTTCAGCCCGCCGATCAGGATGTCGTTGCCGGCGCCGCCGACGAGCACGTCCTGGCCGCCCTTCCCGTTCAGTGTCGCGCCGGTGTCGACGGCGTAGATCGTGTCGGCTGCGTCCGAGCCGACGGCATTGCCGAACTTGACCGTGTTGAAGCCGAAGATGTCGGTCTTGGCGTGCACCGTGCCGCCGTCGCCGACGATCGGCCAGAAGCCGTCGCCGATCCCGGTGTTCTGCGACTGGTCGTAGGCCATCACCGAGCTGTCGACAATGACGGTGTTGTCGACGTCTTCGCTGCCGTGGAAGTTGATGTCGCGGTTCGTGGCCGTGACGTGCACCTGGTTGCGCGCTTCCGCGTCCCAGGCCGAGAACAATACGGCATGACGGGTATTGAAGATCTCGAGGCCGGTGAACGAGCTGTCGAACGTCTCGTAGATCTGCAGGCCGTAGCCGTTGCCGTCCGTGCCCTTGTCGTGGGCGCCATCGACGTAGAGATCATCGACATGGGCGGACAGCGATGTGCGGACGTCGAACGACAGGCTCGGCGCGTCCGTGGCGGTGATGTGCGCGACGGTGGCGTTCTGCGTACCGTCGAGGCGAACGAGCGCGTTGTTGTCGAACTCCGGATGCGTGTTGACGAAGTCGAACGGGTTGGCGTGCCCGAGGTTCGAGGTGACCGTGAAGTCTGAAAGATGCACATCGTTGACGAGGTCGATAGCGTAGACCTTGGCTTGCCCAGCCGTCATGTCGTAGGCGATGGCGTTCTTCAGGTACACGGTATTGCCGGTGACGTGATCGACCTCGACGATGCCCTCGCGAAACGGGTTGCTCGCGGACTTCGCCGGATCGAGCGCCGACCAGCCGTGCGCGGCAAGATACGCAGCGTCGTTGTCCTGGCCGATCCAGATGGTGTCGCCGGCCTTCAGGCCGTGCGTGTCGGTCATAGCAAACGAAGTCGCGCCCTTGGTGATGTTCGCCGAGGCGACGTCGAGATAGGTCTTGGCGCCGCCATTCACCTCGATGCCGTTGCCGCCGGTGCCGGCCGGAAAGGCGAAGGTGATGATGGTGCCGCTCTCGCTCTGCCCCTTTAGCGTGACACCATCCTCAGTGATGACAATCGCCTGATCGAAGACGTGGTTGCCGTTGTCGAGGATGATCGTGGCGCCGGGACCAGCGCCCGCGATGATTGCATTCAGCGCGACGGCCGACGTGCCGGGCGCGATGTGAATGGTGGGCGCCCCCGCTGTAATTCCGGTGAAGTTGGCTGACGAAAGATCCGCCACCTTGATGCCGGCGAGCGTCAACGTATCGCCGTTGCCGAGATCGAGCACGGCGCCCTGCGCGGTGTCGTGCGTGCGCGCAAGAACCTCACTCATGTAGGTGAGGCCGGTGCTTTCGAGCTTGACGGTGTCCTGTGCCGTATTGAAACCCTGCACCAGATCAGCACGATCGCCTGTGCCAAACCAGACCTGATCGGCGCCAGCGCCCGCGATCAACTTGTCGTTGCCGGCGCCGCCGTCCAAAATCGAACCGGTCGAGGCCGCGGTGATCGTGTCCGCGCCGTTGCCGCCGTGCACCTGCACGCTGGCACCGGCCTTGATCGAGACCGTGTTGTTGGTGGCAGTGTCGAGATTGACGTTACCGCTGCCGGCAATGGACACCGTGCCGCCGAGCGCACCAGCCTTCAGGTTGTTGATGCCGCCCATGCCGGAGACGATCGTCAGTTGGGCGTTGTCGGTCTGCGCCATCATGCTCGCAGACAGGCGGACGTCGAGGAAGCCGGTCGAATGCGCGCTGAAATCCAGTGCATCGACGCCACTGAGCGACTGGTAAATTGCGGACGAGAACGTCGCCGCGCCGGTGCTCGCGAGCTTCAATGTGTCATAGCCGGTGCCGCCGGAAACGGTCGAACCGAGCAGGCTCGCCAGGCTCAGAAGAAACGTGTCATTGCCGTTCGTTCCAGTATAGCGTCCCATGACCAACCACTCCCTGATGTGCCGCTGTGCTGCTTGTGCCTGTATCGATGCACGCAGCGTGCCGGATTGGGCGCAGGGGCGTTCAAAACGGGAGGAAGGCGCGGCAAAGCACGCTCAGCGCGTGCCTGTCGTCTTTGGCGCCGCAACCGCTGCAGCTGTGGCTGGAGCAACGCCGTCAGGGTTGCGCTTGGCCAATAATTTTTTCGCGACCTTGGTGCCTTTCGCCGCGACTTGGCGCGGCTCGCCACCGCGGTTGCCACACTTCCAGGTCCGCGTCGTTCGCGTCATGTCGTGCACGGGCGCAACTTCCGCCGGGTTCATCGCGAGGTCGGGGAGCTTCACGGGCTTCAGCGGCTCCTTGCCGTCTGCCGGTTTCTTGCCATTGATATGATCGAAGCCCACTTGCAGCAACTCGGTGGCGCGCGCCGAGCGCGTGGTGCGCGTCAACGCGCCCATGACGACCACGATCAGCTTGCGGCCGTTACGCGTGGCACTGGCAACGACGTTATAGCCAGCGCCGCAGGTGAACCCGGTCTTCATGCCATCAGCACCTTCGAACGTTCGCAGCAGATCGTTCTGCGAATGGAACGTGCCCTTGTGGATGCGCACTTCCGTCGTCGAAAAAACCTCCGCGCGGTCGGGGAAGTCCTTCAGGATCGCTGCCGCCAGCAGCCCCATGTCACGCGCGGTCGTGACTTGCTCGGGGTCGGGCAGGCCATGCGGGTTCTTGAACAGCGAGCGCGTCATGCCGAGCCGCTTTGCGGTTGCATTCTGCATCTCGGCGAAGCCTTCCTCACTGCCACCGATTTTTTCCGCCAGCGCCATCGCGAAATCGTTGGCCGAACGCAAGATGAGGCCGCGGACCGCCTGCTCCAGCGTGATCTCAATGCCGGAGCGCAAGCCGATCCGGGTCGCCGGCTGGCCGCGCGCCTTCTCCGAGAGTGGCACCTTGCTGTCCCAGGCGAGTTTGCCCGACTTCACCGCCTCGAATGCGAGATAGACCGTCATCAGCTTGGTCAGCGATGCCGGGAACCAGGTCTGGTCGGCATCCTCGGCGGTCAGCACCTCGCCGGTGGCAGGTTCGAACAGCAGAACCGGCCCTGCGAGCGTTCTGCTTGCGGCAAGCGCCAGAAGCAAGCTCAGCGTTGTCACAGCAATGGAAAACGTTCGAAAAAACTGGATGGGCTTCATGCAGATCCCGTTGAGTCTCAGCACACAATTCCGCAACCCAACTCCCCGGCGAACTTTCTGTCAATAATGCATAGAGCGCAGTTGCAGCGGCGGAGGCACTCATGCCACGGCAAAATGAAATCGTTGATTCGTGTCAGCCAGAAGCTGACATGCGGCGGGCATCGGCCACCTCCCGAACTCGGCCATTTGCCGGACCGATCACCCGGGGTATGCTCAGCCCACCCGAAGCCTCTGGAACGGAGCGGCCGCAAATGCCTGAACAGTCGTCCCAACAATTCAAAGTCGGCAACCTGACGATCCACCGCATCGTCGAGCAGGAGGAGCCGTTCTTCGACCCCCTGTTCTTCTTCCCCAAGCTCAGCCCCGAGCTGCTGGCCGAGAACATGTCCTGGATGCAGCCGCGCTACATCGACCCGAAGACCGGCAAGCTCGTGCTGTGCATCCAGAGCTATCTGGTCCAGACGCCGCACCACAACATCCTGATCGATACCTGCGTCGGCAACCACAAGCCGCGGCCGACGCGGCCGTTCTGGAACATGATGAACACCGACCGCTACGAGAAGGGCCTGGCTGCGACAGGGCTTGGTGTGAATGACATCGACTACGTCATGTGCACGCATTTGCACGTCGACCATACCGGCTGGAATACGCGGCTGGAGAACGGCCGCTGGGTGCCGACCTTCCCGAAGGCCAAGTACGTGTTCGCCGACAAGGAGCTGGAATTCTGGACCGAGCGGCACAGAAAGGACCCGGCCGCCTGCCCGTGGGTGACAGACTCCGTGTTGCCGATCGTGGAAGCCAAGCGCGTCGAATTGGTCAAAAGCGACCATATGCTCAACGACCACGTGACGCTGCTGCCGACGCCCGGCCACACCATCGACCACTACGCGGTGCTGGTCGGCAAGACCGGGCATGACGCGGTCATCACCGGCGACATGATCCATTCGCCGCTACAGGCGCGCTATCCCGATCTCGGTATGATGGCGGACCATGACTCAGCGATCGCGGGGCAGACGCGGCGCAAGTTCTTTGGCCGCTTTGCCGATTCATCGACGCTGATCTGCTCGGGGCATTTCCCCTCGCCCTCGACCGGCAGCTTCACCAAGTGGGGCGACGGCTTCAAGTTCGTCGAGCGGCATTGAACAAACAAGAACGAGGGGCCAATGACCCCTCGTTCGCCAGCAATGGGGTTGCTGCGACAACGCTTCTCAGCAGTAGTCCCAATAGCCGCGCGTGCGGTGCGGGTCCGACCAGTACCAGCAGAGATCAGGCCGCGGGCGCGGTGGCGCCACGTTGTAGGCCGTGACGATCAGGGCGCCGAGCGCGATGCCGCCGATGATGGTGCCGTAATAGGGGCGCCGATACCAGGGCCGATGCCCCCAGCCGGGACCTGGGCCGCCACGGTAGTAGCCGGGCCCTCCACGGTAGTAACCCGGACCGCCACGATAATAACCCGGGCCGCCACGATAACCGGGGTAATACTGCACCTGCTCGAGTGCGGTTCCGACCGAGGCGATCGCCGCCTTCGCGTCCATTCCGCTCGCGGTCAACGCTGCTGCACTCGCTCCCATCGGCGTCAGTGCCAGCATTCCGGCAACGGCCGCAGCCGCGCGTGTCGTCTGTCCCACCATGAAGTTTTCTCCTTAGCTTGCCCAACACAAGGGCCGCATGCAATCTGCCGGCCTCATTGTTCCGCTTGCCATTTTAGATCGTGACTTGGCCATAGGATGACACAAGCGTGACGATTTAACGTCGCAATGGCGAACTTCCGTTCATCGTAGACCGGGGGCAGGACATAGGAAAGGGGAGTGGAGGGAAGGGAAGCGGCGGCAAACGGAGGGGGAGGGGAAGCTCAAGCTTCCCCGAGCGGTTCGGGGCGGGACGCACCGAGCAGGCGACCTGCGCTCGACGTGGCAAACGGCCTTGATTCCAGGCCGCGCATGGCACCGCGCTGACGCTGTCCGCAGGGGCGAATATCGCCAAAGGCTCTTTCGAGTTCGCCCAACAGGCCGCGCGCTACTTCGACAGGGATTGCAGAGCTGCGGCCGCTTGTTTCATGCAACCGGCCGTCCCCAGCGCCCGGATCTGCGCTTCGCCTTTGAGCCCGCTCGGGACGATGCGGAGTTCGACATGCAACGGCGCGGCGTTCGCCGGCATGACGCGGTAACTCTGCCCATCAGCGAGTTCCAGCCCCGTAGGCCAACCGAGTGTCATTTGCCCCGCTGCGAATTCACCTGTCACCTGCTTGCCGCTCGCCTCGGCGACAATGATGACAGTGAGGTTGCCGTCGGTACGGTCTCGCGTCACCACCGGATTCGTCGACGGCTCGACGCACAAACGGAAACGTGCGCCGGTTTGCCCATCGACTGTAAACACGGTCGGCCGCATCGTGACGCTTCTGACCGAACCTGGGCGGCTGCTGCCGCCGCCCGATCGCGCGATGTCGATCAAGTCTTCCCACCAAGACGCCGTCTTGACCGGTTGCAGGAGCGCCGCGACCGGACCGTTGTTCGCGCTCGTCAGTTCGCGTGTGGTGCCGTCCGGCAGCATGACTGTAATCCGCTTGCCGGGCACCAGCTTCAACGTATCGCCGGGTTCGATCACCCTTTTTGCGGGATACTCGGTCGCGTCCGACGCGACGACGAACATCCGCGCCTGCGCGCCGCCCTCGAGTGCCACCAGGATACCGAGCGACAAAACCGCGAGAATTGCCTTCCGCATCGATCACTCCCCGTAACGATCCATACCATTCAGGCCGCGCCGCCGTCCCGGCCGCCGTCGCGCCATGACCCGATCCGCCGCTTCGCGCGTGAAACCTTGCCGGGCAAGCTTTCGAACATTTGCAAGGCTTCGCCAATCATGATCCCGCCGCCCCACGAGAGCAATGGCGCAATGAACGGCACGACGACGCCGAGCACCTTCACCAACGCCCAATCAAGCATGAAGTACGGTAGCAAGAGTGCTGCACCCGTGAGCAGTCCCGCCTTCGGCCAACCCCAGCCGAGCAGCACGCCGACGATGGCCGCGAGGAAGGTCAGCCCGAGCGCCACAGATGCTGGCACCAACCGGAAATGCCGGTTATCAAGGATCTGCGCTGCAACATGGGCATGCACCATGACGCCCGGCACCGTCTCCTCTGGGCCCGTCAATGGCGTGCGATGCTGGTCCATGCCGATGAGATCGGCGCCGATCAGCACGACGCGACCGGCGAGCAGGCGCGCCGTTTCCGGCGCAACACCATCGATGATCTGCGCCGCCGGAATCTGCACGAACGGCCCAACGCTGCTGTCGCGAGGTTTCCCCAGCCAGTCGATGCGCAGGGCGGTTCCTGGGGCTTTCATCCGATCGAGGCTGACGGCCGGCGCGCCGCCCGCCGCAGCGACCACGGCTGCAAAGCTCGGCTGATCAGCAACGCCCTTGGGGGGCACACTGCGCGCCCGGACGATGCCATCGCGCTCCTCGCGCAAATAGAGATGCCCGGTCGGCGGGTTGCCTGCCTGTGCCAGAAGCGCCTGCTGCGCCGCGAGCCGCTCTGTCGGCAACGGCCGCATCTTATGCCAGTCAGCGTGCAGCGTGCCCATGATCACGGGAACGCCGGCCTGGACCGCCTGCCGGATGTTCGCCGCCAGCCTCTCGGTGGGTTGCGACGCATGATCGAAGATGAAATCGAGACCGATGGCTGCCGGCTTTGCCGCGGCGACGGCGGCAACAATGCGCGCCACCATCTCACGGTTCAGCGGCGAGCGTACCGTCTCATTCAGCATCAGGTCCTCGTCGATGGTGACGAGGGCTAAGCGCGGGTGCTCGCTCACGAGATGGCGAGCCTGCAGGCGGGCGCGCAGGTCACCGGTCCAGTGGTCGACGCTCTCGACGCCTGGGCTACCCCAGAGCAGGCCGAGCAGCCCTGTCAGAAAACCAGCGCTCACTGCCGCGGTCAGCAGACGGCGAAGTGTCAGAAAGGCACTGACCTTCGCGGCCAGGCTTGGCATCGTCGGATCGGTCGTCATGCAACTTTCCCCGGGCCCCGGCAGACTACCGGAACCGTGACAGGATGACGGAGCGTTGAGCCGCGTTCAAGACATTGCTGCCGAAAGACACTGCTTGCGACAGACACTGCAGACGGTATTGCAGCGGCGAAATCGACGGTCTCGATTCGCCAGGACCGGTGCTGCCAGCAGCCCCAAAGTACGTGATGCGCACAATGATCCGCCCGCCTCACGCATGCTTCTTTATAGCTTTTCAGGGTTACCCAGCACGAACTTGGCGACCTTGCCGCGCGGCTTGCCGTCGGCCGTATTGATCAGGGCGATCGTCTCGCCCTGCTTACCTTGCCGTCGGCGCTGTAGTAGAGCGCGCCTTCGCCGGCGCCGGAATTGACCTGGCTGGCCTCGAACGCGACGTAGACGGTGTTGCCGCTCACGAGCTTGGTAATCTCGGCTGCGGTCATATCGGCTGCGTGGCTGTTAGCCGTGTGCGCAACCAGGGTCAACGATTGCGGGAACCTGTGCCAGGCCGGCTATTGCGAACTCGAGGGCTGTCCCGAAAAGAAACAGCCGATGGGCCTTGGTGATGCGCCACGCGGCTGACAATTGGAAACTCGATCAGGCCAGAAATCCGTCCAGCCATGTCAGTACGGCCTCGGGCGCCTCCTCGGCGAGATAGTGCCCGCTCGGCACGGCCCCGCCCGTAACCGGTCCCGACGCGTACTGCCGCCAGACGGCCGGCGCATCGTACCATTGCGCGATCTTGCCCTTTGCCCCCCACAGCACAAGCAGCGGGCACGTGACCTTCTTGCCCGCAGCCCGGCTCGCGCGGTCGTCGGATAGATCGATGGTTGCGGAGGCTCGATAATCCTCGCACATGCCGCGGATCATTTCCGGCTGGCGGACGTGGGCGAGATAATCAGCAAGCGCTTGCGGGTGGAAAAAGCCGTCGTCCTTCGGCTCGCGCGACGTGTGCGCGCGGAACCAAGCCTCCGGCGACGCACTGATGATGTTCTCAGGGAACGGATGCGGCTGCGCGAACCAGAACCAATGGTAGTAGCCAAGGCCGAAGGCCATGTCGGCGCGCTCGAAATGCTCGATCGTCGGGATGATATCGAGCACCGCGAGACGCTCGATGCGGTCTGGATGATCCATTGCGAGCCGATGCGCGACACGGGCGCCCCGATCGTGGGCGACGATTTGGAAACGCTTGTGGCCGAGCTTTTCCATGAGTTCCACCATATCGCGTGCCATCCGCGTCTTGGCGTAGGGCGCGTGGTCCGCCGTCGCTGGCGGCTTCATGGAGCCGCCATAGCCGCGCAAGTCAGGCGCAATGACGGTATAGCGGCGGCCCAGTTCCGGCGCCACTTTGTGCCACATTGCATGCGTTTGGGGATTGCCGTGCAGCAACAACAATGGCGGGCCCGATCCGCCATGCCGCAGCCGGAAATCCCCCTCGGAGGTCGTTATATTCGTCAGATCGAAGCCATCGAAAAACATCGCCTGTCTCTCAACTTCCAAATCTCAAGCGAACGGCCGCGAATGGCGCGCCGGCTGGCGTTCGAAATTGGCGCTGCGCACGTCGCAGATATTCATTTCGGCAATCGTCGTGGAGTAGGGGTTCATGACCATCGAGCCGCGCGCCTCAGTCGCCGGCAGCGATTGCAGTTGCGCGCCGACCGTTTTCAACCGCATCGCGCGATGTAGATTGCGCACATAGGCCTGGAAATCCGCCGCTCCCTCGCCAATCCTCACCTTGCCCATCGAACGCCCCTTCCAATCTCTGCCCGCCCTGATATCCAACCCCAAGTATTCCAATGCGCCAGACATCGGACCCATTTCAAGAACCGTTATTTCAAGAACCGTTATTTCAAGAACCGGGATTGCAAGAACCGGTGCAGTTTCCGTCAAGCGGCCGTGAGTTTGGCGAGTGTCGCTTCGTCCACCTCGAAGTTCGAGAACACGGCCTGCACGTCGTCGTCGTCCTCGAGCGCGGCGATCAACTTCAGGATGGTCGCAGCCCGCTCCTCGTCGACATGGGCCGACAGATTCGGCTTCCAGATCGCCTTCACGTGTTCCGCCGCGCCGAACCTGACCTCGAGTGCGGCTGCAACCGTGCCCATCGTCTCGAATCCGCAAACGACCGTATGTCCGTCTGCCTCACTCGCGACATCGTCGGCACCGGCTTCGATCGCCGCTTCCAGCATCCCATCCGCCGTGGCAGCGTCCGCCGTGTAGGCGATCTCACCCAGATGCTGGAACATATGCGAGACGGAGCCGGTGGCGCCGAGGTTGCCGTTGGCCTTGGTAAACACCGAGCGAACCGCGCCGCCGGTGCGATTGCGGTTGTCGGTCAGCGCCTCGACGATGATGGCGACTCCGCCCGGCGCGTAGCCTTCGTAGCGCACGTTCTCGTAGTTGTCGGCCTCCGTCCCCTGCGCCTTCTTGATGGCACGCTCGACGTTGTCCTTCGGCATGTTCTCAGCACGCGCGTTCTGGATGGCGAGCCGCAAGCGGGCATTCATGTCAGGATCGGCTAGGCCGTTCTTCGCCGCAACCGTAATCTCGCGCGCGAGCTTGGCAAAGAGCTTGGAACGGGCCGCATCCTGTTTGCCCTTCCGGTGCATGATGTTCTTGAACTGCGAATGGCCGGCCATGGGGTCGTTCTCGTGCGGATTCGAGGTTGGAGAAAATTACCGTCGCCGGCGCAACAAGGCGCCGCATCGGAAGGGTTATAAGTGCGTCGTCGCCGAAAATCCAGGCGGCGAGGCGGGGACCAGACCGCGTCGCCAGGCCGCTTCGTAGTTCAGGATTGGCAATTGCAACCGCCCGGCGCCGGGACACGTGGCAAGAGACGCGGCGTAGAATGGGAAGCGCACCACAAAGAACGGCCGGCCTCCGAGGAGACCGGCCGCACTTCCACCCCCGCCACACGGACCGATGCCGTCCCGAAGGACCCCTCTAGGACATCGGCCCGGATCGAACCTCGGCGCCCGGCAGACTAGACTGCTGCCTACCCCCGAGAATAAGGCGCCGAGGGCCCCTCCCGATGCGCGACGATGTCCCCCGACACCGTGACCGCGCATCGCAATGCAGTGCACCATAATTGGCCCAGCCCCAGGCGCAACCCCGACCGGTGGAGGGGGCCGCGAACCGGTGTGGGTGTGCCTCCCGCGTTTATTCGGCGTCCACTGCCGTCAAGAACGAATCGCCTCATTCCGAGCAAAATTTTTCGAACCATCCGGCACTGTTACGTATCGCATAACCCTTTGATAATTATGCAAGTTAAATTGCACGGCCATCAGTTTTGCGGCCGGCTTGCGTTCGCGCGATAGTTATCCACAGGCTGATAGAAAGGCGGATAACTGAGGATAAGGACGGCGCTCCTGCAGAGCTGCGATTGGCAATCGTTCAATGTGCCACGAGACCCTTTCGCATCTGCGAGAATCCTGTCCCTCTCATGCCGACAGATCGGCCTCCAGCAGGTGGCGAAGCTTGGCCGGCGGCGCCATCGGCTGGCGGGTGTCGAGATCGAAGAACACGTTCACGGCTTCCGCCGTCGCGTGGCAATTCCCATCGATGAATAGTCCGTAGCCGCTGGTAATCGATTTGGTGCCGAGGCGTACGAACCGCGCGCCGACCTCGACGGTGCCCGGATAGAAGAACTCGCGCTTGAAATCGATCGCCACTCGCGCCAGCACGAAGTCGATGCTGCCGCCGACGCCTGCCTCCTGCATCAGCTTGTAGAAGAGCTCGCAACGCGCGGCCTCGAAATAGGCGGCAATGGCCACGTTGTTGACGTGTCCGAGCTTGTCGGTGTCGCTGAAGCGGATGGTGACTGGAGTGAACAGGTGATGCGTCGCCCGGTCGCCCAAGTTGAAACGGTTCTGGTCAGCCATCCTCACTCCCGCTTATTCTGGCCCTAAGCCGAAGAACGCGATCGTCGGGCGGCAGCCTCGCGAAAGCAAGCGGATATGGAATCCTATCACCATGGAGCACGCATGACGGCGGCAAAACCACTCGAGGGAATTCGCGTGCTCGATATGAGCCAGGGCATCGCTGGACCGTCCTGCGGCGGGCATTTCGCCGAGTTCGGCGCCGACGTCATCAAGATCGAACCACCCGAAGGCGACTGGATGCGCCCACTCGGATCACGGGTGGCCGGCACATCGCCGCAAGCCGTCGTCTACAACCGTGGCAAGCAAAGCCTGGCTTTGGATTTGAAAACACCCAAGGGCCGCGACATCGCTCTGAAGCTTGCATCGCGTGCGCACGTCACGATCGAAAGCGCCCGGCCCGGCGTCATGGAGCGGCTCGGCCTCGGCTTCGCAGCAGTGAAGGCCGTCAGTGCCGATGTGCTCTATGTCTCCATCTCCGGCTTCGGGCAAACGGGCCCAAGCCGGGAGGCACCCCTGGTCGATGCGCTGGCGCAGGCCAGATCCGGCCTGATGAGCGTCATGCGCGGGCGCGACGGCGCCCCGGTCAAGATGGACGCGACGTTGATCGATGCCATCACCGGGCTCTACGCCTTCCAGGCCGCGTCCATGGCGCTCTGGGGGCGCCAACCCGGCAGCGGCGCGAAGCACATCGACATCTCGCTGATGCAGGCTGCGGCCCACATTCAGGCCCCGAACATTCTCGAATGGGACTATGTCGGCAAACCGCCGGGCCTGCTCAACCCGCCAGCTGGCAACTACCGCACCAAGGACGGTTTCCTGGTGCTGACGACCGTTAACGAGGCGCAGTTCCAGGGGATCTTCAAGGCCATCGGCAAGCCTGAAGTGGCGACCGATCCGCTATTCTCGACGATTGCCGCTCGCAAAGCGAACGTGACCGAACTGCGCGCCATCGTCGACGAGGCGCTGGCCACCCGCACGACCGCGGAATGGATCAAGGCATTCGGCAGCAATGGCGCCTTGGCCAGCGCCATTTCCACTTACGGCGATTGGCTGGCCGACGAGCACGCCAAAGCCGTGCAAGCAGCTCCGGCCTACGCGTTCGCCAACGGCAAGGCTGCGCGCATCCCGCATTTGCCGGGCCAACCACCGAATGTGGCGGCGGTGCCCGGTATCGGCGAGCATTCGCGAAGCGTATTGGCAGCGAACCTTGGATTGCCGGCGTCCGAGATCGACGCACTGATCGCCGCCGGCGTCGTCAAGTGCCCACTGTGATCGAGAAGGCTACGCCATCATGCCCGAATACAAGAACCGCAGCACTTACGGCCCACAACGCTATTTCGAGGATTTCAAGGTCGGCGAGACGTTCTACATTCCCTCGCGCACCGTCACGGACGCGCAGTTCGCCGCGTTCCAGTCGGCCTCCGGCGACAATCACCCGATCCACTACGACCGGCCCTATTGCGCGGCCCACGGGCACAGGGATCTGCTCGCCCACGGCTTCCAGGTGGTGATCCAGACGGCACCCGGTGCCGGTATCTTCCCCTACCTGGTCGAGGACAGCCTGCTCGGCTTCATCGAGCAGTCGTCGCGGTTCCTGAAGCCCGTCTACTGCGGCGATACGCTGTATCCGAGCCTCACCGTCGCCGAACTCAAGGCACAGCGCTCGACCGGCGTGCTGACGCTCGCCTCGATCGTGAAGAACCAGAACGACGAAACCGTCATGGACGGACTGCAGCGCTTCCTGATCAAGCGCCGCGTGCCAGCCTGATCAACCTCCCACTCGTAGGGCGCCAATAGGCGGCCCTGCGCTTGCCGCCGTATTGCGCCAATTTATCATAAAACGGGCGCCCTTCGGTCTCTACGGGAACACCTGCACCCAGCCCTGCGCGACCCGCTCCGAGACCGAGCCGAAGTGCTTGTCGTACTCGGCTTTCAGATCCTTGAGCGCGTCCGACTTCAGGAAGGTCTGGAATACGGCCTCGCTCGCAAACTCGTAGACGGCCATGTACTCGTACTTGTCGTCGCCCATGATCTTCTTGTAGCGGCGGCCGCTGATGACGCCGTTGTAGCGCAGCACTTGCGGCAAATGCTCGTCATCGTACCACGCGTTGAATGCCGCCTCTTTGTCCTTGGTAATGGTCGCACGCACAACGAACAGCCCTACTGCCACGGACGCCTCCTGTTGCGATACAATGCAGCATGGATTATTCGACTAAGGTACTGACGCTGCCGTTTCAAGCAAGCCAATTCTCGGGCGACAAATGTGAAAGTCGCGCAACCGTCCGCTTAACCAGCGATAAAGCCGCCATCGACGTTGTAGGCGGCGCCGCTGACGTAGGACGCGCGGTCCGAGCAGAGCCAGCAGACCATCTCGGCGATCTCCTGAGCCGTGCCCATGCGCCTGTAGGGCACCATGGCCATGATCTGAGCGCCGCGCCGGGCCATGACCTCCTGCGTCATATCCGTCTCGATGTAGCCGGGGCAAACGGCATTGACGCGGATTTTCTGGGGCGCGTATTCGATCGCGGCGGTCTTGGTCAGGCCAATGACGCCGTGCTTGGCCGCGACATAGGCCGATGATGTCGGCAGTCCGACAAGACCAGCGATCGAACCCGTATTGACGATGGCGCCGCTACCCTGAGCCACCATCACCTCGAGCTCGGCGCGCATGGCGAGCCAGACGCCCTTCAGGTTGATCGCGATCATCCGGTCGAAGGCGTCCTCGCTCCACTCGGCTGTCTTTTGGCCCTTGGAGCCGACCTGATAGCCGGCGATACCCGCATTGTTGAAGGCGCAATCGAGCCGCCCGAACGCATCGACCGTGCGCTTGACCATCGCCTCGACCTCGGCCGGCTTCGAGATCTCGACCGTGATGGCGACCGCCTGCCCGCCGGCCCCGTTGATCATCGCCACTGTTTCTTTGGCGCCGTCGCCGTTGAGATCAGCCACCGCAACGCGTGCGCCTTCCTTGGCGAAGAGTAACGCTGTCGCACGGCCGATGCCGCGCGCGCCGCCTGAGATCAGCGCAGTCTTGCCGTCGAGCATGCCGAGCATCATATCCTCCTGGGTCTGGTCCCAGCGCATGATGCGCCGAGAGTTCAGACCCGGTCCAGTGCTCCTGCAGTGCGCGTTGACTTATACCGGCGAGCAAAATGTTCGACCTGTCACCAGCCAAGCGCCGGTATCGCTTTTACCTTGCGCCATCCGACTCCCCTGCAGGGAGCCGGCCGGATGGCGCGGGCAGCGGCGAAGCACAGGTCAAACAATCTGCACAACGGTATTACCCACCGCCCCAGACCGAGCGTCCGGTCAGGAAGATGCCGAGGATGATCAGCAGCGGGCCGCCGAGCTTGGCTTTCGACGCATGGCGCGCACGCCACGTCGACGATTTCTGCGGGTTGCCGGGATTGGCGTCGACAACGCCGTAGCCGAGCAGCGTCGTGTAGACGCCGAACGCCAGCGGGATCAAACCATTAATGAGGGAACTGCTGAGCTGTGCCGCAAGCATGGAAGCCTCCGCGAATCGGCCGATGATGCGGGCAGTTTAGCCGATTTGCGTGATGCCGCCGCCTCAGCGTACTCGGGAACCTCGGCATGCATGTTCTTGTCGATCGGCCGACACGTACGCGGCCGCATTGGTCGTGGCCCTTGTGGTGGCTTCGGCCAAGTCGGCCGCCCCCAGCGCGGTCACGAACTCACGCCTGCCGTCAAAGACTTCAACCAGGTCTTTGGGAACGTATGTGCGCAGGGAGTACTTGCTCCCACGTCTGATCAACCCTGGAAATTTAGCCACGTCCTGCATGCTCCGATCGTGGCAGTCGATCGTAGCAGTCCAGTTGAAAATATTCTGCAACTACAGATGCTTGAGTGGCATCAAAGACTTGGAGAACAAATGGTGCCCAGAAGAGGACTCGAACCTCCACGCCTTGCGGCGCTAGTACCTGAAACTAGTGCGTCTACCAATTCCGCCATCTGGGCCTGGGGCCATGAACTAGGGGCTGGGCACCAGGTTGTCAATTGCTTCGATGCGCC
>JANLQP010000383.1:0-16771 GCA_031367895.1 Hyphomicrobiales bacterium
CGCGCGAGGGCGCGGGCGAGGTCGGCAAATTTCTCGGCCAGATGCCGGGGCTGCTGGCGCAGGCCGAACGCACGTTTTTGGCGCTTGGCGAAACGGTGCGAGCAGGCGTGCGCCTGGACGATCCGACCATAGCCCGCCTCGCGGCGGAGCAGGCGCGCCAGTCCCGCTCAAGCCGCATGGCGTTGTGGACCGGCGCGTTGGCGCTCACGGCGATCGCCGCGCTGCTTGCGCTCGGGCGGATGTAACAGCACAATTGTCCACCGCGTTTGCCCAGATAGGACCGAGGGCAAGTACGGCGAGAACCGAATGAGCTGAATGAAGGGGAGAGGCACATGCAGATGCGTTTGAAGTTGCTCTGGCTCGGTTTGATCTCTGTACTTGCCATGTGCGCTTCACCGCAAGCGGCGGACGCGCAAACGCCGAAAAAGGGCGGTATCCTCAACTATGCCGTCACCACCGAGCCACCCAACTATGACTGCCACGGCAACACCAACTACGGCGTCAGCCAGGCGATCTTCCCGCACTACTCGCGGTTGCTGAAAGACGCCGGTGATTGGCGTAATCCGAAGCTCACCGGCGACGTGGCCGAAAGCTGGGACATGGCGCCGGACGGCCGGACGTTCACCTTCAAGCTGCGCCGCGGCATCAAGTTTCACGACGGCTCGCCCCTGACCTCCACCGATGTGCGCGCGACCTATGAGCGGCTCATGAAGCCGCCACCGGGTGTGCTCTCGGCCAGGCAGGCCCTCTTCACCGACGTGACGGACATGGAAACGCCGGACGACTATACGATCGTCTTCAAGCTGTCGGCGTCGAATGCCGGCATGCTCGACGCCTTCGCCTCGCCCTGGAACTGCATCTACAGCGCCGCCAAGTTGAAGGAGAATTCGAAATATCCCGAGACCAACGTGATGGGCACCGGCGCCTACACGTTTGTCGGCCACATCAAGGGCCAGAGCTGGGAGGGCCGCCGCTTCCCGGACTATTTTATGCCGGGCCAACCCTACCTCGACGGCTACAAGGCGTTCTTCATCAAGGGCGCCGCGCTCGCGACCGGCATCGCGGGCGGGCAGTTCGACATCGAGTTCCGCGGCGTGACCCCCTCCGAGCGCGACCGCATGGTCGAGCAGATGAAGGATAATGCCGTCGTCAACGAGGCGCCGTGGACGTCGACGCTGATCGTCACACTGAACAACAAAAAGAAGCCGCTCGACGATCTGCGTGTGCGCCAGGCGCTGACCCATGCCATGGATCGCTGGGGTGGCTCGCAGTCGATCGCCAAGATCACACTGATGAAGCATGTCGGCGGCTTCCTGCGTACCGGCTATGAGCTGGCGCTGCCGCCAGCCGAGCTCCAGAAGCTGCCCGGCTTCTGGCCCGATATCGAAAAAGCGCGCGAGGAAGCGCGGCGCCTCCTGAAGGAAGCCGGGGTCACGTCGCTGAAACTCGTCCTGCTCAACCGCGACACGCCGCAGCCTTACACGCCGACGAGCGTTTATGTCATCGACCAGTGGCGCCGGATCGGTATCGAGATCGAGCACCGGCAGATCGACCCCAAGGCCTACTACGAGGCGATCTCACGCGGCGATTTCGATGCCGCGATCGATTTCCTTTCGGATTTCTCGGATGATCCGAACCTGCACTACATCCGCCTGCTATCGCATGGGCAGTCGCCGGTTTCCTATGCGCAGCATTCCGACACCGGGCTCGATCAGCTGTTCGAACGCCAGAAGCGCGCAACGACGCTGGAAGAGCGCAAGAGCCTCGTCAACGAGTTCGAACGGCGGGCGATTACGGGAGCCTACACTCTGCCGCTGTTCTGGTGGCAGCGGATCGTCGTCCACCACAAGAAAATCAAGGGTTGGAAGGTGCTGCCGAGCCACAACAACGGCATGGACCTGACCGAGATCTGGCTTGATCAGTAAAGGTCGAAAAAAGTGAGCCGTTGTCATCCACGCGCTTGTCCCGAGGACCCATAGTGCAGCGAGTGCGCGTCATGCGCTCGCAGCGAAATGGGTCCTCGGGAATGCGCCAAGAGGCGCGCCCGAGGATGAAGCTTCCATTATTCATCACGCAGCCGCCAGCGCCTGATCGATATCCGCGATGATGTCGGCCTTGTCCTCGATCCCGATCGAAAGGCGCACCACGTCCGGTCCGGCGCCGGCAGCCTTACGTTGCTCGTCGGTCAGTTGCCGGTGGGTCGTCGAGGCCGGATGGATGACGAGACTGCGGGTGTCGCCGATGTTGGCCAAATGCGAGAACATCTTTACGCCCGAGACGAATTTGACTCCCGCCTCGTAGCCTCCATTCAACCCGAACGTGAACACGGCGCCAGCTCCCGCCGGACACATGCGCTTGGCGACGGCGTGGAACTTGTTCGACTCGAGGCCCGCGTAATTCACCCACGCGACCTTCGGATGCTTCTCCAGATGCTGTGCGACCGCCAGCGCATTCTCGCAGTGGCGCGCCATGCGAAGGGGAAGCGTCTCGATGCCGGTCAGGATCAGGAACGCGTTGAACGGCGAGATCGCCGGCCCCAAATCGCGCAGTCCCATGACGCGGCAGGCGATGGCGAAGGCGAAATTGCCGAACGTCTCGGCAAGCCGCATGCCGTTGTAGCTGGCGTTAGGCTCGGTCAGCGTCGGATATTTCTTCGTCGCCTTCATCCAATCGAAGGTGCCGCAATCGACGATCACGCCGCCGATCGAGTTGCCGTGACCGCACATGTATTTGGTCAGCGAGTGCACAATGATGTCGGCGCCGTGATCCTTCGGTTTGCACAGGTACGGCGTCGCCAATGTGTTGTCGACGATCAGCGGCACCCCGGCCCGTTTCGCGATGGCCGAGATGGCGGCGATGTCCACCACCACGCCACCCGGATTGGCGATCGACTCGATCATGATCGCCTTGGTCTTTGGCGTGAGTGCCTTCTCGAAGCTCGCCGGATCGGTCGAGTCGGCGAAGATCACGTTCCAGTTGAACTTCTTGAACGCGTGGTTGAACTGGTTGATCGAGCCGCCGTAGAGCTGCCGGCCGGCGATGAAGTCGTCACCGGGATCCATCAGCGCGTGGAAGGCCAGAAACTGCGCGGCGTGACCTGAAGCGACGGCGAGGGCGGCCGTGCCGCCTTCCAGCGCCGCGATCCGGCTTTCCAGCACGCCCTGCGTCGGGTTGCCGATGCGCGAGTAGATGTTGCCGAACACCTCGAGATTGAACAGCGATGCAGCGTGGTCGGCGTCGTTGAAAACGAACGCGGATGTCTGATAGATCGGCGTGATGCGGGCGCCGGTGGCGGGATCGGGCGTGGCGCCGGCGTGGACAGCGAGGGTTGCAAAGCCTGGAGGGGTATTCTTCTCGGTCATTGGGGGCTCCGGTGAATGAATGTGCTTTATTCCGCGGCCTTCATCGGTTCGGCCTTCGGCTTCCACGATTTGACCACAGGCAAAACTTCCTTGGCGAAGAGCTTGAGGCCATGCTCGGCGATATCATAGGGCACGCCGCCGAAGCGGAAGGCGACATTCAGCTCGAAGTCGCCGACGACTTTCCGGCGGTTCTCGAGGTCTTTCAGGATGCGGTCCGGCGTGCCCCAGCTGGCGGCCTTCATGAATCCTTCGACAGCAGCCGGCAGCCCGCCGCCCTTCCGCGCGATCTCGGCTTTCTGCTGGTAGGAGTCGTAGCCCTTCACATTCTTGAAGTGCTCGCCGAGGAATTCGTAGTGGTAAAAATTACTCTCGACGAACTTGCCCTGGTATTTCCGCGCCCAGTCCTCGCATTCCGCGTTCGACGTCCCGCAGACGCAAAAGTCCGTCATCATCAGGTGCGGCATCTCGGTGCCGTGATACTTGCGATGCAACTCGCGGCCGCGCTCGATCACCGGCGCCCGCATTTCCCAGGGCCGGTCGGCGAACATCACCATATGCGCGCCGAGCTTGGCGGCTGAATCAACCGAGTCCTCACTCGATGCGACGGCGTAGATGCGCCCCTCCATCGAGTGCTTCGGGCGCGGGCGGATCTCGATGCGGGGCTGCTTGTAGTACTTGCCGTTGCCCTCGGCGAAGCCCGTTTTCAGCGCGTTGACGACCAGGGCGGCGGCCTCGTCGAAGCGGCCGCGCGATTCATCCATGCTCAGGCGGAAAGCCTCGAACTCGCGCCGGGCGAGGCCGCGTCCCATACCGAGCCGCAGCCGCCCGCCCGAGAGCATGTCGAGCACGGCTGCATTTTCCGCGACGCGCAATGGATCGTGCCAGGGCAGGATCACGGCGGCGGTGCCGACATCGATGCCGGGGCACTTCGCCGTCAGGTAGGTCATCAGCTGAATGTTGTCGGGCACGAAAGAGTAGTCGTTGAAGTGATGCTCGGCCGACCAGAGGCAATCGAAACCGCTGTCGGCAGCAAGACGCGCCAGCTTGATCTCTTCCTCCCAAACGCGATCATCGGGGCAGTTGTCCCAGCCGTAGCTGGCGAACACCATCATCATACCGACGTCCATTCGGCCTCTCCTCTTGCATGCACGTTGTCACGGCTATGACCGCGAGAGTGCCACTTGGCCGCTGGACAAACAAGCGTGTGCCGCGGCACCAGAGGTCGGACCGAAGGCGAGAACGGACGCGGAGTTGGACCCTGTTATCCACAGCCCGCTGTGCACAACTTGGGCCGACATGTTCGGACGTCGACGGGTGGTCACGGGTGGCGTTATGTTCACTCCAAGTCCTGGGGCTCAGCCCTCCCCCCGAACGTGGCGGTCTCAGGTGTAAGCCCCAGCTGTCGCTGGGGCTTTTTTTGTCTGGGTCGTCCAATCCGTGTCGTCCATCCGCGCTTGATCAAGCCGACGCCTTCTTCATATTCTCCGCAACCTTGTCCCAGTTGACGGTGTTCCACCAAGCCTTGAGGTAATCGGCGCGGCGGTACTGGTGCTTCAGATAATAGGCGTGCTCCCAGACGTCGACGCCGAGGATCGGCTTCACGCCGAGGTCCATATGCGGCGTGTCCTGGTACGGCGTGTTGACGGCGGCGAGCTTCTTGTCCTTTCCGACGACGAGCCAGGCCCAACCCGAGCCGAAGCGGGTCATTCCTGCCTGATTGACGGCGTCCTGCATCTTCTCGACCGAACCGAAGGCGGCGTCGATGGCGCTCTTCACGTCGGCGGTCGGGGCCTTGGCGCCGCCCGGTGTCATCAGGTTCCAGAAGTACGTGTGGTTCCAATGCCCGCCGCCAGCATTGCGGACGGGCGTGCGGACAGCTTCCGGCACGGACGCGAGGTTCGACAGGAACGTTTCGATCGGCTGTTTGGCGAGGTCGGGGAATTTCTCGACCTGAGCGTTCAGGATGCCGATGAATGCGTTATGATGGTTCTTGTGGTGGTAACCCATTGTTGCAGCATCGATATGTGGCTCGAGCGCTTCGTACGCATAGCCGAGCGGCGGCAGGGTGAAGGCTGGCGCTGCGGCTGGCGCGGCAGGAGCCTGGGCCAGCACGCCGGTGGTGCCTGCGAGCGTGGTGGCCGCGGCGGCCGAGCTGGCCAGAAGCTGCAGGGATTGACGGCGGTTCATGTTTTCCTCTCCAAGTCTTTCGAGTTCGTCTGGTCGGCGACAGCACGCGCGGGTGGCGCATGGGCTGGCACCTCACACTTTAAACGGACGATCGACCGGTGAAGTTTCAAAGTGCCGTTCAACTTGCCGTGACCGCGCGTTCCGCGTGTTAGAGTGCTGCAAAAGAGCTGCAAAAGAGACGGCGTCGGTGTTGTCATGGATCAGATCAAGGAGCGGCTGGATCAGGCGCTGGTGACGCGGGGGCTCGTGATCTCCCGTGCCCGGGCGCGCGATCTCGTGCGTCGCGGAGAGGTCAGAGTCGACGGCGTCGTCGCGATAAAACCCGCGTCGCGCGTCGGTCCGGCACACACAATAGCCGTGACGCCGGGGGCTGGCGACTATGTCTCCCGCGGTGCGGTCAAGCTGCGCGCCGCGCTCGACCATTTCCAGCTCGATGCCGCCGGCCGGATCGGCCTCGACGTCGGCGCCTCGACCGGCGGCTTCACGGAGGTTCTACTTTCGCGCGGCGCGACCAAGGTATTCGCGGTGGACAATGGCGTCGGTCAGTTGCATGCCTCCTTGCAGGACGACCCGCGCGTCGTCTCGCTCGAGGAAATGGATGCCCGCGATCTGACGCGTGACGAGATTCCGCAGTCTGTCGGCGCGCTGGTGGCGGATGTCAGCTTCATCTCGTTGACGAAGGTACTACCCACCGCAATGAGGCTCGCGGCACCCGGCTGCTGGCTGGTCGGGCTGATCAAGCCGCAGTTCGAGGCCGAGCGCACCTGGATCCCGAAGGACGGCGTCATCACCGATCCGGCTGTGCATGCGGACACGGTGGAAGCCGTCCAGGATTGGCTGCGCGGACAGAAAGGTTGGCGCGTGCTCGGGACGATCGCGTCGCCGATCAAGGGCGGCGACGGCAATACGGAGTTTCTGATTGGGGCGGTACACGATGGTTGAACGGACCACGCTCCACGTGTCCCGACTCGGGCTCGAGGGTGACGGCGTCGTCGACGGGCCTGAGGGACCGGTCTATGTGACGGGCGCGCTGCCGGGCGAGCTTGTCACGATCTCGAACGGCCGGATCGAGGTGATCGAGCGTTCGAGCGCCGGCCGGCGGAAGGTGCCGCTCTGCCCGCATGTGTCGCGTTGTGGTGGCTGCGCACTGCCGCATATGTCGGATGATGTTTATCGCCGCTGGAAGGCGACCCTGCTCGGCGACGCGCTGTCGGCGCACGGCATCGATGTCACACCATCGGCGATGCTTTCGGTGCCGCACAACGCGCGGCGCCGCGCGGCGCTGACGGCAAGGCGCGATGGCCGCCAGATCGAACTCGGATTTTACATGGGTCGCTCGCACGAGATCGAGACGATCGAGGCGTGCGCCATCCTGTCCGTCCCGATCGTCGCCGCGCTGCCAGGACTGCGTGCACTCGCCGGGTTTCTGCTCGCCGAGAAAGGCGAGGCGCGCGTCACGGTTATCGACACGCCGCATGGGCTCGATGTCGATTTCGACGGTGCCACTGTGAAGCCCGGTGCCGACGTCAGTTCGGCGGTCGTGGCCGCAGCTGCGAACCATCGTATCGCGCGGCTCTCGCTCAAGGGTGCGCCGATCCTGACACGTGCAAGCCCCGCGCTGCGCATTGCCGGCATCGAGGTCGTGCCGCCGCCGGGCGCGTTCCTGCAGGCGGCCGCCGAGGCCGAGCAGGCGATGCAGCAGATCGTGGTCGAAGCGCTGGGCAAATCGAAGCGCGTCGCCGATCTTTTCTGCGGCCTCGGCACGTTCTCTTTCGCGTGTGCCACCCGGTCCAAGGTTCTCGCCATCGACAGCGATCGCAGGCTGATCGACGCGCTCACCGCGGCCGCGCGCAAGGCGCAGGGCTTGAAGCCGATCGAGACCCGGGTGCGCGACCTCTTCCATGATCCGCTGTCGCCGCGCGAGTTGGAGGGCATCGATGGCATCGACGCGGTTGTGTTTGATCCGCCGCGCGCGGGCGCCAAGGCGCAGGCTGAGGCGTTGGCCAGATCAAAGGTGAAGACGGTGGTCGCGATCTCGTGCAATCCGGCGACGCTCGGCCGCGACCTGGCAATTTTGATCGCCGGCGGCTACAAACTGAAATCCATAACCCCGATCGACCAGTTCCTGTACACGGCGCACATTGAGGCTGTGGCCGTTTTGACAAGGTGAGGGTCAGGCGACGCGCAATGTTGCAGTTGACGTGAGCACGTGTCCGCCCCGCCCGGCCCGTTGCCGACCGCACCCGCCACCACCACGCCGCCTTGACGCCGCCCGGAATACGCGGCACAGCGAGGCCATGAGCACAGAACTACTCAGCCTCAAAAACATCCATCTGACGTTCGGCAGCACGCCGCTGCTGACTGGCGCCGAATTGAGCGTTGCGGGCGGGGAACGCATTTGCCTCGTGGGTCGCAATGGTTCCGGCAAATCGACGCTGCTGAAAATCGCTGCCGGCCTCGTCCAGCCAGACAAGGGCGAGCGGTTCGCGCATCCGGGTGCTCGCATCGTTTACCTCGCGCAGGAGGCCGACCTTTCGGGCTTCGACACGGTACTGGCCTACGTCGAGGCGGGCCTCGGACCGGCCGATGACGCCAACCGGGCGCGCGCGCTGCTGGGCGAACTCGGCATTCCCGATGACGCGTCGCCGGCCGACCTCTCCGGCGGCGAAGCCCGCCGCGTCGCAATTGTCCGCGCTTTCGCCGGCGATCCGGACGTGCTGCTGATCGACGAGCCGACCAACCACCTCGATTTGCCAGCGATCGAATGGCTGGAAACGGCGCTCGCGCGCCAGTCCGCGGCGATCGTCATGATCAGCCATGACCGGCGGTTCCTGGAGAAACTTTCCCGCAAGACGCTCTGGCTCGATCGCGGCCTCACGCAACGCCTGGAGCGTGGTTTCGGCGAATTCGAGGCCTGGCGCGACGATCTGATCGAGCAGGAGGAGCAGGAGCGCCACAAGCTCGACCGGCGCATCGAGCGCGAGCAGCAATGGATGCACGGCGGCGTCACCGGCCGGCGCAAGCGCAACGTCAAGCGCGTCGCCCGCCTCGCCGAGATGCGGCAGAACAAGCGCGACTACCGCAGCGTGCAGGGCAACGTGCGCATGGCCGTCGTCGAGGGCGGGCAATCCGGCAAGCTCGTGGTCGAGGCGGAGGGGATCGCCAAAACCTACGGCGAGCGCGCCATCGTTGAGGATCTCTCGATCCGCGTCGCTCGCGGTGACCGGCTCGGCATCGTCGGCCCGAACGGCGCCGGCAAGACGACGCTGATCGGCTTGCTCACCGGCACGCTCGCGCCCGACAGCGGCACGATCAAGCTCGGCAGCAGCCTCGAGATGGTGACGCTCGATCAGCGGCGCGAGGCGCTGAACCCGAACTGGACCGTGGCCGAGGCGATGACCGGTGGGCGCGGCGATCATGTGGTCGTCGGCGGCAAGCCGCGCCACGTCGCCAGTTACATGAAGGATTTCCTGTTCACGCCGGAACAGGTGCGCACGCCGTTGCGCGTGCTCTCGGGTGGCGAGCGTGGCCGCATGATGCTGGCGCGAGCCCTCGCCAAGCCATCGAACCTGCTGGTGCTGGACGAGCCGACCAACGACCTCGATCTCGAAACGCTCGACCTGTTGCAGGAGTTGCTCGACGACTACCAGGGCACAGTCATGCTGGTCAGCCACGACCGTGATTTCCTCGACCGCGTGGTGACGTCGGTCATCGCCGCCGAGGGCGACGGTCGGTGGACCGAGTATGCCGGGGGGTACTCGGACATGCTGGCACAAAGGCGCGGCCAAGATCTGGGACGTGGCCGGACGCGCGACCGGGGCGGCAAGTCGCAAGGCGACGGCGGGACGGCGCCGGCTCAACCGAAGCGCAAGCTCTCGTTCAAGGAGAAGCACGCGCTGGAAACGCTGCCGAAAACGATGGCCGCGCTCGAAATCGAATTGAAGACGCTGCAAACGCGCCTTGCCGCGCCCGACCTCTTCCGCAAGGACCCGAAGACCTTCGAAACCGCGACCGCGCGCCTAGACGCCGCGCAAGGCGAGCTTGCCAAGACCGAAGAGCAATGGCTGGAGCTGGAGTTGCGGCGCTCCCAGATCGAAGGCGCGTAACGACGTGCCTCGTGTTCTCGTGCTCGGCGGCTATGGCGTGTTCGGCAGCCGTGCAGCCGAGCGGCTGCTGCGCGATTCCAGTATCGAAGTCGTCATCGCCGGGCGCAGTAAGACGCAGGCTGCGCTCACCACGGAACGCTTCGCGACCGAGCTGAAACGCCGCATTTCCAGCGCGCAACTCGACGCGACATTGCTCAGCGCCGACGATCTCCGCCGCCTCGGCGTCAGTGTGGTCATCAACACGGTCGGCCCTTATCAGGCACAGAATTATCGCGTCGCCGAAGCGGCAATCGCGGCCGGCGCGCACTACGTCGACCTGGCCGACGCGCGCGCCTTCGTCACCGGCATCACGGCGCTGGACGCAGCCGCCAAGCGCGCGGGTGTACTCGTCGTGAGCGGCGCGAGTTCCGTGCCGGCGCTTGCCGCGGCCGTCATCGACGATCTCCTGCCACGCTTCAAATCGATCGACACGCTGACCTACGGCGTTTCGCCCGGCAACAGCTTCGATCCGGGCGTCGCAACGGTGCAGTCGATCATCGCGGGCGTTGGTCGGCCGTTCACGTCACTGATCAGCGGCCGGATGCAGGTCGTACACGGCTGGCAACCGTTGGCACGCCACCATTTCGCCGATACAGAACTTGGGACCCGCTTGTTCGGCGCTTGCGATGTGCCGGACCTCGACCTCTTTCCTGTGCGCTATCCGACCCTCGAGACGCAGCGCTTCCTTGCGGGCGTCGAGGTCAAGGCGTTCCACCTGGGGCTCTACGCGCTGTCATGGCTCGTGCGTCTCGGTCTCATCCGGAACGCAAGTCGTTTCGCCCAGCCGTTGATGCGGGTGAAGCGGCACCTGTCGTTTCTCGGCAGCGATCGCGGCGCCATGTTCGTCGAACTCCAGGGCGAGGCTGCAGCGGGCGGCACACTCACCCTCTCCTGGGAACTCGCCGCCTATCGGGGTCACGGCCCCTACCTGCCAGCGACGCCCGCAGTCATCCTGGCCAAGGGCCTCGCTGCCGGCACGTTGACCGAACGCGGCGCCATGCCATGCGTCGGACTTATGACGCGTGCCGATATCACGGCCGAAATCGCCGATCTCGATTTCAAGCAAACCGAGTACTGAAGCGACCCGCGTGAACATTCAGCCTGTGCGTATGCTTGGGCTGTGGCATCCGCTGGCCGGTGATGTAAAGTTCAACCGGAATTCGGATCGGCAGGGAAGGAAACCCCATGAAAGTTCTCATCCTCGGCGGCGCCGGCATGGTCGGGCGCAAGCTCGCCGAGCGCTTGGCGAAGGACGGCCGCCTCGGCGAGCACGCCGTTTCTGCATTGACGCTCTACGATGTCGTCGACGCACAGAAGCCCGCCGGCGCCAGGTTCCCGGTAACGGTGGTGACCGGCGATCTGCCGGCGCCTGGCGAGACGGACAAGCTGGTCACGGGTAAACCCGACGTCATCTTCCACCTCGCGGCGATTGTTTCAGGTGAGGCCGAGCAGGAATTCGAGAAGGGCTACCGGATCAATCTGACCGGTACGATGAACCTGTTCGACAGCATCCGCCGTGCCTATGACGGGGCCGCGAAGAAGCCCCGCGTGGTGTTCACCTCGTCGATCGCCGTGTTCGGTGCGCCGTTCCCCGAGAAGATCCCGGACGAGTTCTTCCTCACGCCGTTGACGAGCTATGGCACGCAGAAGGCGATCGGCGAACTGCTGCTGGCGGATCTCACCCGCAAAGGCATGATGGACGGCGTCGGCATTCGGCTGCCCACCATCTGTGTGCGCCCGGGCAAGCCCAACAAGGCCGCCTCCGGCTTTTTCTCGAATATCATCCGCGAACCGCTGGCGGGCCATGAAGCGGTGCTGCCTGTCTCCGAGGACGTGATGCACTGGCACGCCTCCCCGCGAGCCGCGATCGGCTTCCTACTGCATGCAGCGACCATCAATGGTGCAAAGCTCGGAACCCGGCGCAACCTTTCCATGCCGGGGCTCGCGGTGACGGTCGGTGGTCAGATTGAAGCGTTGCGCAAGGTGGCCGGCGAGAAGGTCGTCGCCCGCATCAAGCGCGTGCCCGATCCCTTCGTGCAGGGCATCGTTGCCGGCTGGCCGCGCGTGCTCGAAACAAAACGTGCGATCGGTCTCGGCTTCAAGGCGGAGAGCAGCTTCGAGGAGATCGTACGCGTCCACATCGACGACGAACTCAACGGCAAGATTGCTTGAGGCCTCGGCAAAGAGCTGATCAAGGAATAAGGCGCGCGTCGCCCGCCATTGGAGCTTATATAATGACTGCCAAGCCGTTGATGCTGCTGATGCTGCCTGACACGAAGGTGTTCCGCGAAGGGCTCGAGAAAGCCGACATCGCGGCCGATTTCGAGATCGCGGACGTCGCGCCGGGCACCACGCCCGACGCTGACAAGCTCGCCCGCGCCGAGATCGTGTTGGCCTTCGCCGCGCCCCCGGGAATGCTGGCCGAGATGCCGAAATTGAAGTGGGTGCAATCGATGTCCGTCGGCGTCGATCAGTGGCTGGCGCGCAAGGACCTGAAAACGGCGCACACGCTCACGGCGGCGCGCGGCACGCATCGCGTGCAGATGCCGGAAAACATTCTCGGCGCCATCTTCCACGTCACCAAGAAGTATCATCAGATCGAGCTGGCGCAGAAAGAGTCGAAGTGGACGCGCAGCATGTCGGTACCGATCGCCGGCAAGACACTCGGCATTCTGGGGCTCGGCGCCGTCGGCCAGGAACTGGCGAAGAAGGCGGCGGCGCTCGAAATGAACGTCATCGGCACCAAAAACACGCCGGAGCCGCTCGCGGGCGTCGATCACGTTTATCCGCCGGAGCAGGTCGATGAGGTTATGGCTGCGAGCGATTTCCTGGCGTTGTTGCTGCCGGTGACGCCGAAGACCGAAAATCTGATCAACGCGCAGCGCCTTGCGCGCATGAAGAAGGACGCATGGCTGCTCAACTTCGCGCGCGGTGCGCTGATCGTCGATGACGATCTGATCGCGGCGGTCAAGGCCAAAACCATCGTCGGCGCTATTCTGGACGTGTTCCGCACCGAGCCGCTGCCCGCCGAGCATCCGTTCTGGAAAACGCCGGGAATCGCAGTCCTGCCGCACATCGGTGGCGGTCATCCGTCTCGCGACCGCATGGTGTCGGAACTCTTCACCGAGAACGCCAAGCGCTATCTCGCGGGCGAGCCGATGAAGGAGGCCGTCGATCGCACGCGCGGCTATTGAGCGGCGCGAATGGCACAAGCGGTCCTGTTCTGCACTCACCCCTTCCGCGGGATGCCGATTTTCCGCCCGACACGCTCCGGCAACGGCAAACTCGCAGTCGCCTCCAATATCGCGTCGAGGCGCGCGCGGATATCCGCCGGCCAGGGCGTGGTTCGCCGCGTCTTCATGTCGATGTGCAGGAACATGAACTCGGCCGTTGCAGACAGCCAGCCTTCACCGGCGTTGCTCAACTCGCAGAACATGTGCATGCGCTTCTCGTCGAGATCGACGATGCGCGAGGCGATCTGCACCTTGGCCGTGTGAAACAACTCGCGCACGAAAGTGGTGTGGCATTCGACCGTCATGAACGACAGCTTGCGCGTTTCGATGTAGTCCGGCCCGAGGCCGGCCGGCATCAGCGCATCGTCGAGCGCGCGGTCGAACAACACGCCGTAATAGGCCTGATTGAGATGGCCGTTGTAGTCGACCCACGTGGGATCGATGCTCATTTCCGGGGACAGGATCAGCGGCGTTGCTTTGGTCATGGTGTTGTGTTCGTCCCGCTCAAACCAGAACCGGTGCCGGCGCCTGCGCACCAACCTTGAATACGCGGCGGTACCTTGCGATCTCGGATTCCGGCCCGACCGCCTTGATCGGGTTGTCGGACAGCTTCACTGCCGCATGTCCGTTAGCCGAGATCACTTTACACACGATCGAGAACGGATCGAGCCGCCCCTCGGGGGCCAAACCCCGGAAATCGTTCGTGAGCAGCGTTCCCCAACCGAAGCCGAGGCGGATGCGGCCACGGAAGCGCTGGTGAATCTCCTCGATCAAATCGACGTCGAGGCCGTCGGAGAAGATCGCCAGCTTCGTACGCGGATCCTGGCCGCGCCGCTGCCACCAGTCGATTACCATCTCGCCGCCAACCAGCGGATCGCCCGAATCGACTCGGACGCCGGTCCACTGCGCCATCCAGTCCGGTGCGCCGTCCAGAAAACCCTGGCTGCCGTAGGTATCGGGCAGGATCACGCGCAGGTTGCCGTCGTAGTCCTGCTGCCAGTCGGCGAGCACGCGGTAAGGCGCGTCGGCAAGGTCCTTGTCGGTGGTGGCCAGCGCCGCATAGACCATCGGCAGTTCGTGCGCGTTGGTGCCGATCGCCTCGACTTCGCGGCGCATGGCGATCAGGCAGTTCGATGTGCCAAGGAAACGCGGGCCGAGGCCTTCCAGCATTGCCTGCACGCACCAGTCCTGCCACAGGAACCCATGCCGCCGCCGCGTACCGAAATCAGCGATCCGCAGATCCGGCAACGCCCGCAACCGCTCGATCTTCTCCCAAACGCGGGTCATGGCGCGGGCATACATCACCTGCAGCTCGAACTTGGCCATGCCCTTGGTGACGGCGCGGGTGTGCAATTCCATGATCACGGCCAATGCGGGGATCTCCCACATGGTCGACTCGATCCACGGCCCCTCGAACGTCAGCTCGTACTGATCGCCGCGTTCCTCGAGGTGGTAGGCCGGGTAGTGGAACTCCTCGAGCCAGGCGACGAAATCCGGGCTGAACATCTGGCGCTTGCCATAGAACATGTTGCCCCGCAGCCACGTCGACTCGCCACGCGACAGTGACAGCGTCCGGATATGGTCGAGTTGCTCCTTCAGCGCGCCCTTGTCGATGATCTTCGCCAGCGGCAGCGTCCGCGTCCGGTTGATGATGCCGAACGTCACACCGGCGTTGCGATGCCGGCGAAAAATCGTTTGCGCCATCAACAGCTTGTAGAAGTCCGTGTCGAGGACCGAGCGGACGATCGGATCGATCTTCCAGTTGTGACTGTAGACGCGGGTGGCGATATCGGTCATCGAGGATAAGGCTTCCGCTTTGTCGGGCTGAGGGAGAGGTTCGGCCTAGAAAGCTATCGTCTCAAGGCGGCAATGGAAACCTAAGTCTTGCCCGCCCATATGATTAGCGGCACGAGGCATGCGCCGGTCGCAGACCGGAAGCCGGTGTAAGCGATGTCTCTTTCTGTCGGACAACGGGTTCCGGCTATAGCCAACCGCCCGCGGCTCCAGTAAGAACCGGGCTCATGCCAAAACGCGAAGACATCAAATCCATTCTGGTCATCGGCGCCGGCCCGATCGTCATTGGGCAGGCGTGCGAGTTCGACTATTCCGGAACGCAAGCCTGTAAGGCCTTGAAGGCCGAGGGCTATCGGATCATCCTGGTCAACTCGAATCCGGCCACGATCATGACCGATCCGGAGTTGGCCGACGCCACCTACATCGAGCCGATCACGCCCGAGATCGTCGCCCGTATCATCGAGCAGGAGCGGCCCGACGCCCTCTTGCCGACGATGGGCGGTCAAACCGCACTCAACACAGCGCTCGCACTCGCCGCCGACGGCACGCTCGCCAAATTCGGCGTCGAGATGATCGGCGCCAAGGCCGAGGCGATCGACAAAGCCGAGGACCGCAAACTGTTCCGCGAGGCAATGGACCGGATCGGTCTTGAAAGCCCGCGCTCCGCCATTGCCTCATCACCGGCGATCCGCGATGCCGCCGGCAAGATTACCGGCTATGACCGTGCAACCGGCTTTGTCGAGGCCATGCGTGCGCTGGACACGATCGGCTTGCCAGCCATTATCCGTCCGGCCTTCACGCTCGGCGGCACAGGCGGCGGCGTTGCCTACAACCGCGAAGAATTCGAGGTCATCGCCCGCTCCGGCCTCGATGCGTCGCCGGCCGGCCAGATCTTGATCGACGAGAGCTTGATCGGCTGGAAAGAGTACGAGATGGAGGTTGTCCGCGACAAGGCGGACAACTGTATCATCGTCTGCTCGATCGAGAACGTCGACCCGATGGGCGTGCACACCGGTGACTCGATCACGGTGGCGCCGGCACTCACGCTGACCGACAAAGAATACCAGATCATGCGTAACGCCTCGATCGCGGTGCTGCGCGAGATCGGCGTCGAGACCGGCGGGTCGAACGTGCAGTTCGCAGTCAACCCGGCGGACGGCCGTCTCATCGTCATCGAGATGAACCCGCGCGTCTCGCGTTCGTCAGCCCTGGCCTCGAAGGCCACCGGCTTCCCGATTGCCAAGGTCGCGGCGCGCCTCGCCGTCGGCTACACGCTCGACGAGCTGGACAACGACATCACCGGCGGCGCCACGCCCGCCTCGTTCGAGCCGACCATCGACTACGTCGTGACGAAGATCCCGCGTTTTGCCTTCGAGAAGTTTCCGGGCGCCGATCCGACGCTGACTACGGCCATGAAGTCGGTCGGTGAGGTGATGGCGATCGGGCGCACATTTGCGGAAAGCCTCCAGAAAGCGCTACGCGGTCTCGAAACCGGTCTCTCGGGCCTCGACGACGTGACCTTCGAGGGCCTCGGCCAAGGCGACGACAAGAACATCATTCGTGCTGCACTTGGGCAGCCAACACCCGACCGGCTGCTGAAAGTCGCGCAGGCGATGCGGATGGGCGTCGACCACCAGCAAATTCATGAGTCGTGCCGCATCGACCCATGGTTTCTGGCGCGCATGCAGGAGATCATCGACACCGAGGAGCGGGTGAAGGCGCACGGAATTCCGGCAACGCTGGAAGCGTTCCGCGGCCTCAAGGCCATGGGCTTCTCGGATGCGCGTTTGGGCAAGCTCTCAGGTCTCGGCGAGATCGAGGTCCGCGCACGCCGCCACGCGCTCGGCCTGCGCCCGGTCTACAAGCGCATCGACACCTGCGCTGCCGAGTTCGCGTCGCCGACGCCCTACATGTACTCGACCTACGAGCGCGGCCTGATCCAGCCGGAGACCGGCGGCGTTAGCGTCCCGGTCTCGGAGGCCGAGCCCTCGGACAAGCAGAAGATCATCATCCTCGGTGGCGGCCCGAACCGCATCGGCCAGGGCATCGA
>JANLQP010000004.1:0-20814 GCA_031367895.1 Hyphomicrobiales bacterium
TCCACGCACCGGATGCGCAGCAAACATCCGAAGGCGCAAGGCAAAACGCCGTGACTGAGTACGGCCGCGAACTGATCCGATGCGTTTTCCGCCCCCTCAAGCCTCCCAGCTCGAGCCTGAGCCCCTGGTGGATGGCGCCGACGTACGGGTGTCGAGCAGAAGACCAAGCAGTGCGCGCGTTTTGTGCCGCATCGCCATCGCTGGCGCGTCATGGTGGAGCCATGCTCGCATGGACTGCGGACTATTTTGTTGGCGCTCCCTAGGGGAATCGAACCCCTGTTTTCAACGTGAGAGGCTGACGTCCTAACCGCTAGACGAAGGGAGCTCTCCGTGCGCACGTATAAGTGGGCGACCGGTATCAATCAAGCGCCGATTTGCGTGAGTGCCGGTCGTCCGGACGCTCCCGGCGTCGGCAGGCGCGCGCTGTGCACATGTTGCGCGCATCGCGACATACACGCGCGGCGCATGGGAACGACTTGGGCTGGGAACACGTTGCATGCGCGTCGCTCGTGCTTGCCGATCTTGCGGTAATCTGTGGAATTGCCCGTCCACAACCGGCTCGGTGGCACAAGCGACACTTGCGCCGATAGCCAAATGCGCTGCACTGCGGTAAGCGTTTGTCCGGACAGGTCAACGGGCCTACACGTCAACGTTGGGGGACGACACATGCACGGGATGCAGGGCGCCGCGGTTCGCAACCGCACGGGCGCGTACGCCGGCGCCGAAGCTCCGCTGCCGATCCTCTACCCGCACGAACACCACCCAAAGGGCACCGAGGTGATCGAGGTCGCCGACGGCATCCTGTGGGCGCGCGTACCGCTGCCCTATCGTCTCAACCACGTCAATTGCTGGCTGATCCGCGAGCGCGACGGCTGGACCTTGATCGATACCGGCACCGCCAACCAGGACGCGCGCACGATCTGGGAAACGCTGCTCAAAGGCGTGCTCTCGGGCGCGCCGATCGTGCGCCTGATCGCAACGCACGGGCATACGGACCACGTCGGCCTCGCCGGCTGGCTGTCGGAGATTTCGGGCGCAGCGCCCTATCACATCACGCTCGTCGAATGGCTGTCGGCAACGTTGCGCATCGAGGAGTCGCAGCAGCCGATCCGACCGGAGAACATGCGTTTCCTCCTGGCGCATGGCTGCGATCCCGACACGATCCAGGGCTTTGCGGACGAACGCAAACGGCAGAACGCGCAGATGGTGCCACTGCCGCCCGCCATCCATCGCCTGCGCAACGGCCAACGCCTGACGTTCGGCGGGCGCCTGTGGGACGTGATGATCTGCGGCGGACACGCGGCCGAGCACGCCTCGTTCTGGTGCGCGGAGGAGAAGCTGCTGATCGCCGGCGACCAGGTGCTCTCGAAGATCTCGCCGATGATCGGCGTCTTCCCGGGCGAGCCCGAGTCCGACCCGTTGACGGAATATCTGGCCTCGCTCGATCGCTTTCGCGCCTTGCCCGCCGACGCCTACGTGCTGCCCTCGCATGGTCTGCCGTTCACCGGCCTGCACACGCGCGTCGAGGAATTGGCGCATCACCACGGGCTGCGTCTCAACGAGCTCGAGCGCCTGATGGCGAAGCCGGCGACGGCGATGGTGCTGGCGCGCGGGCTGTTCCCGAAGCCGGTGGCGGAGGGGCAGTCGCGGCATGCCTTCGCGGAAACGCTGGCGCACGCCAACCATCTGCTGAGCCACGGCCGTGCGGCGCGCAGCACGGACGGCAACGGCCGCCTCGTGTTCGCGGCGAAACGATAGCAACGTCACACTGATGCGCAGCGGACAGCGGCGGACGGGCTCCCGGCCGCTGTTCGCTCATCGCGTGCAAAATAGCGGCCGTTTCCTAGGACCATGGCGTTTTAATTTGCTCGGCCCGTGTGCGCGTGAATGGTGCCCGGGGACAGAATTGAACTGCCGACACTGCGATTTTCAATCGCATGCTCTACCAACTGAGCTACCCGGGCATGGCCTCGCCAGCGGCCTGGAGGCCTGACGAAGCGGTCGTGTTATAGGGTCTGAGGACCGACCTGTCCAGCCGCAATCTTTCACCTGTTCACAGGCGCCGTGCGGGCTCCGGCACGGGCATTCACTGCGGCAAGCGATGAGTACGACAATGCAATGGTCGACGACCTGATAACCCGCGCCTCACGCTCCCTCACCCGCGCCTCACGCTCCCTCGCCCGCTCCTCACGCTCCCTCGTATGTCCGCTGCACGCGTTGGCCGAGACGCGTCAGCAATTCGTAGCCAATGGTGCCTGCGCGGTCGGTGAGGTCGTCGATCGTGGTGCGGGCACCGAGCACCTCGACCCAGGCACCGCGAACCGCCTGGTTCTCAGGCACCTCTGTGACATCGACGGTGATCAGGTCCATCGAGACGCGGCCGACGACAGGAACAGCATGCTCGCCGATGAAGCCGACGGGGCCCGGATGTCCGGAGGGCCCGCTCAAGGCGCGCAGAAACCCGTCGGCATACCCGCAGGCGACGGTCGCGATGCGCGAAGCCCGCACCGTCCGGTAGGTGGCGCCATAGCCGACCGTCTCGCCGGGGCTGACGGAACGCACCTGCAGGATGCGGGCCTGGAAGCGCACCACCCATTGCATCGGATTGGGCTTGCCCTCGAGCGCGCGGCCGCCATAGAGCGCGATGCCGGGCCGCACGAGATCGTAGTGATAGGCGTCGCCCAAAAACGTGCCGCCGGAGTTGGCAAGGCTCGCCGGCGCTTTCGGCAGCATGGCGCGGATCGTGTCGAAGCGTTGGCGCTGCGTCTCGTTCAACGCGTGGTCCGGCTCATCGGCGCAGGCGAGGTGACTCATCAACAGTGCCATCTCGAAGTGTTCGAAAAGTTCACGCTCGGCATTCGCGAGTTGCTCCACCTCGAACGCCGGCAGCCCCAGGCGGTTCATGCCGGTTTCCACGTGCACGGCCGCGCGTAGCCGCCGTCCGGTGGCGTCGCCATAGGCCGCCCATTCGCGGATCTCGGCCAGACTCGAGAGGCATGGGCGCAGATCGAAACCTGCGTAGTAGGCCGAGGCACCCGGTAGCAGGCCGTCGAGCACGTAGACGACCGCGCCCGGTACCGTCTCGCGGACAGTGCGGGCCTCAGCCAAGGTGGCGACGAAGAACGTGCGGCAACCGCCCGCGACAAGCGCCTCGGTGATTTGACGCAGTCCCAAGCCGTAGGCGTTGGCCTTGATGACGCCAGCACATTCAGCCTTGCCCGAAACCTTGTTGAGCGCGCTCCAATTGCCGCGCAGCGCCGTGAGGTTGATCGTCAGCACGGCACGGGCATCGGGCGGAATGGCGTTGCGGTCGTGAATCACGGGTGACTCCTCCGGTTGGCGCGCCAGATTACCATATGCTGACCACCATCCCAGCTTGTGTACGCATGTGGACGCAGTGCGGCGACGGGCGCTGACGCACGCCCTCGTCTGTCGGTCCCGAAAGTGTGCGGCTTTTGCCAGCGCGCTTTAGCAATTCGTAACGAATTTTCTGCGAGCCTGCTGTGGGGAGCGCTGCGGAGGCTGACGGGGCAACCCAGGAGTGTCTGATGAGTGATGCGTTCAACGGTCAAGATCGGCGCGCTTTCGGGCGGCGACATAGCTGCATTCACGCGACACTCTATGTTCCCGGCCGGCCGCCGAGCCCGTGCATTGTGCGCAATTTCTCTCCGAAAGGCGCATTGCTGGAAGCGAGCGAAGTTCTCGATCCACCTTTCCGGGTCAAGGTGCGCCTGAACACCAACGGCCGCGATGTCGCGTGCGAGGTCCGCCACGTGCGCGGCCGCCACATCGGCGTCAGCTTCATCGGCGAGGGAGTCGCCGATGAATTGACGCGCGCACTTGGCGGCATCGTGCGGTCGCGCAAGAGTCGTGTGCTGCCGGCGCCGGGATCGATGCCGCGCCTGAATCTCGCCGAATTGCGCCGCACGATTTTCCGGCCGAAGAAGGCCGGGTGATTGCGGTCAAATGCTCGCCTGAGATGCGACCCGACTGGATCGGTGCGCGCCGAAGCTGCTATGCAGGCTCATAACACGCTGCTTGTTGGCGTGCGCCATGCAATGGAGTCTTGGCATGCCGATCGTACTCGATGGAATGACGCTTGAAGCACGTCCAAGCCTGCTCGCCGCAATCGAGGTTGCTTGGCAGCGCCTGTCGCAAGCCGGCACCTGGTGGTCGGGCGCCGAACGCATTGCCATCGCGGCCGAAACGCGAGCGGCGAGCAGCTGCACACTCTGTCGGCAGCGCAAGGTCGCGCTTTCGCCCTAC
The DNA here is from genome assembly GCA_031367895.1 of Hyphomicrobiales bacterium. GTDB lineage: Bacteria > Pseudomonadota > Alphaproteobacteria > Rhizobiales > Hyphomicrobiaceae. The sequence continues at coordinate 4,267 of JANLQP010000004.1, forward strand.
AACGTGCCGGGTGCGCACGCGGCGAGCAGCCTGCTGACGGCTGATGCCGTTGAAGCCATCCATCGGCTCGCGACCGACGCCGGGCGGATCACCGAGCGCTGGGTGCGTGGCGTCGCTGACGGCCCGCTCGGCGAGGAACGCTACGTCGAAATCATCGGCATCGTCGCGACTGTCACCGGGGTCGACACGTTCAATGCAGCCCTTGGCTGGCCGGCGCGTGCGTTGCCAGGGCCCGTTGCAGCCGAACCGTCGCGGCAGCGCCCGGCCGGGGCGAAACGCGATCTCGCGTGGGTGGCGACCGTGGCGCCCGAGCATGTGGCGCCCGGTGAGCCGAACCCCTATCCGCTGCATGGCGACAAGAACATCCACCGGGCGCTCAGCCTCGTTCCGCAAGAGGTGATCAACTTCTTCGATCTCGACGTGGAACTCTATCTGAAGGATCACGAGATCCGCGATTTCGCGCACGAGTATCGCGCCATCAGCCACCGGCAGATCGAGTTGATCGCTGGGCGCGCCTCGGCGATCAATCAATGTTTTTATTGAACCACCAGCCATGCATCCCTGCTCCGTGAGAGCAGTCGATCAAAAGGCGAAGCGTGCGATCTTGCGGCGATCATGGACGGCGGCGCGATCGACAGCGGCGTGCCGCATGGCCAGGTGCTGACGGCATTCGTCGATGCGGTGCTGGCGGCGCTGGATGGGCAAGAGGACGTCACGCTCGCCGCAGCACGTCAGGCGGTCCGGCACGCATTGGGTGATGCGGCGTTCGTCGATGTCTGCGCCACGATTGCGTCGTTCGACGCCGTCGTGAAGCTCGCCGACGGCACCGGCATCCCGCTCGAGCCGGCGAAGGCCGAACGCACGGCGGATATCCGGGAAGCGCTGGCCATCGACGCATTGCGAAAGTGACGAGTGGCGCATCCGCCGCGTCCATGGCCTCGATCATCGTTATCGTCCCGCATCGCCACCTCCCGCCTTGTCACGCCGCATTACCGCTGTTACTTCGTGACCCGCGTTTTCGCGCGCTGCTCGAAGTCCTTGATGATGATGTTGGAGCAGGCGTTGCCGCCGTGGTTATTCATGGCGACGTTGTGCAGTTCTTCGATGATACGGCCGATGATCATGGGCACGCCGGTGTCGCGGCCGAGTTGGGCAGCCAGCCGCACGTCCTTGGTCATCAGTCCCAATGCGAACGAAGCCGGGAACTCGCCGTCGATCGTCGCCTGCAGCGAGCGCTCGGTCGTGCCGTTGCGCCCCGACGACTTCTGCAGCACCTCGGCTGCGAGCTTCGGCTCGAGTCCGTTCTTGGTCGCCAGCGCCATCACCTCGTAGGTCAGCGCCTTGCAGCCGGCGAGCAGCATGTTGTTGACGAGCTTCATGGTCTGACCCGCGCCGACATCGCCCATGCGGTAGACGTTCGGCGACACCTTCTCGAACAGCGGCTTGATCTTCGCGAACAGCGCCTCGGGTGCGCCGACCATGATCGCGAGCGTGCCGGCAGCGGCGCCAGCTGGGCCACCCGAGACCGGCGCATCGATCAGGTCCACGCCCTGCTTCTTCAATTCGATCGCCATGGCCTTGGTTTGCAACGGATCGCCGGTCGTCATGTCGGCAACGAGCGTGCCGGGTTTCAAGCCCTTGGCGAGGCCGTTCTCGCCGAAGATCGCGGCGCGTACGTTCTCCGACGTCGGCAGGCAGAGACAGACGATGTCGGACTGCGCGGCCAAAGCCGAGAGGTTCTGCGCCGGCTGGCCGCCGAGCTTGGCCATCTCGGCCGTGCGCTCGGGCGACAGATCATAGACGCGGAGCTTCTGCTTGTTGTGCAGCATGCGCTTGACGATGCCGCCGCCCATGCTGCCGAGACCAACGTAGCCGACTTCCATGAGATTCTCCTGAGTGCAGAGGCGAAGTGGTGAGATCGTGAAATCGAGAGTGTGGGAGTGCGTGAGTGCGTGACGCAAGTGGCGGCGTGGCGTTCTGCGTCACGAATTCACGCATTCACCATTTCACGACTTAACCTGTGCACTTCCCCTTACGCCGCCGCTTGCTCTGCCGTCGGTGCGCTGCCCATCAGCGTGGTCCGGCGGACGTCGCGCGGTTCGCCCTGCGGGAAGGGCCGGGCGCGGTGCATGGTGCGCTGATTGTCCCACATGACGAGATCGCCGATGGCCCACTTGTGCGCATAGACGAACTCGCGCTGGGTGGCGGCTTCCGTCAGGTCGAGCAGGAAGGCCTTGGCTTCCGGTTCCGGCCAGCCAACGATGCGGCCGGCATGCGACGAGAGATAGATCGATTTCTTGCCCGTCGCGGGATGCGTGCGAACGAGGCTCTGGCGCACAGGCTTGAAGCGGGGCTTCTCCTCCTCCGAAAACTCGGTGAAGCCGAGCTTGGCGCGGCTGAACATCTGCGAATGCTCGCAGATCAGCGGCTCGCAAACGGCCTTGGTGTCCGGATCGAATGAATCCCAGGCGGCGCGCATGTCGGCGAACTCGGTATTGCCGCCCTTCGAGGGTAGCGCGCGCGCATGCAGCAGCGAGTACTTGGCCGGGATCACCTTGAACGACGAATCCGAGTGCCAGAGCCGGTTGCCGATGGCGAACTGCCAGCGCCGGTCGTCGCGTTGGTAGACCTTGCCGTCCTTGTCGAGGTTCGAGACGTCGGCGAAGTGCGGCGAGGCGAGGCGCTGGTCGCCCGGTTTCCGCAGATTGAAGCCGATCGCGACCTCGAGTGGTCCGAGGCTCTGGGTATAGGCCAGTTGCTGCTCGTCGGTGAAATTCTGGCCGTGGAAAATGAGCACGCCGTAATCGTCCATGCCCTTGTGGATCGCGGCGATATCGGCGGCGGGCAACGGCTTCGTCAGATCGAGCCCGGACACCTCACCGACGAAAGTCTGGCCGAGCTTGCGGATGGACATGGGCATGGCGGCTCCTCCTGAGAGCGTGGGCGTGGGCGAGAGCGTGGGCGATGGCTGGGCTTCAGGCGCCTCGTTTTCGTCGATCCTAGACGCGGTGGACGGCGGTTGTCACCGGGCAAGCTCGCGAAATGGTGCACGGCAGGGGTGTCTGGGCTGGGGAGCCGTCAACTAAACGCCAGCTGCACCTTCATGGCGCGACCGCGGTCGGACGCGAGATCGAAGGCCTCGCGCGCGCTGGTGAATGGCAAGGTCGCCGAGATCAGCGGCTTCACGTCGATCAGGCCTTTCGCGAGCAGCTCGACGCCCAGCGCGAACTCCTCATGAAAGCGGAACGTGCCGCGCAATTCCAGCTCCTTGGCGACGATAGTGTTGATCGGCAGGGTCGCTGATCCACCGAGGCCGATCTGCACGATGATACCTTGCGGGCGCAGCACATCGCATGCGGCGACCAGCGCCTTGTCGTTGCCAGAGGCCTCCATCAGCACATCGAAGGTGCCCTTGTCCGTCGCGTAGGCTGCAAGCGCGTCGGGCTCGCGCGCAACGTTGACGAAGCGGTCGACGCCGAGTTGCTCGAGGATGGCGCCGGGCGCATCGGACACGTCGGTGGCGATCACTTCGACGGCGCCGGCGCGGCGCACGGCAATGGCACAGAGCCCGCCAATGGGTCCGGAGCCGGTGACGAGAACACGTTTCCCGAGCAACGGTCCGGCCCGGCGGGCGGCGTGCAGGCAAACGGCCAGCGGCTCGGCCATGGCGGCTTCGGCGGCGGACAGTGCACCGACCGGATGGCATTGACCTTCCTCGGCGATCAGCACCTCGCGGAACGCGCCTTGGACGTGGGGAAAGCGCATGGCGCTGCCATAGAAGCGCATGTCGAGGCAATGGATCTGCTGGCCGGCCCGACAGAATCGGCAGGTGCCGCACGGCCGGCTCGGGGAAACGGCAACGCGGTCGCCGGTCGTCAGGCGTGTTACGCCAGCACCCACCTCATCGACGATACCCGCGACCTCGTGGCCGAGCACCATTGGCTCCTTCAGCCGGATCGCTGAACCGATGCCGCCGTGGTGGTAGTAATGCAAGTCCGAGCCGCAGATGCCGCCCGTCTCGATGCGGACGCGAACCTCGCCCTGGCCCGGTGCACCGGCCGCGATCTCGTCGATGCGCAGATCGTGGGCGGCATGGATGACGACGGCGCGCATGGCGGCTGGACCTCTCGTTTGCGGAAGCGTTTGCCATGGAAGCAGACGTCACCGATGATAGCGAGCACGCTGCCACGGCGAAACGCGAGAAACCAGAGAGTTGCCCGATGCCCAGGATCCTCGACCAATTCAAGCTCGATGGCCGCGTGGCCCTGATCACGGGATCGTCCGGCGGCATCGGTGAGGGGCTGGCGCGGGGCTTGGCCGACGCCGGCGCTACAGTCGTCATCAACGGCCGGACGCCCGAGAAGGTGGCCAAGGTCGTGGCGTCCATCCGGGCCGCGGGAGGCAAAGCCCACGAGAGCATCTTCGACGTCACCGACAGCAAAGCAGCCGCATCCGGCATCGACAAAATCGAGCGTGAGGTCGGGCCGATCGCGATCCTGATCAACAATGCCGGAATCCAGCGCCGGGCGCCGCTGCACGAGATTTCGGACGAAACCTGGCGCGAGGTGATCTCCACCAACCTCGACAGCCTGTTCTATGTCTCGAAGGCCGCCGCAAAGCACATGATCCCGCGGGGGAAGGGCTCGATCATCAACATCTGCTCGGTCATGAGCGAACTCGGTCGACCGACGGTCGTCCCCTATACGGCGGCGAAGGGCGGCGTGAAGATGCTGACCAAAGGCATGGCCATCGACTGGGGGAAGCACGGTATTCGCGTCAATGGCATCGGACCCGGCTACTTCAAGACCGAGCTCAACGCCGCGCTGGTCGCCGACGAGAAATTCTCGACGTGGATCGCGGGTCGCGCGCCGCTCGGCCGCTGGGGCAACGTCGAGGAATTGGTCGGCGCGGCGGTGTATCTGGCGTCCGACGCGGCAAGCTTCGTCTCCGGCCACATTCTCTATGTCGACGGCGGCATGACGGGATCGCTGTGACGGGGCATGATCGCTTGAACTGGAATACGCAGAAAAAATGCCGTTGTCATGGTCCGGCTTGTCCGGAGGATGACACGTCGTGGAAACCTCATTTCAACCTCGCCCGAACATATCACCTGAGCACGACGCTGGCATCTGCTTGGCGGTATTGAAATGCGTACAGAGATTGAGCCGCTCGCTGGTGCACTGGCGGCACGTGCCGCAACTCGGCGCGCAGATGGATCAACGGTCGGAAGCGGCCGTGTGCGCGCACCCTCGATCGTCGAGCGATCGGAATGGCCGAGCCCGGCTGAGCCCACTTTCACCAGCACCTCATCGGCGCGCGGCCCCTCGAGATCGAGCGTCTCGATATGCCGTGGCCGGCTCTTCGCATAAGGCCGCGGCAAACCCTGCGCGAACAGCACGGCACCTTGGATTTTCATTGGCGTTTTCCGTCGACATGAAACGCCGCCGTCACCACGTGAGCCCCGCCTGCGCGGCAATCGGCGGGTGCGGGTGGCCGGCAAAGAGTTCATCGAGCAGTGCCGCATCAAGCGTCCGCCCCGCTGGAACATGCAACGCGCTGGCGATGAAGACCGAGCGCAATCCCATGGCACCGGCGCCCGCGATATCGGTGCGCACGCCATCGCCGATGGCGATGATGTCGGCTTTCTCCACCGCGCGCCCCTTGATCGCATCGATCAGCCGGAATGCTTCCGCGTAGATCGGCGCGTGCGGCTTGCCCGCGTACGCAACACGGCCACCGATCTTCTCGTAGGCCTCGGCAATCGCGCCCGCGCAGTAATGCAGCGTATGTCCGCGCTCGACGATGATGTCGGGATTGGCGCAGATCATCGGCAGATGCTGCGCACGGAATGCAGCGAGGCGCTCCGCATAATCAGCCGGCGTCTCATAGTCATCGTTGTACAGGCCCGTACAGACGACGGCGTTGCTCGCCGGGCTGAGATCGTTCCGCGTGACATCGATGTTGTCGAAGATGGCGTTGTAGCGGTCTGGCCCGAGATGCACGACCGAGCCGCCCTGATGCGCGCCGATCAACCCGCGCGTGACATCGCCCGATGTGACGATCGCATCGTAGGCATCGCGGGGCACGCCGAGATCGCGCAACATCGCAGCCACACGCGCTTCGCGGTAGGGCGCGTTGGTGACCAGCACCACGACGCCGCCTTGGGCGCGGTAGCGCACGCAGGCCTCGCCCGCTGCCGGAAAGGCGGTCGCGCCGTTGTGGAGCACACCCCAGATGTCGGAGATCCAGGCTTCGGCCCCCGCCGCCACCGGCGCGATGCCGGCGAGGCAGGGAATGGCGGTTTGATTCGGCATGTTGCCCAAGTTAGACCGCGTCGACTGCATCAGGCAACGCGGCAGACCTCACGCCGCCGCGGTCTGCTGATGCACCGGATCTAGTTGCACGGCGCGCGGACCGCCGAAGATCGTGCCCTGGCCGAACAGCACGCCGAAGCCCAGCACCTTTGCCAGGCTCATCTCGTCCTCGATGGCACCGACGATCAGCGACAGTCCGAGCCCCGACAGATGCCGGCAGAGATCGGCGGCCGGAATCGCGCCGTCGGCTGCGGGCAGGCCTTCCAGAAACATCGGCGCGTCCAGCTTCACGAACTCGAAGCCGCTGGACTTCAGCTTCTCGAAGTCCATATCGAGATCGGCAACATCCTCCAACGCGAACCTGAGGCCGATCTCGGCCATGGTCGCCACCGTCTCCCAGTGCACGTCGTTGAAGGCGCGGACATCGGCCTGCGTGAACGACAGCACAAGGCGCTTCGGCAGATCCGTTTCGGTCGCAATCGCATCCTCGAACGTATCGAGGAACACCTCGTCAGCGAGGGATTCGCTGGCAAGGTTGGAATAGAGCGAAGCGTTGGTGCCGCGCGCCTTCAGCCGACCCGCGACACGTGCGCTGCAGGCAAGCTTGGCAGCGTCGATGCGGGCGAGCAGTCCGGTGCCGGACGCAATTTCGCGGATCGCCGCGGGATCGAGCACATCGCCATCGCTGGAGAGCACCCGCACGGAAACCTCGAACAAGCGCGCCTTGCGGTCGCTGAGGCCGAGAATCGGATCGAGATAGACGTCGATGCGATCAGCGGCGACGGCCTCCGTGACGCGGGCGAGTTCGCCGTAGCGCGATGCCGGCGGCAGTGGCGGTGGCGTGGCGGGAGTACGATGAGCAGTCGGCGCCGGTGGTTCGGGTGTCTCGCGCATTGTCGTTGCGGCGGCACGCAGAGCCGCAACCGAGTCCGACAACGCCGCGTCCGTGCTGGCCGCCATCCCGCTCGCGGTTGACGCGTCCATCGCCGGCGCCATTGTCTCGGGCTTATCAGGTTCGGACTTGCTCGCCTCGGACTTGCCGGAAGCAATTTCCGTAACGTCCGATCGACCGAACTCCGCCTTGGCTGGCGCGTACTTAACCGGTTCGACCTTGGTCAGCTCGAACTGCGGGCGCTCGGGCTTTGGTACATCGGGGCCGGATGCGGGAAGTTTTTCGAGAGACGCCGTTTCGGCCGATTTCTCCGGCTCCTTCGGTGCATTGAGCTGCACTGCGAGTTGCTGGATCAAATTCTGCATTGTCTCGAGCTCGCGCTCGTCGGGGCCAGGCCCGAGATCCGCGGCTGAACCGATCGGGCCAGCCGGTGGCCCCGGCCGCCGCGACTCGCCTTCCGGCGTCTGCTTCTGATGCGCCAGCTGCGCCGCAAACGCCGTTACGGGTGAGGCGAGCGTCGGCTCGGGTTGCATGCCGGGGCGGTGGCCCCAATAGGTGCCCATCAACGCATCCGCGACTTGCGCGCCGCTGACCGGTGCCATCGGTAACGATGGCAGGATGGACGGAGGCATCGCTGGACCACCCGATCCGGGCAATGACCCATCTGAGCGTGGCTTGCCGGCAGCACCGGACACCGAAGGCGGCACCGGCTGCGGCTGACCGCGACCATTCCCGGCCAGTGTCGGCGGCATTGCCGACATGTCACGTGACGATGGCAATGGCAATGGCGGCCCCATGGTCGCCGTCACACGTGGCGCCTGTCCGGCCGTCGTTGCACCAGCCGCCAGTGGTGAGCCGCGCCCTCCTGGCGCGTTTGCTTGTCCCGTTGTTGCCGACGCGGCTGCACCCGGGCGCACCGGGACTGCCAGCATCGCGGCATCCGGACGCGTATCACGTCCGAGCCGTGCAGCCGGCGAAACGCGTCGCAACTCGGCCAGCTCGACTTCGAGTGCGCGGAGGCTCTGCGCCCGCCGTTGCAGCTTGTGTGCCAGCAACAGGCACATCGCCGTCGGCAACACGATCGCGGCAGCCATCATCGGCGCCAGATCAAGATTCACGTGCAGCGCCAGTCCGAGCGCGACGGAGACCAGCACCAGCCCGCTATAGAACACGAGATCGCGCGTGCGCCGCGCGGCCTCGGGCGGAGGCGTGCTCACCACCGGCGACGGAGCGTCCTTCGACGGGGCATCTGTCAAATTCTTTGCCTGTTCCATGAATCGATTCGGGCCTGATGTGATTCGCTGCTTGCTGATCGTCGCCCGTACGCCCGACCCATTGCAATGTGTCGAAAATCTCTTTCACCAGTTTTTAGTAGGCTTTCAAGTGGCGCCGTCGGTTGCCCAGTGCCAACCGGCGCGTGGAGACGCGAATGCGTGGCGCCGTCGGTTTCCCAGTGCCAACCGGCGCCGGGCACACCGGGTATGAATCAAAGCATCCCCGTATCCCCGCGCCGGATGCGCGGCCTGGTTGCGCAAGTGGGCAACTGAAGGGCCACGTAACACCGCATCCGAGGGCGCAAGACTCAAGCCACCGCCTTCAGCACCGCGCGGATCTTGTCGGTAATCTCCGCGATGTCGCGCTCGGTGGCGATCAGCGGCGGCGCCACGACCAGCGTATCGCCGGTCACGCGGCAATAGAGGTCGTGGTCGTGGTACATGCGCTCGATCGCGTCGTAGCCGCGCGCGGCGGGCTTGCCGGCGATCGGCTCGAGATCGATGCCGCACATCATGCCGATCGGCCTGATGTCGACGACGTTCGGCGCGTCCTTCAGCGACAGCATGGCTTCGGCGAACTTGCCCTCCATCGCCTTGGCGCGGTCGAAGAGGCCTTCCTGCTTGTAGATCTCCAGCGTGGCGAGGCCGGCCGCGACCGCCAAGGGATGGCCGGAATACGTGTAACCGTGGAACAGCTCCACCATGTGCTCCGGGCCGTTCATGTGCGCCTCGTAGATGCCCTTGCGCACGAGCACACCAGACATCGGCGCGGCCGCGTTGGTGACGCCCTTCGCGAACGTGATCATGTCAGGTACGATGTTGTAGCGCTCGGACGCGAAGCACGTGCCGAGGCGCCCGAAACCAGTGATCACCTCGTCGAAGATCAACAGGATGCCGTGATCCGCCGTGATCTTGCGCAGCCGCTCCAGATAACCCTTCGGCGGCGGTATGCAGCCCGTGGAACCCGCAACCGGCTCGACGATGACGGCCGCGATCGTCGAGGCGTCATGCAGCGCAATGAGCCGCAACAGATCCTCGGCGAGTTCCGCGCCCCACGCGGGCTCCTGATTGGAGAACGCCTGCTTGGCGCGATTGTACGTCGTCGGCAGATGATCGACGCCACACAGCATGTTGCCGAACATCTTGCGGTTGGCGACGATACCGCCGACCGAGATGCCGCCGAAGCCGACGCCGTGATAGCCGCGTTCACGGCCGATGAAGCGCGTGCGCGCGCCCTCGCCGCGGTTGCGATGATAGGCGAGTGCCACCTTCAGCGCGGTATCGACCGCTTCGCTGCCGGAGTTGGCGAACAGGCAATAATCGAGATCGCCCGGCGCCAGCAGCGTCAACTTCGAGGACAGTTCGAACACGCCGGGATGCGCGTGCTGGAACGGCGGGGAGAAATCGAGTTCTTCCGCGGCCTTCTTGATCGCCTCGATGATCGGCCGCCGGCCGTGGCCGGCGTTGACGCAGAAGAGCCCGGACGTCGCGTCGATAACCTTGCGGCCATCCGGCGTGACGTAGTGCATGTCCTTGGCGCCGGTGAAGAGGCGTGGGCGCCTCTTGAAGGCGCGGTTCGGCGTGAACGGCAGCCAGTAGGGCTCGAGCTCATTCGGCTTCATGTCCAGCGGTGCCATGAGATCCTCCTCGTCCTTGGGTCTGGTGGTCGGTTGCGAGAAATATCAGGCTCCACGGCCGGCGGGAATTGATATTCGGGGTGGCAGAGCCTAGATTCGCCGGCATGAGCGACGATCTGTCCATCCAACTGTCGGCCGAGCTGCGCGAGCAGGAGCTTATCGCGCTCTACTGGCAAGCTTTTGCCGAGTTTGGCACGCGGGCGCTGTGGAACCTGCAGCAATTCGAGAACCCGACGGTCGAAGACGCGCTCGGCATAACTCGCGCGCTCCGAATCGAAGGCAACATGGCAGCACGGCGGCTGGCCGAGCGGATAGAAGGATTGGCACGTGCCGGTCACTAGGATTCAGTCCGACATCCTGAAGATCATCGCACGACATCGCGATCAGGAGAGCTTCGTCGCCGGCGGCGTGCCTATCAACCGCGACGGACCGCGCTACTCGAAGGACATAGACATATTCCACGACCGCATGCAGCGAATAGCCGAAGCCGCCGAAAACGATCGGACAGTGCTCGAGGCGCAGGGTTTCGTGGTGATGTGGCTTCGACAACTTCCAAGCATCATCGGCGCCGAAATCAGCCGAAACGGCGAGACAACGAAGCTTGAATGGGTGGCGGACAGCGATTTTCGTTATTTTCCCGCGGTGCCCGACGAGCAGTTCGGTTTTATGTTGTCGATCGCCGATCTTGCCGTGAACAAGCTGATGGCCGCTGTCGGGCGCCGGGAACCACGTGATGTGGTCGACCTGCTTACACTGCATGAGGGATATATCCCGCTTGGTGCCGTCGCCTGGGCCGCCGTCGAAGTGGCGCCAGGATTCACACCCGAGGGACTGTTGGCGGAACTGCGCAGAAATGCGCGCTATTGCGCGGACGATTTTCGGCGGCTGGCGATTTCGCCACCGATTGACCCGAACGATATCGCGCATCGCTTACGCGCGGCGATCGATGCTGCCGAGCAGTATGTTGCGGTCATGCCAAGCGAGAAGGCAGGGCGATACTTCCTTCAGAATGGCCGCGTCGTCGAGCCCGATCCCGCCAACCTCGCGGCCTGCGTCGAGCACGCGCCCCAGCGGCAACGCCATTGGCCGACCTCGCCCGAGATCGAACGGGCCATGCTCGAGCGCTACCTGACGGGTGCACTGCCGGCGCAGCCTCAACGCAAATAGGGCCGCGGATTGCTCCAGTAGGGCGCGAGTTCATTCGGACTGCCTCAATAGCCGAGCGCGAGCCCGTCCTTGCGCGCATCGGAAGCGCCGGTCAACGTGCCCTGCTCGTGGTCGAACTTGATGATCTGGCCGCCGCCCCAGGGATCGGGCCGCATCGCGACCGGATGTCCCATGGCCTTGAGGCCGTTGACGACGTCGGCCGGCACCGATTCCTCGCACCAGAGCGTCTGCCCCTCGAAGAACACGCGCGGGGTGTCCAGCGCCTCCTGCGGGTCCATGCCGTAGTCGAGCATGTTGGTCATGACGTAGACGTGGCCCATCGGCTGGAAGTTGGCGCCCATGACGCCGAACGAGGCCCAGGGCTTGCCATCCTTCATGGCCATCGCCGGGATCAGCGTGTGCATCGGGCGCTTGCCCGGTGCGATCACGTTCGGATGCTTCGGGTCGAGCACGAAGCCCTGGCCGCGGTTGTGCAAGGTGATGCCGGTCTTCTTGGTCGCGAGGCCCGACCCGAACCCGGAGAAGATCGAGTTGATGAACGAGACGACCATGCCCTTCTCGTCGGCGACGGTCATGTAGATGGTGTCGGTGCCGGCCGGCCGCGGAATGGGCCCGAGGTCGGGCTTGCGTGCCTTACGGTCGATCCGCTTGACGAGTTCGTCGACGAAGGCGTCCGAGAGCATGTGCTCGACCGGCACCTTCGCATGCTCGGGATCGGCGACGAAGGTGTCGCGCATGGCGAACGTGAGACGGACTGCCTCCATCATCGTGTGATAGCGCTCGACGCTGACCGCCGGGCCGATGTTGCCCATACGATCGAGCATCTTCAGCATGGTCAAGGCGACGATGCCGTGCAGGTTCGGCGGCAGCTCCAGGAGCTCGATGCCCTTGTAGGTGACCGAGATCGGTTCGACGTAGGTGCAGCGCTGGTTGGCGAAGTCCTCCATCGTTTGCAGCCCGCCGAGCGCCTTCAGTTCAGCCACCATGTCCTCGGCGACGGCGCCCGTGTAGAAGCCGTCACGGCCCTTGGCGGCGATCACCTTCAGTGTTTCGGCGAGCGCCTTGAAATGCATGATCTCGCCAACGCGAGGCGCGCGGCCGTCCTTCAGCAGGTTCGCGCGGGCGCCGTCGTTGCCAGCCTTGACCTTGGGAACGAGACCCGCCCAGTCGACCGCGACCCGGGCGTGAACGGGGAAGCCCTTCTCGGCATGCTCGATCGCGGGGGCGAGCACGTCTGCGAACGACTTCGACCCGTGATCCCTGAGCAGCGTCGCCCAGCCGTCGATGGCACCGGGAATGGTGACCGCGTGCGCGGTCTGCATCTCGATCGCCTTGATGCCCTTCTTCGCGTACCAATCGGCGGTCGCAGCCTTGGGGGCACGGCCCGAGGCATTGAGCGCGATCGGCTTCTGGCCGGGCTTGGAAATGATCGTGAAGCAGTCGCCGCCGATGCCGGTCATGGCCGGTTCGACCACGCACATCACAGCCGTGGCGCAGATCGCCGCGTCCACTGCATTGCCGCCCTTGCGCAGCATTTCGAGGCCCGCCAGCGTTGCTGCCGGATGCGAGGTCGCGATCATGGCCTTGCGGCCGATGACGGGCGAACGGCCGGGGAAATGAAAGTTGCGCATCGTGGTTCCTGTTGCGGAGAAGGGATCAGGTTTCAGTTTCGCAGTTGTGATGTTTCAATCACGCGATCATCCCTGATGCAATCCGGCTCGACTGGCAAAACCGGATGAAACCGGCAGAGCGTTGCCGAGCTGGCCGCACTACCGGGCCTGCGCCTTGACCAGAAACGGTTTCAACCGGTCGATCAGTTCGTCCATGAAGAGATCGCGGAAAAAATGGTCGGCGCCGTCGATTACGGCCAATTCGACGTTGCCGGCCTGGTTGGCTTTCGCGCGTTCGCCCACCTTGGGCGCGATTGTATCGGCGCCGGCGGCGACCACCAGAACCGGCAGTTTCAGATCCTTCAGGCGGCCGAGCACCAGTGCCGCCGCATCGCCATCGTAGTAGTCGAGGAACGCGGCCGCCGTGACGCGCGCGGCCTTGCAGTGCAGGAAGCCTGGGACAGCCAGCGTCGAGTCGTCCGCGCCCCCATCGACGCGCTTGCGGGCGGCGTCCAGCAAGGTCGGGAGATCGCCGCCGTGCGTGCGCTTGTAACTCTCCGCCGCCTCTGCCGCCGTGTCCGTGAGCGGCGCCAGCAGGACCAGGCGATCGACGACCGGGTCGAAGCCGGCGACGGCCTGATCGACGACCTGTCTTGCGCCACGGGAATGCCCGAGCACCGTGATGCGACCGGCGCCCTGCGCTTTCAGCCAGCCGGCCCAGGCGGTGATTTCGTCGCCGGCATCGCTTTGCCGATGATCGTGCTCGAGCGCGCAATCGAACATGCCGCGGCGCGCGTTGAAGCCAAGCGACAGCGTCATGGCGAGGCTGGCAATGCCCTGCGCCTCGAGGCCCTTCTGTACTCCGGCGATCACCTCCATGCCGTGATGGCCGAGCGTGCCGTGCACGATCAGCACTACGCCCGCGGCGCCGAGCGGCTCAGCCCCCGGTTTCTGCAGGTTCCCGAGCAGTTCGATCCCGACATGCTCGATGCGGACTTCTTCGGCACAGAGGTGCGCCGGTGCAAGCGCGAGAGCGAATCCGAGCAGCGCCAGCGCTCGTGTGCGGGGTGCGATGCAAATCATGCCTTGCCCTTCGAGGTATCGGCCCAGGGCCAGATCACGGTCAGTGCGATGCTGTAGGCGCCAACGGCCAGCAGGATGGCTTGCGCCCAGAATGCGGCGGGAAAGCCGGTCCAGAACGTGCTGGCTGCCGCCGTCAGCCACAGCACGCAGCCTGCAATGTTGAGCCCTATGTGCCGCTCGACACGCATTGGATGCAGCCAGCGCATCGGCACGAAGGTCAGGCCGCTACAAACGAGGACGACCAGCGCCGAGGCCCAGACAGGGAGCTGGAACGCGAACAGATAGAATGCCACGATGTTCCAGATCGCCGGGAAGCCGACAAAACAGTGGTCCTCGGTCTTGCTTGCGTTGTCGGAGAAATGAAACAGCGATGACATCAGGATGCACCCGGCAAGCGCCACACCGAACGCGCCGTCGAGAATGCGGGCATGCAGCAACGCGAGCGTCGGAACGAAGACATAGGTGACGTAGTCGACGACGTTGTCGAGGCGTTCGCCGGAGAATCGCGGCAGGCGGCGGCTGACATGGACCATGCGCGCGAACGTGCCGTCGATGCCGTCGATGACGAGCGCGACGCCGAGCCAGGCGAAGGCTGTGGGATAGGCACCCTGGGTCATCGCGAGGGTCGCAAACAGCGCACAGAGAACGCCGGACGCGGTGAAGGCATGCACGGCGGCAGCCAGCCAGATGGAGCCCGGCGTCAGCTGCTCCCCCGGTTTTGCCAAGGTTCGAACCTTGCCGTCGTCTGCCATGCTATCCCCAAAACGCAAAAAAGCTGGCCCTGATCGGGTAGCCGTAACACTGGCTGTCTCGGACCTTGCGCGCAACGCGTGCCATCAGGCAGTCGTGGTTCACGTCATGCAAGGCGTGCTCTGCCACGACGTCAAAGAACGTCTCGAGGTCCATATCGACGACGAAGCGTCGACCGTCCGCAACTTAGACTCGGGCCGCCTTCACAGCGTCGTGCGCACTCCGTCCGGCCCGAAAGCCGTAGGAGTGGGGCGAGAAGCCTGGACCGAAGAGTGGTTTCGGCACTTGATGCATCGCTTATTGGATCAGCCGATCGACCGCCGTCGGGATGCCGAGTTGGCGCATCCCGCCGGGCGCCTTTGCCAGGCGCCCCACAGGTCCGATGTCGAGCCATGGATGTGGCGCCGGCTCAACCACCGCCTGGCTTCACCGTGTTCGGCGCGTGGATCTTGAACTTGCCGGCGTCGACATCCTCGGACTTATTCAAATTGGCGACCTCGATGTGGGTGTCCTTTCCCTGCGCATCGGTCGTCACCCACTCTTTCAGCTCGAGTTGCGGCGCCCGGGCCATGATCAGCTTGATGCGTCCCGGCGCATCCGGGCTCTTGTCCTGCAGCGTAACGATCACCAGGTCAGCCGACTCCTGCACGTCGAGAATCCGTGCGTCGCGCAACAAATCGACGTCCTTCTTCAACAGGACGCGGAACGGCGTCTGCTCGAGCGGATAGCGATCGTCCGTGCCGGCGCCGGTGTCCTGCACGGCCACATACTGCCCGTCGGAGGTGATCACCTGCTTGCTCGGCAAGTTGTACTCGAATTTGAGGCGGCCCGGCCGCTTCACGAAAAACTTGCCGCGCTGCTTCTTGCGATCCGGATCGGTCTGGACGAATGAACCTTGCATGTTCTGGAACTCGTTGAAGTAGGCCGAAACCGACTTCACCGCGTCGATCTGCTTGGCGTCGAGCGAAATGCCAGCGACTTGAGTGCCGCTGCCTTCTTTCTTCGTATCGGTCGGCCAAGCGCCGCCGACGGGTTGCCCGGTGCTCTTTTCCTGGGCGGCCAGTGGCGTAAGCAAGCCTGCGATCGCCAGGAGGCCAGCTGCCACAAAACCTACGGCGCGACGCCGCCCGGAATTCGCCGCCTGCCCAACCTTTTTCATACCCTGCATGGCTTGTACTTGCCCGATCATCCCACCGCCCTCGTTCTGTAACGTCTTGTATGCTGTAACGCCTTGTATGGCCACGTAAGCGCACAAATCCCGAAGATTTGGACGATTTGGCGGCGATCCTAGCCGGTCGCACCGGGTGGCGAAGGCAAAGGCCAGAGATTTCCCCAACGAAGTCAGCGATTGAACAGGTGTCAGGCAGAAATAGTCGAAATGACGCGGGCGTTCCGGTATCGGCCATGCCAATGGCACGAGCGTCAAAAGGTGCCAGCGAACTCCTTATCGCTGACCAACGCGTGCAGCCTATGCCACTGTCCCGGTGTCGACTATCGTCCGGAGCCGAACGCGATCCGTCTTTGTTCTCCGGGCAACAAGGGGCGGGTTTGGGCCAATAAGCGGGAGTGGCAGCGCGCGCATCCCCTCTCCCCGACGTTCTGCACTCGACGGGGAGAGGGTTAGGGTGAGGGGCGGCCACGTGCTCCGGCATCACGATTGACGACGGCAGCTATTTGGGGGCAACCTGATGCGAAATGGGCTCAGAACAAGCGGTTGAGTACCGTCGCTTATGACCCAGAGCGTCCAGTCTAGGTTTGTTCTCTCAATTTCCGGTTCACCGTGAGAGCCGACGGTCGGGTCAATGTGCGGGTAATGGCGGC
>JANLQP010000019.1:0-3635 GCA_031367895.1 Hyphomicrobiales bacterium
CAGCGTACCGGCGCGCGCAGCGGACGACATCGTCGACACTGCGGTCAAGGCCGGCTCGTTCAACACGCTGGTAGCGGCGGTGAAGGCTGCCGGTCTCGTCGAGACATTGAAGGGCGTCGGTCCGTTCACGGTGTTTGCACCAACTGACGAAGCATTTGCCAAGCTGCCGAAGGGCACGGTCGAGGATCTACTGAAGCCCGAAAATAAAGCCAAACTCACGTCGATTCTCACCTACCACGTCGTGCCTGGCAAGATCATGTCGAAGGATATCGCCGGCAAGGCGTTGAAGGCGAAGTCAGTCCAGGGCGCTGAGATCTCGGTCGACGCCACCAAGGGCGTGATGGTCGACGCGGCGAAGGTTGTGACGGCTGACATCGAAACGTCGAACGGTGTCATTCACGTGATCGACACGGTGATTATGCCGCCGGCGAAGTGAAAGTCGACGGTTGCGCGCCTGGAGGAAAACCGCCTTTGGCACGTTTGACCGGCAATGCGCGTAACCCGGCGCCGCGTGACCCACTGTCGCGCGGCGCCTTTTTTGCGACCAACAGTGCAATCGGTTGGCGTTGTCGCGGCCAATTCGAGGACGCGCACAGCAACACGCATTCGCGTTGCCTTGGCGCAGCCCTCGTCAAGATGAATTCGTCGCTCGCGTGATCTGTGGCTGCAGCAATTTCGTTAACAGTTCACGACCGGTAGTGCCGATCAAAAGCGAACGCGGGCCAATGCACCGGTGCGGCCGCCGGATCGAAAACCACATCCAGGAGAGTCAAATGCTCGGATTGAAATTGATCGCTGCCGGTTTGACGGTGGCTGGCGGCCTACTTCTCGCCAGCGTACCGGCGCGCGCAGCGGACGACATCGTCGACACTGCGGTCAAGGCCGGCTCCTTCAACACGCTGGTTGCGGCCGTGAAGGCTGCCGGCCTCGTCGAAACGCTGAAGGGCAAGGGGCCGTTCACGGTGTTCGCTCCGACCGACGAAGCCTTCGCCAAGCTGCCGAAGGGTACTCTCGAGTCTCTGTTGAAGCCCGAAAACAAGCAGAAGCTCGTGTCGATCCTGACCTATCACGTGGTCGCGGGCCAATATGATGCCGCTCGCATCACTGCCTCCAAAGCGAAGCAGTTCGGCGTCAAGTCCGTGCAGGGCGCCAATATCGCCGTCGACCTGCGCAATGGCGTCAAGGTGTCCGGCGCGAATGTCGTCAAGACGGATGTGCTGACGTCGAACGGCGTGATCCACGTGATCGACACAGTGATCCTGCCGCCTGCCAAGCAAGCGTCTACGTCGCGCCAACATCACTGATTCACACTGGCGTGCCTGAGACACGGTGTTTCCAAGTAGCGCCCTGCCGCGAGGCTTACCCGCCTCGCGGCGTCGAATTGTGGAGGAATGAATGCCTTCAGCCAGGATGATTGTTGGTCTCGTCTTGGGCGGGGTCGCGCTTGCCGCAGCCGCATTCGTTGCGGCAGTGTCCATGGTCAATAATGTCGAGCAGCCGACGTACGGTGTGGTTATCGCCGAGGGAGACATCGAAATCCGTGACTATCCGGCACTGGTAGTGGCCGAGGTCGAGACTTCAGGAGATCGCAAGACGGCCATCAACATCGGATTTCGCCCACTCGCCGCGTATATCTTTGCCAAGGAGCGCGCCGGAGATCCGATCGCCATGACGGCGCCGGTCACGCAAGAGCGCAAGACAATCGCGATGACAGCGCCCGTTGTGCAATCCAGGGCGAAGGGGCTGAAAGACGGCGGCACTTGGCATGTCCGCTTCTTCATGCCGTCGCAGCATGCCATGGAGAGCTTGCCAAAGCCGGCCGCCGAGAATGTTCGCCTGATAGATGTTCCGGCGACCCGGCGGGCTGCGATCCGGTTCTCGGGCGTTGCCACGGATGCCTTGATCATCGAGAAGGAGGCGCGACTTCGCGATTGGCTCACAAAGCGCGGCACGACATCATCCGGACCGCCGACCTACGCCTATTACAATGCCCCGTTCACGCCAGGGCCGATGCGACGCAACGAGGTTTGGCTCGAAATTTTCAGATAGATGCTGTGACGAGAGACAGTGGCGCATTTGCAGTTCACACGATGAGGCGGCTGGACCAAGCACACCCTTCCCGCTTTCCAAAGCTCATGGAAGCACGCGCGCCGACGATCGCAATCCGCTCGATTTGTCGAGCTTCGTTAGAAACGCCTCGGCGCTCGCCAGCGTGCGCTGGCGGCGTTCGTCCGAAAGGCTGTCCCAGGTACGGTACATCTGAGCCTTGCGGCGCATCTCGCGGTAGAAGTACTCCATACGCAGTTGCTTGCGGTCCTCGGCCCAAGTCGCAAACTCCGACGTCGAGCAGACGAAGCGGTTGTCGTCGAGAATGTCGACGGGAACGCCGAAACGCGCTCGCCAATCGCGCATCGCCTCGAGGATCCGCCATTCGCCCGGCGAGCTCACAACGACGCGATCGGGCACGTGGCGCGACACCGCGTGCGCGATCTCGCGCGTGAAACTGCCAGAGGCGCCAGTCTGTTCGAGCATGCGGTCGTCCACTGTCCAGCCGCCCGCCCGCAAACTCGTCGGCGAAATGGCGCATAGCGGAGAAGATGAACGCGATCTTCTTCTTGTGATGACGGACGTAGGTTGCCTCGTCCCAGACCTCACACATCAGCACTATGTCGCATACCTTGTCAGCACCGCGCAGCGACGAGATGGTCGGCGTCAGTTGGTCGCCGAGGACGAGCATAAGGCGTGTCATATCGTACCCCCCAGTCGCGCGTCCACTTCCTGCGCCACGCGAACGGACGATTGCACATCGCGCAAATCGTGTGCGGCAGATCGGTCTTCGAGTGGCCGGGCGAGGGCACGTTGGCCGGGCGCAGCTTCACAGGTCGAACTCCGCGAAGCCGTGCCGTTGCTTCAGATCGGCGAGCACGTCGTCGACTGCTCATCATCGAGACCTTCGCGGGCGTCTGCCGGCCTCGACCTCACGTGTCGCCATCAGGTGTCGGACCGAGGGCCGACACGTCATGAGCGCGCGGCCCGACATCCATCCCCGAATCACCGTTCATCTCTGTCGCTGGTCACGCGCCGGCTAGGCCTTGGGCTACACATTGGGCGGGGAACAAGAATTTGAAAATAAACCATATAATTCAAGAATTCTATGGCGGAGAGGGAGCCCGCATCACTGGCATGCACGGTCGTCCACCGGTGTCTATGTGCACCCATATATTTCAACCGGTTGGCCATCTGATTGTCCACGGTCGTCCTTCCCAGAACACCGGTATCCAGCTATAATGTTGGGGCCCATGTTGGGGCCGTACTTATGGCGGACGGGAGCACATGGCACGAGCCATCCATAAACTGAACGCGCTTCAAGTGTCGCGGCTCAAGGCCAAGCGCCGGCACGGCGACGGAGGCGGGTTGTACCTCTCGATCGATGACGGCGAGGGCAAGCGCAAGCGCTGGGTGTTCCTGTTCCGGGATCGGGCAACGCGGAAGCTCCGGGAGATGGGGCTCGGCTCCGGCGCTGACGTGACGCTGGCCAAGGCGCGCGAGAAGGAGGCCGCCGCCCGGGCGCTCCTGGCGGCCGGCGAAGACCCGATCGCGGCGGCGACCGAGGCCGCGACGGCGGCAAAAAAGGT
>JANLQP010000127.1:0-34537 GCA_031367895.1 Hyphomicrobiales bacterium
ATCCGCACCGGCATTCCTCGTCACCGGTGGCGGGTCGGCATACGGTCGCAGTCGGTGTCCGGCGCGCCCGACTATCTGGTGCCGCCCCGGGCGCTGGCCAAGCTTGTGCGCGGCATGATGATGGCCGCGCTGAGGAAGCGCCTCCCCGATCTCGTCATGCCGGAGGCGGCATGGCGCAAGCCCTGGGTTGTGCACTGCACATCCTGGGGCGACGTGGCCGACGCGGTGATACTTCGATCGGAGCGACCGCAGCAGTGGAGCTTTTAGGTTTTGCGTCGATCATCAAACGTGGGCACATCAGGTGAACAATTTCTGACGACGCTCAAGTGACCAGCAGCAAGTCACAAGATCACAACAAAGCGCGATCAAA
This sequence comes from Hyphomicrobiales bacterium, assembly GCA_031367895.1. Classification (GTDB taxonomy): domain Bacteria; phylum Pseudomonadota; class Alphaproteobacteria; order Rhizobiales; family Hyphomicrobiaceae. Next base: position 371 of record JANLQP010000127.1, read on the forward strand.
TTGGGGGATTGATTGGGGGATCAGCTATTTTAGTCTCCACCTAAATTGTTGATATAACACCATTAAGTCGTTTACCATCTCCTCCCTCCCCATCCGCCAACCTATTATTGTGATAATTCAGGCCACAACTTCGCTGCCGGCAACCACCGTGCCACCGCGAATGATCCTATCCAATGTTGCCATGTTCGGGCTGCAGCCTCGTCTCGTTACTCATTCAAGCCTTTGCCGGGATAGGGGTGTGTCGCGATCCAGTGGCGAGCAATGTCGACGCGACGCGTGATCCAGACGCCCTCGTGCTTGAGCATATGGTCGAGCAGCCGCTCCAAGCCCGCCGCACGTGCGGGATGGCCGACGAGGCGCATGTGTAGGCCGACCGACATCATCTTCGGTTGCTTCGCGCCCTCCTTGTACAGCATGTCGAAGCCATCGCGGATGAAGGCGAACCAGTCATCAGACGTGCCCGTCCAACCCGCGTATTTTGCGTCATTGTGGGTCAGCGAATACGGGATGATCAGCTGCGGCTCGCCGTCGACCGTTCTCCAGAATGGCAGTTCGTCGCCGTAGTAGTCGCTGTCGTAGAGGAAGCCGCCGTGCTCGACGACGAGACGGCGCGTGTTCACGCTTGGTCCGTAGCGGCAATACCAGCCGGCCGGCGCTTCACCCATGGTCCGCTTGAACGAGACGACTGCCTTGCGTATGTGCTCGCGCTCTTCGGCCTCGGTGAGATCGAAGTGTTTGATCCAGCGCCAGCCGTGAGAACACACATCATGACCGGCCGCCTTGATGGCCGCGCATGCGGGCGGGTGGCGCTCCATGGCCAGCGCGCAGCCGAACACCGTCATCGGCAATTTGCGCTCTTCGAACAGGCGCATCAGCCGCCAGAACCCGACGCGGCTGCCGTATTCGAACAAGCTCTCGCCAGCGAGATCACGCCCCGTCACGCCCTGGTTCAGGCCTTGGGCTTCGGTGAGGCCGGTCTCGGTGAAACCCTCGCCATCCTGCACGGACGGCTCCGAGCCCTCCTCGTAGTTCATGACGAAGTTGACCGCGAGACGCGCGCCGCCCGGCCATTTCGGGTTCGGCGGGTTGGCGCCATAGCCGATGAGATCGCGGTCATAAGGTTTGGACATGGTTTAGCTCATGGTGAGGGCTGGAAACGAAATGGTCCTGGGCGCTGGCAGATCGACGAACTCTTCGTCGCCGTTGCCGCCATCGAGCCACATGAACACAGCGAATTGGCCGGGTCGGTCGAGCACACAGAGCGGATGGTGCCAGACGTTCATGCCATAGGTGACGCCCTGCACACCACGCGCGACGAAGGCGTGCAGCCGCATGTGGTCCGGTTTCCCCGCCGCGCCGTGCGGTGCCACGATCACGAGATAGCGCGAGACATCGAGCGGGACGAAGCTCTGCGAGGAGAACTCGTGCCGCTCCATCTTCGTGGCGGTCAGTATGGGTGTCGCGAGCGCCTGTGACTTCGTCAGCGACAAGCTGCCCGTGGCGGAGAGCCGGCCGTTGGCAAGCGCATCGTTGAAGTAGATGCGTCCAAAATGGGACGGGCGTTCGATGACCTCGCCGAATGGGGCGAAGGCGGCAGCAGTCAATGGCTGTGCGGTGATCACGCAGATCTGCTCCTTTATCCCCCCATGCGGCGCGTTAGGCCCACGAGGCGCTCCATGACGAGTGCGAGCACGACGACACTTGCAATCAACACGGCGGAGATCGCTGCGACGCGCACATCCAACGTGCTCTCAATCATGCCCCACATTCGGATCGGCAGCATATCGGTACGCGCATTGGAGAGGAACAGCGAAACCGGCACGTTGTCTAAGGAGGCGACAAAGGCCAGGAAAGCACCCGCGACGACACCCGGTGCGATCAGCGGCAACGTCACCCGACGGAACGTGTAGAAGCGGCTGGCGCCGAGACTGGCTGAACTTTCGAGCAGCACCGGGTCGAGTTGTGTAAAACTCGCAACTGTCGTGCGGAACACGAACGGCGAGATGACAATGAGGTGCCCGACGGTCAGCATCCACAGCGACGGGCGATAGCCAAGCAGCGTGAAGAACATCAGCGTCGCCAGCCCATAGGACAGCGTTGGCAGGATCAATGGCGCGAGGAACGTCGCTTCAACGGCACGTGCAGCCTTTGTGCGTACGCGCGCAATAGCCATGGCGGCGGGTACGGCGAGCAACGTCGCTGCTGCCGTGGCCATGGCTGCGACCCACAAGCTGTTATAGGCGGCCGTGTGGATGTGGCGCGATTTCACGGGATCGAAAAGATCAACGTACCAACGCGTCGAGAATGACGGTGGCGGAAACTTCAGCGCGGCCGAAGTCGTGAACGACGTCACGATGACCACGATCACCGGTCCGACCAGGACCAGGAATGCGAAGAGCGTCAGCAGTCCGATCACTGCGACGTAACTGATGTCCGACCAGGTGATGCGCCGGCTCATGTCACCTCCCCGCCGGATGGATAACGCGGCCGATTGCGTTGAGCGCGACGATGCCGGTCAGCACCGAAACGAGCAGCATGATCGAAGCCACAGCCGCGAACGGCCAGTTCGAGATCACCATCGCTTGCTGCCAGATCACCGAGGGCAGATAGACGAGCCGTCCGCCACCGATGACTGACTGCGAAATGAAGGCCGTCGTCGCGCTCGCAAACACCAGCGTCGCGCCTGCGACCCACCCTGGCACGCTCAACGGCAGAAGCACCTTGAAGAACGTGCGCCAGCGCGAGGCGCCGAGCGAACGCGACGCCTCCACCAGATTGCGGTCTATGCCCTGCATCACCGCGAGCAACGGCAGCAACATCAACGGCATCTCGATCTGCATGAGCGCAAGCACGAGGCCATGCTGGGTCTGCAGCAGCGGCACCGGCGATAGACCGATGGCAAGTAGCGTTTGATTGACGACACCCTCGCGCGCCAGCAGTACGATCCATGCGAACGTCCGCACCACGACGGAGGTCAGCAATGGCAGCACGACGATAAACAGCAGCAAGCGCCGCACCCACGGGAGTGCCTCGTAGAAAACCAGTGCCACAGGATACGCCAGCGCTGTCGCCGCCAACACCGTCAGCACTCCCAGCAGCATCGTGCGCCAGATCACGCTGACGTAGAAGGGGTCGCCAAGAAACTTGATCCAGTTGGCCGGCCCGAGCTTCGTCAGTTCATTGTCTTCGTAGAAGCTGATGGAGCCGAGCAGCAGCAGGGGCGCCGCAAAGAAAGCAATGTAGGCAAGGCCGAGCGGGGACGCGAGCCCCCACCCGACATTGTCGTCCGCTTGCGCGGGTACTGCTGCTGGAGCAGCCGCTGCCATGGTCTACTTCGTCACTTCTTTGTTGAAGCGCTCGATCCAGGCTGCACGTTGCGGGTTGATCTTGGTCCAATCGTGCGTGACGAAATTCGATAGCTCATCGAGGCTCTTGATCGGCTGATCGCCTGCGAGTGCCACGTCCTTGTTCGTCGGCAGCAGGCCCGCCGGAGATTTCATCAACGCTTCTTGCACAGCGGCAGAAATGACGGTGTCAATGTACTTGTAGGCGTTGTCTTTATTCTCCGCACCTTTGGCGATGTGTAAGGTCGTCACAAAGGTGATCGCCCCCTCAGCCGGCATGACGAATTCGATGTCGACGCCGCGCGATTTCAGCGTCGAAACGTTGTTGGTGTTCGTATAGGTGATGTCGATTTGACCCTGTTGGAACATCCCGGGCAAAGCGGCGGGCGCAGTCACCGCGGCGATCTTGGGCAGGATCTTTATGATCTCGGCGAAGATCGGCTCGATGTTGGCCTCTGAGCCGCCGAAGGCCTTGGCCATCTCGATCAGAGACACGGTGCCGAATGTTGTCTGAAAGCCTGTGAGGCCAAGGCGCGAGGCGAACGGCTCCTGGAACAGGTCTTTCCAGCTCTTGGGCTTCGGCAGTTTTTTCGGATTGTAGGCGATGCCGACGATCTGCGAGTTTACAGCCGCGCCCCAGCCGTCGACGCCGGCGCTGGCGAGTTTCGAGGCGTTGGTCAGCTTCTTGCCATCGAAGGGCTCCAGCAAACCGCGCTCGATGGCCGTCACGCGCGGACCGGGATCGAGCACGAAACTATCGAACGGCGCGACGCCGCGCGCGGCGACAGCCTTGGCGATTTGGTCGACCGCAAATAGCGGCTCGAGAGCCAGATCCACATCGTACGCCTTCTTGAGCGCCGGCAAAACGATGGAACGATACTGCTCGTCCCAGCTGCCGGGATAGATGGCCGCTGTGACTGGGCCTTTGGCATAGGCTGGACCACCAAACAACGCGCTGCCGCTGAGGGCAGCAGTCGCGGCCATCAGTTGGCGGCGATCGAGACGGGGTGATTTCATGGCAAGCACTCCTTGGCTGGTTCAGGCTTTCGGGAGGGAAAAAGCGGATGCTTCGGCATTTGGACGAAGTCCCAGCCACATCTCAGCGCCCGGCTGGCGCGGGACGCCGGTGCGTGGTTCGATGATCTTGATGGGGCGCCCGTCCGCGGTCTGCATCTCGTGGATAGTCTGAGATCCGAGCGGCACAGTGAGGCGATGGCCGACAGGCACAAGGCCGTCGCCTGCGCGTTCGTGCAGGGCCAATTGCTCCGGGCGCGCCGCGACTATCACGCGCTGGCCGACACTCTCCGGCGACTGGCACAGGGCCAGCATTGTACCGCCTGCATCGAGCGCCACACGAACCCGGTCCGCGTCAACACTGGTCACCACACCCGGAAACTGATTCATCGAGCCGATGAAGCCCGACACGAACAAGCTCGCCGGCCGGTCGTAGACGGTGACGGGCGTGTCGCATTGCTCAATTCGCCCCTTGTTCATTACCGCAATGCGATCGGCCACGCTCATTGCCTCATCCTGATCGTGCGTCACGAGGATCGCCGTCAGCCCGAGATCGCGCTGCAGGCGCTTGATCTCGATCTGCATGTCCAGACGCAGGCTTTTATCCAAGGCGCTGAATGGCTCGTCGAGCAGCAGGACCGACGGTTCGACGGCGAGCACACGTGCGAGCGCAACGCGCTGCTGTTGCCCGCCGGACAGTTGGCGCGGAAGTCGATCTACCATGCCACGCAGGCGAACCACGTCGAGCATCTGGGCGACGCGGTCGTGGATCTCAGCCGAGGGACGCCCCCGCGCCTTGAGGCCATAAGCGACGTTTTCGCCAACGGTCATATGCGGGAACAAGGCGTAGCTCTGAAAGACGATGCCGATGTTGCGCAGGTTCGGCGGGAGGTCGTCAATGCTGTTGCCGTCAATCAGTATTCGGCCGGCACTCTGGCGCACGAAGCCGGCGATGATCCGAAGCAATGTGGTTTTGCCACAGCCAGATGGTCCGAGCAGCGCCATGATCTCTCCGGCGCGTACCGATAGCGACACGTCGTCGACAGCTGGCTGCGTGCCGTAGCGATGCGTCACTCCGTCGATGTCGACGGTGTGGCCGGCCAAAACCAACGCGTCCCCACTCTTTACTTGCTGCAAGTCTGCCCCGTCCGCCATGACACCGCTCTGAAGGCCCACTCTGATACGCAAAGCGCGCGCCTAGACCTTGCACGACGCTTGGCACTCACGCTATGAGGAAGCTCTTACCATGTGCGCACAAACGACATGCAAGCTGCCTCATTTTCGGGCACTCATTGCACCGATCGGGCTCTTTCGCACGGAAGAGCACGGAAGAAATGTCCGCGGGTAGGGCCTTCAATATCGCCGAACCCTGGTGCTCGGCGCAATCTGTCTTCTGCATCGGCCTCACACAAGCGATTTCATTTGAGGGCGCCGAAGTCCCACCACGTCAGTGAGGCGGACCATACTGCATGGCTCGAAAGTATCACGATCTAACTCGGCGGCTGGCGCCGCGCTGGCTCCTGTGGGCGGGGCGCGGCTTGCTCATGTCTGCGCTTTTCGTGATCGCGACTGTTGGCTTGTCGATTGGCATCCTCCGGCAGACGGTTCCGGCAAAGTCGGGTGCCGCTACGCTCATCGGGCTCAACTCACCCGTCGAGGTCGTGTACGATCGCGATACCGTACCGCATATCCGCGCAAGCGACGCCGATGACGCGTACGCGGCACTCGGTTTCCTCCATGCCCAGCATCGGCTCTGGCAGATGGAGCTGATGCGACGTGCGGGACAGGGCCGGCTCTCCGAGCTGTTCGGACGTGCGACACTCAGTGCTGACACGTTCACGCGGACTCTCGATCTCTATGGGCATGCGGAGCGCTCCGTTGAGGTGGTGTCTGCGCGAGCGCGAAGCGCCCTCCAGTCTTACGCCCGTGGCGTCAACAGCTACCTCACGCGATCGCTCGGGCTCGTCGAGCCGCGCCTGCCGCCCGAATTCCTGTTGCTGTGGCTTCAACCCGAGCCATGGAGGCCAGCCGACAGCATAGTCATCATCAAGATGATGGCCCTGCAGCTCGGCCGCAATCTTGACAAGGAGATCGACCGCCTGCTGCTCGCGGCGCATGGCCTCGCTCCGGAAGAAATCGAACATTTGATGCCGACAGTGGACACCTGGGAGGCGCCGCCGCTGCCGGATTTGCGGGCGTTCTATCCGCTCAGGCCGCCGAACGCCGCCAATTTGCAGCGCCGTGCTGGGTTGGAAGGGCAGCTGACCAGCGGCGGCGCCTCGAACAATTGGGTCGTTGCCGGCCGGCGCACAAAGTCGGGAGCGCCCCTTCTCGCGAACGACCCGCACCTTGCGCTCAGTGCGCCTTCAGTCTGGTATCTCGCGCATCTCGCCATTGGTGGCCGCGAGCCTGCAGCAAATCTCGTCGGCGCGAGCCTGCCCGGGACACCTCTCTTCCCGCTCGGACGCGGTGACACGTTCGCATGGGGACTGACCAACACAGAGAGTGACGTCCAGGATCTCTACATCGAGAAGGTTGATCCTGCCGACCCCACGCAATATCTGACGCCAGATGGCAGCCGGCCCTTTCTACGGGAGAGCATTACAATCGGTGTTCGAGGTCAGGCGTCCGTTACGTTTGATCGCCGCTCCACCCGGCACGGCCCGGTGATCTCTCAGGTTTATCGCGGCCTCGATCTGGTGCTCGGCGCGCAGCACGTGGCCGCATTGCGTTCCACTGTATTGACGAGCGATGATACGTCGATCGAGGCTGGCCTCTTCGACGCCAATCTCCGCACAGTGCGCGATGCTATCGAGGCCACCCGCAAGGCGGTCGGCCCCATGCAGAGCATGGTCGTCGCCGATACCCGCGGCAGCATCGCCCTGATGGCAGCCGGCCGACTGCCGATCCGGAATCCCGCAAACCGTTTTCAAGGCCGTGCTCCGGTGCCTGGATGGGATGCCATTTACGACTGGACCGGCTTTGTGCCGTTTGACGAACTTCCGCAGCAGATTGATCCGCCGGCTGGCGCAATTGGAACTTCGAACACGCGCATGGTCGGAGCGCACTACCCCTATCTGGTGACGTATGACTGGGGACCCACTTTTCGCCAACAGCGCATTCGCGAACTCGTGCTGGATCGTGATGACCACGATATGGCGAGCATGCAGGGGGCTCAACTCGACGTGAAATCGCTGGCCTTCGAGCGCTTGAAGAAACTGATGCTGCGGCATGTGCGCGAAGCTGGTCTGGCGGAAGCAGCGTTGCTGGCCAGCGTCGAGGCTTGGGATGCTGGAATGCGCGCCGACAGTCCGATGCCGCTCATTTTTTTTGCCTGGGTCAGGCAATCGATCGAGGGCATCTACCGCGACGATCTCGGCGCTCTGATCGAGGTTGGTGAAAATGAGCGTGTCGACCAGCTGCTCGTACTTCTGGAAGGCCGCCCTGCAGGGCGCGATTGGTGCGACGATCGTCGCACTCCCAGTCACGAGACATGCGGAGACGTACTGGGACGGGCGCTCGTGCGAGCCATCCGTGACCTGGAACACAAGTATGGTCACGACCGAACCAAATGGCGCTGGGGCGATGCCCACACTGCGTTCGGTGAGCACAAGCCACTCGGCCTGCTGCCCGTCGTGGGTCGCTTCTTCAACATTCAGACACCGAGCTCAGGTGGTCCCTTTACAATAAACCGGGGCAAAACCGACCTGTTCGGCTCCGAGCCATTCGCGAACCGGGGCGCGACCACCTTTCGCGCTATCTATGATCTCGGCGATCTCGACCGTTCGCTGTTCATTCAATCGACCGGCCAATCTGGCAATCCATTCTCGGGCAGTTATCGGGCGTTCGTCGATCGCTGGCGAGACGGCGGCTACATCACTATTCCTACAGTGCATTCGGTATACCAAAACGAAGCTGGTGGCCGATGGCTCCTCACGCCAGCGGGGCAGTGATTGACATGACGTTGACCGCGGTTTCGAGCCTGCTGAGCGTAAATCTGTCGAAGATCCCGCCTTTGGCGCGCTCGCGCAGATGAAGCACGCCGCACCAAGAAATGGTCCTTGGTGCGATAAGCAGTAAGATGCGACCAGGTTTCACCGCGCACAGGCGTAAACGCGTCAAGGCTGCCTTGCTGTCAGGCGGCAACCGTGGTCTCGTCGAAGGGCCGCAGTTCGATACCGTAAAAACTAGGCTCCGATTGCGCAAGCCGCGCCAATCTGGCAGCAAAATTGCATCTGGTTGCGGGAGGCTGACCCTTGTTCGGCTGCCGGACTTCCGAGTTCAAGGCAAACCATGGATTTCGCGCTTACACCCGAGCAGCAGAAGCTCATTGCGGAGGCGGCAAGCTTCGCTCGCGCGGAACTCGTCGGCGCAGCTTCCGTCGATGGGGGACTGCCGCACCACGAGACACTTTGGAAAGCCTGTGCTGCACAGCGGCTCACGGGACTTGTGTTGCCCGTGGCGTTTGGCGGTCGCGGCCTTGGACTGCTCGACAGCCTGCTCATGTTCGAGGCCATGGCAGCGGCTGGCGCCGATCCTGGATTCGTCTTCAGTCTTGGCGTGCATCAGCTCGCGGCTGCCGTGCCGCTGGCCAGCATCGGCACCGCCGAACAGATCGCAGACCTGCTCCCCGCCATGGCCGACGGTCGCTTGTGCGGCGGCATCGCGATCTCCGAGGCCGATGCGGGTTCGGACAGCTACGCGCTCAAAGCGACCGCCCGGCCGATCGACGAGGGATATGTGCTGAACGGCGAGAAGACATGGATCACGAACGCACCGGTTGCCGGTCTTGTTTTGGTGTGCGCGCGGTCCGAGGATCTGCCGGGCGCGTTCGGCATCAGTTGTTTCATCGTCGAACGTGGCATGCCGGGAGTTTCCGTCATCGACGGCCCTAAAAAGCTGGGACTGGCCAGCGCGCCCTGGGGCACCTTCCGCCTTGAAAACGTGTCGGTTCCAGCCAACCGCTTGCTCGGTAGCCGTGGCGCTGGGGCGGCGGTCTTCCGCGAGGCCATGCGATGGGAGCGGTGCGGGCTCTTTGCAATCGCAACCGGCGCCATGGCGCGCAGCCTCGACAGTTGCCTGGTACACGTCAGGAGCCGACGCCAGTTTGGCAAGATGCTCATCGAGAACCCGGCGGTCGCACGCACACTGGCACTGATGCAGACGCGACTCGATGCGGCGCGGTTGCTGCTCTACAGGGCTGCATGGTTACTCGACAAGGGCGTGCCAGACGATGTCGCGATCTCACTCGCCAAGGCCTACGTCAGCGAGGCCGCGATCGAAAATGCATTGGACGCACAGCAGCTCCATGGTGCGGCTGGAACAATTGCGGACAGTTCCGCCGTGGGTTTCCTTAACGATATGTTGCCGTTTCGAACGCTGTCGGGGCCCAACGAACTGCATTATCAGGTTGCCGCCCGGTTGATGCAGCCCGCGAGTCGGTGACAGACGCGATCCGTCCGCGGATCGGGGTAAAGGGGGTGACCTTGCGGCGCGAGGTGCTTCGGATCGCCTAGTGCGGCGGGCGGCCGCAGATGGAGGTGTGGGATGTCGAACCGGATCGAGCAGCCACTGTTTCTCGACCAGTGCATGGAATTGGCGAACGACGTCGACGCGGATGCGATTGCGATCGTTGCCGCCGACGGCACCACAACGACCCGCCGCGAATTGAAGCGGATGGCGGAGGCGGTAGCCGCGCGTCTCACCGCCGCTGCACTGGCGCCCAGAGACCGCGTCGCCATTCTTGCGCGCAAGTCTCCCGAAACGATCGCCGCGTTCCTCGGCGCCTCCCTCGCCGGCATCGTCTATATCCCGCTCGATGGCAAGGCCGCGCCCGAGTATTGGCGCGCTGTGATGTCCGATCTCAACGTGCGTGCCCTGCTCACCGATCGGACGATGGCGGCCGATGCGTTCAGCCCCGTCCGACTGTTGCCGCTGGCAGGCGGCCCGGACAAAACACTTGCTGAGTTAGCGATTGGGTCCGCCGTTGCACGGCCACGCAACTCCCATGATGACGCCTACGTCCTGGCGACCTCCGGCTCGACCGGGCGGCCGAAAGGGGTGCTGCTCAGCCACGCGAACGCGCTGTCCTTCGTCGACTGGGCCATTCGGGAGATCGGCCTTCGCTCCGATGATACAGTGCTTGGCATTGCACCTTTTCACTTCGATCTCTCGGTTTTCGACATCTATGCAGCAATGCAGCAGCGCGCGCGACTGGTGCTAGCGCCCGAGCTCGCGACAACATTCCCTGGGTTGATCGTGGAGGCGATCGAAGCGAACCAGGTGAGCGTTCTCTATACGGTGCCGACCATCTTGCGTACATTGCACGACACGGGCGCATTCGCAGGCGATGCCGCTACGAGCCTGCGGGTCGTCATCTATGCGGGCGAGCCCTTTCCGGCGCCCGCATTGGCACGCCTGATGCGTGCCTTGCCGCACGTCGCGTTCTTCAATTTCTTTGGACCAACCGAGACCAACGTCTGCCTCGCTCACCGGCTCACCGCACCTCCCGCAGATAGCGCCGAGATTCCCATCGGCACGCCCGCAAGCTTTGCCGATATCCGCCTCGTCGATCAGACTGGAGCGGCGGTCGCTGGCGACGCGATCGGCGAGATCATGGTGGACGGCCCGACGGTCATGAAGGGTTACATCGCGGCAAATGGATTTACCCCCGCGCCGCGCCCGTTTGCGACTGGAGACTTTGCACGGCGCGGGCCAGACAATGCGTTGTACTTCTGCGGGCGGCGAGATCAGCAGGTAAAGGTCCGAGGCATGCGCATCGAGCTGCAGGGAGTGGATGATGCACTGTTTGCATGGCCCGGCGTCACGGAGGTTGCGACGTTTGTCATCGGCCAGGATCTGGTCGCCTGCATCGGCGCCGACGAACCAATTGACGAGGCCGCGCTGGCGGCCGCTTGCCGTTCGCGGCTGCCGCCGGGGTCGCAACCGCATCGCTTCGTCAGATTTGCGTCGTTTCCGCGGCTTAGCAACGGGAAGGTCGACAGGGTGATCCTGAAGGCGCAAGCCTCCAGACCAAAATCCGGCGACTGATGTAAGGTTCAGAGGTACGGGCCGTGCGCAAGAGCATAGTTCAAATCAAGGGTCCGAGAAGATGAGCGACAACATAGAGCAGCAGGTGATTCAGTTCATCCGCGGCCTCAATCCGGCCAACGCGTCCGTCGATGCGGCAACGGACCTGATCGCCAGTGGCTTGCTCGACTCGCTGGCCATTCTCGAAGTCATCGTATTCGCTGCGCAGCATTTTTCAGCGGCAATCCCCGCCCGTGAACTCACTCCCGCCAACCTACGGACGCCGCGCGCCGTAACCGCCCTCATCACAGCGTGCGCTCGATGACATCGGAGCAGCATGGCGGCAGCGGCGAGGAGTTGCGCATCGCGCCGCTTACGCTTGCGCCTGATGCGATCGCACGGTTCATTGCCGGCGTTTACGATTCCTACAACCATGGCAACTCGTTCGTGCCGCGCTGGACGGGGGCGTTCCTGGACCACGTCGTTTTCAAGAACCCGGCAACAACGCCCGATCATGCCCTTTCAGCCTATGTCGGCGACCGTCTCGTTGGTCTGATCCTGGCGCAGCCGCACGAGGTCTGGATTGGGCGCAAGCGGCATCAGGCCGCCTATGGGTCGTGGCTTGCGGTCGCGCGCGAAGGGGCCCGACATTTCGCCGCCGTACAACTCGTCAACGCGCTGCGCGAACGGCTGAGAGCGCGTGGGGTCGAGGTCATCGTCGGCATCGCCTATCGCTCCGGACGTGGCGTTGGATTGGAGTTCTGGGAGGGCTTCGCGCGTGCTTTTCCGGCCGAGGTGACGGTCGGCCCAGATCTGACCTTCTGGGCCCGAATTCTCGACGGTCAGATTCTCGCCAACGCCGTCAAGGATCCGCTCTTGCGCATGGGCGCGCACGCCTCGCTCCTGCGTCCTCTGCTGCAGCCGGCCGCCGATCCCGCCATCCGAGTGTTCGCCGATACCGACTTCGAGGCTTGCGCAGCCCTTATGGCTGGAGCGACGGCCGAAATGCGCATTGCGCCGTCGCGATGGGAACTCGCCTGCGCTGGAGCTGCGGACCAAGGCCCGCAAACCCTGGTCATGAGCGGGAGTAGCGGCATTTCCGCGTTGGCATCCTACCACATCCTGCCGATGGAGGACGCCACTCCGCTGCGCGTTGCGATGATCGAGTTGCTCAACGCACAACCTGGAGTTAGCGGCATCGGTCGGCTATTGACGCAGACCTTGTGGCACGCCAAGGCCTCGGGCGCCTCGCTTGCATTGATCCCGCGGAAAGACCACCTTTCCTCCACTTTCATGGTGTCGGCCAGCTTTGTTCCCTATCAGGCGGGCTTCAAAATGCTGTGCATGCCGCTGGCAGCCGGCATTCCGCAACGAATCCCCACGCACTTCGACATGCTCGTCAGGTAGGTCGCGGTTGCATCCTGACCAATGTTGCCGACACGCTGACACGAGACGTATATCGGGCGGTTCGCTAACGCCGACGGCGCGCGGTACCGTTCGTGGCAAGGTACTTGCAGCGATCCAGCACGCAGACGGCGCGCGCACCTGGATCGCGAAGGCTCTGGTCTATTCATGGACACTGTAGATTTCGAGGTTGTGAACTGATGCAGCACCGAAGACGCAGTATGACCGTGGCATGAAGCTGATGGCGTACGGCTTTGGAACTTCGCCCGGTGCGGGCGTGTCGATCGGGCGACAACCGCAATCCTTCGGCAAATGCAAGAGTTGGTGGATCCGGCTTCTGAATGGCGGCTATACGACGGCTGAGCGGGAAAAAACGTAGATGCATTACAAGATCGTTTCCAATCAAAACTCCGGCGATGCCACGACGATAGAAACGCCCGGCAATTTCCGGCCGTTGCTACCGGCGCTCGCAAGCGAAATCAGCGGCGGCGGTTCGGTAGCGCTCCAAGCCGCGATCACGGGCGCCGCATGCCGCCTGCCCGGTGCGCAATCGCTCGATGAGCTCTGGCAGCTGATCGCCTCGGGCCGCGACAGTCTCAGCACATCCACGGAGCAGCGCTACGAGGCATTGCGGCTGACACCGCGATACATCGAGGCGATCAAGGAGATCGGGCACGACCGAGGCGGATTCATCGACGGCGTCAACGCGTTCGACCCGACCGTCTTCGGGATGAACTATCGCGACGCTTGTGCCGCCGATCCGCAGCAACGGCTGTTGCTGGAGGTTGCTTGGGAAGCGCTCGAGAATGCGTGCGAGGCGCCCGACCGGCTGGCTGGATCGCGCACCGGTGTTTTCGTCGGCATCAGCAGTTTCGACTATGCCATGTTCCAGGCCGCGTTCGATCCCTATGGCGAGCACGTCAATCCCTACAGCTCGCCAGGTGCTGCCCACTCGATCGCCGCAAACAGGATCTCATACGCGCTCGATCTGCACGGTCCGAGCATTGCCATCGACACCGCTTGCTCATCCTCGTTCTACGCGTTGCATATGGCGTTGAAGAGCATGCAGAGCGGCGAGTGCGATAGCGCCCTCGTCTGCGGCGTCCAGCTCATCCTGTCGCCCTACATCACCAAGGCTTTCAAACGCGCGCGGATGATCTCGCCTGCAGGTTTGTGCAAGACGTTCGACCAAAGTGCCGACGGCTATGTCCGGGCGGAAGGTGCCGTTGCGATCTATCTGAAGCCGCTCGCGACGGCCACCGCCGAAGGCGCCCGCGTGATGGGCGTGATCACCGGATCGGCCATCAATCACGACGGCAAGACCAGCGGCATCGTCGCGCCGAATGGAGCGCTGCAGGTCGAAGTCATCCGGGCAGCGCAAGCTGCTGCCTGCGTCGGCCCCGACAAGATCCGTTATGTCGAGGCGCATGGAACCGGCACACACCTCGGCGATTCCACCGAACTGACCGCGCTGAGCAAAGTTTTCCCCGGCAGCCGTGATGAGCCCTGCTACGTCGGGTCTGTGAAATCCAATGTCGGCCATCTCGAGCCAGTAAGCGGACTTGCGGGCCTGATCAAAACGCTGATGTGCTTCGAGCACGAAACGATTCCCGCACAAGCGCACCTCAAGACACCGATCAAGGCCGCGCATATCGACGGCGCGCGGATAATCGTTCCGATGGAGTCCGTCGCCTGGCCACGGGGCGGCGAACCACGGATTGCAGGTGTCAGCAGCTTCGGCTTCGGCGGCGCCAACGCACACATCATCATGACCGAGCCGCCGCTGCCGGTTGCAGCCGGGGAGACCCGTGACAGACCGCGCCACCTGTTGAAGATCACGGCCAAGCAGGCCGATCGCCTGCCGCTGGCCGCGTGCAATCTGCTTGAAACGCTCAAGGCGAACCCGGGCTACGCGTTGCCCGACATCTGCCATTCAGCCAACATCGGCCGGGCTGATTTTCCCGAGCGCGTGCTGATATCGGCGACCAACCGGGCCGAGTTGCTGACGGCACTCGAGGCCGTTGCCTCGGGCGAGAAGGCGAGCAACGTCGTCGCCGGCACCGGCCGGGATGCCGGCCGGAGCGTCGCTTTGATGTTCTCCGGACAGGGCGCGCAATACGCCGGCATGGCGCGCGGATTGATGGAAAGCGAGCCGGTATTCCGCGACTCGATGCGCGAGTCCGATGCCGTATTGCGTCGCGCCGCGGGCTTCTCTCTGATCGACCTGTTGTATGCACCGGCGACACCTGCGGCATTGGTCGACGACACGCGCTACACGCAACCCGCCCTATTCGCCGTCGAACTCGGCCTGGCGCGGCTGCTGCAAAGTTGGGGTGTCGAGCCCGCGTTCGTGATCGGGCATAGCATCGGCGAGTACGTGGCCGCCGTGCTCGACGGCATCCTCGATGCCGAGGATGCGTTGGAGCTCGTCGCCGCGCGCGGCGCGTTAATGAGCGCGCTCAGTGAGCCCGGCGCCATGATGTTCGTCGCAGCCACGCCCGATACCGTCTCGGCGCTGCTTGCGACTGTTGCCAGCGACCGCGTCGTCATCGCCGCCGTGAATGGCCCGGAGGCGGTCGTCGTTTCCGGTGCGTTGCAGGCAATCGCGGCCTTCGAAACCGCCGCGAAGGCCAAGCGCATCGCGTGCAAGCGGCTCGATGTGTCGCACGCGTTTCATTCACCGCTGATGGAGCCGATGCTCGCCGCGTTCCATGAGCGCGCCGCGAAGATCCGTTTCAGGCCGGCGACGAGACGGTTTGTCTCGACGTCGTTGGGGCGGCCGCTCAACCCGGCTTCGAATGAAGCGATCGACGCCGACTACTGGACACAACAGATCCGAAATTCCGTACGGTTCTGGGACGGCCTCGAGACCGCGATCGCTCAGGGCGCAGACGTGCTGATCGAGGTCGGCCCGCATCCAACGCTGCTGCCGTTCATCGCGAGCGTCACGCGCGAGCGGGACATCGTGCTCGCGTCGTGCCTCAAGCGCGGCAAAGACGACCACGCCGAGCTGTTCGCGAACATCGGACGCGTCTACACGGCCGGTGTCCGCCTCGACTGGAGGGGATTCGACGCGCCATTCGCGCGCAAGCGTCTGGTGCTGCCGAGCTATCCGTTCGCGCGCAAGACATTCTGGTTCAACATCGACGCGCCACTGCCGACGATCGGAGTGCCCCGCACGGCTGCGCCTGCCCCTGGCAATGGAGCAGTAGCGCCGGTCGCCGACGGAACACCCCCTGCGGCGGCGATCAACGACGCGCTGAGTGCCGTGCACCCGGTCGCCGGATCCGACAGGCTGGCCGCGCTCGCGCGTGACCACGTCATCCGCGGCTCGGCGCTGTTTCCCGCCACCGGTTATCTGGCGTTGATGCTCGAGACGCATAAGGACGCGCTCGAAGATGGCATCGAACTGCTCGACGTCAAATTCCTGAGCGCGCAGGCGATCGAGGACCATGGGCTGCCGGCACTGACCGTTGTGACGACCCGTGAGAATGACGATCGATGGCTGGCGATGGTGTGCGCCGATGGCAATCCCGGTCAACCACGTCGTGCACTGGCGAGAGGCAACCTGCGCCGTCTTGGCGGGCATCTCAAGGCCGCGACGTTCACGCAGCCGACGGACGAGCCGCCGTTCGAGCTGTCGCCCGAGGACTTCTACACCCAGCTGGACGCGGCGGGGCTCTCCTACGGACCGTCGTTCCGGCGTATCCGGGATCTCAAGGTCTATGCCAACAGGGCCCGCGCCGAGATTGTCTGCGCTCCGAAAGGCGACGCGGCGGCGTGGCCGGGCAGCATCGATGCGGCGGCGCTCGATGCGTGCCTGCATCCGATCGCGACGCTGATCGCGCAAGCGGATCCGGAAGCGAGCGGCGTGGCTTGGCTTCCAATCGCGGTCGACCGGCTCAGGGTCGTCGGAACGCAGCCCTCGAAAATGATCGCACATGCGACGCAGGTCGACGCGCTGCAAACAAGCATCATGCAGTCGTTCGACGTCACGATCACGGACGAGGCGGGCAGCGTCTGGGCCACCGTCGAAGGCTTGTGGCTGCAGCGGCTGAGCGGCGCGCAACAGGCGCGTCCGGTGCCGTTGTCGACGCTACGCTGGCGCCTGGCTGCTCCAGCACCCGTCGAGCTTCCGGCCGCAGCCGATGCCGCGAGCGAACGGACGCCGTGGCATTGCGCCCTCCTCGGGCAGGGCGCGGAGCAGCTGGCGCGCGACATCGAGGCTGCCACGGCAGATGCAACCGCGGCGCTCGACCTGCAATTTACCGACAGTTTCGACAAGCTGCCGGTGGACCCGCCGCAAACGCGTTCGATCCTGCTGCTCGGTAACGGCACCACCGCGGACAACGACGCTGGGCGTCTCGACCAATGCCTGCGTCTCCTGGCGCTCGCGCAATCACTCGGCGCACGCCCGGACGTCGGCCGAATGATCGTCGTCACACGCGGTGCATTCCAGGTCGCGGCCGCCGACCAAACCGCGAATCCGGCCGAAGCAGCCGTATGGGGCTTCTGCCGCACATTGCAGTGGGAACGCAGTCCTTGGAACCTGACGCTCGTCGACCTGCCGGCAGTGCCGGGCGCGCTCGATCTGGCTGAGCTTGTGCATATCGTCCAAGGCGCCGTGGCCGACCGGCAGATCGCTGTCCGCGGCGGCGCGCGGCACGTGCCGAAGCTGGCGACCGAAATGCGCGAGGCCGCAGCCACCAGTGATGTGAAGCTGCCGGCGGAGTTCCGGCTCGAAGCCGTCGGCAATACCGGGCCGCAGTCGGTTCGTCCCGTCCCGGCCGCGATTCCGGACCCGCAGACCGGACAAGTTCGCATTCGCCCGCGGGCCATGGGCCTGAACTTCCGCGATCTCATGAAATCGCTCGGAATCTATCCGGGCTCGATCGGAGCAGCCTTCTGGCTCGGCGACGAGTGCGCCGGTGTGGTCGATGCCGTCGGACCGGGCGTCAAGGGACTGGCGCCCGGTGACGAGGTCATCGCAGTCGCGCCAGCCGCGTTCGGCTCGCGCACTGTGACCGATGCGCGTCTCGTCGTCGCCAAGCCTCCAGGGTTGACGTTTGAAGAAGCCGCCACGATTCCGATCGTGTTCACGACGGCATGGCACTGCCTCGTCGACGTCGCACGGCTCGCCCAAGGCGAAACTGTTCTCATTCATGCCGGCGCCGGCGGCGTTGGCTTGGCGGCGATCCAGATCGCACAAAAAATCGGCGCGCGCGTGGTCGCGAGTGCAGGTACAGCTGAAAAGCGCGCCTATCTGCGCAATCTCGGCGTCCGGCACGTCATCGACTCCTCGACCCCGGACTTCGCGCCCGAGCTCATCCGCGAGATCGGCACCGGTGGTGTCGATGTCGTACTGAACTCGCTCGCAGGCCCCTACGTCGAAGCTTCCCTCGAGGTTCTCGCGGCCGGCGGGCGTTTCGTCGAGATCGGCAAGCGCGACTTCCTGGAGAATACCCGCATCGGGTTGCGGCCCTTCCACAAAGGCTTGCGCTACGCCGCAGTCGATATGGAGCGGTTCTATGTCGCGGATCGTAATGCTGGGCGTCGCCTCCTCGAAACAGTCGTGGCCGAGTTCAACTCGGGCAGGCTACGGCCAATTCCGGGCACCGTGTACCCGGTCCATGAGGCGCCGCGGGCGTTCCAGAAGCTGCTGCGCCGCGAGGTGATCGGCAAAGTCGTCTTGACCAATCCGACAATCACTGAAAACGAAGTCCAAGGCGCACTTGCCCGCCGCAATACCTATCTGATCACGGGCGGGCTCGGTGCGCTCGGACTCGTCGCCGCCAAATGGCTCACCCAGCGTGGAGCCGCCCGGATCGTGCTCGCCGGCCGTAGTGCTCCGTCGGCCGACGTCGCCGATCGGATCGATCTCCTCTGCGCCAAGGGGAGCCTGGTCGAAGCTGTACGACTGGATGCCGCCGATCGCGGTCAACTGAGCCATTGGTTCGCCGCGTTTGATCGCTCTGGCGACCGGCTCGCTGGCGTGATTCATGCGGCCGGCGTCCTGGACGACGCAACACTGATGACGCTCGACCCGGGTCATCTCGAGAAAGTCTTCCGGCCGAAGGCGACCGCCGCCTGGCTCCTGCACGAGTTCACGCGCGACCGAGACCTCGATCTCTTCATGTGCTTCTCGTCGATCTCGGGCGTGCTCGGATCGCCTGGCCAAGCCAACTATGCGGCGGCCAACGCCTATCTCGACGGATTGTGCGCCATGCGCCGCGCGGCCGGACTTGCGGGACAGTCGATCAACTGGGGCCCCTGGGACGTGGGCATGGCCGGATCGGGCAAGACCCGGTCGCGGTTCGAGCAGATCGGCTTGCGGGGCATCGGCGCCGAGGCGGGCATCGCCGCGCTGGAGCAGGCGTCGGGCCTCGCGGAAAGCAACGTCTTCGGTTGCGACGCGGATTGGCAGCGCTTCCGTTCCGCCGCGCGTAACCTCGTCGGATTGGAAATCCTGTCGGAGATCGCGCCGGAGACCGTGGCAGATGCGACGGCGACATCCACCGACGCGACCCTGGTCGACCGGGCGAACATCTTCGCGCTGCTGCGCCGGAATATCTTCGAGGTGACTTCCGTCCCCGAAGCCGATCTGAACGAGGCGACTGCATTCCGCGACATCGGTTTCGATTCCATCGTCGGCCTCGAGCTGATCCTGCGGCTTGAGAGCCTGCTCGGCGTCATGCCCGACGCCCAGATGCTCTCAGAGGACACGACGCTCGGCGAAGTGACGAACTTGCTGGTCGATGCGCTCGTGAAATCGGGCAAGCGCAAAAGCGCGACCGCGCAACCCTCAGGCGCCGCGTCCAAGCCGGCCGTCACGACGAAAGAGGCGACGCCGTCAAAGGTGTCGCTGGCCAGTGAGACGCTCAAATCACCTGAGCATAAGCCCGCTGGTGCTCGCGCGAACGGGGCCGATGCCGGGATGCTCAGCGCCGCCAACGATCTTGCGACGCCGCCGACGAGCGGCAAGTCCCCGGTCCGCACGGCTTCCGTCGCGATCACCCCGCATGGCGCAGACCACAACGCATCCGCCGATCATGGTCTCGATGACATCCGCCGGAGCCTCGTAGCCCGTGATTACACCGACGTCGTCAGACCGGATTTCGGCGCGGCGTTGCGCGAGATGCGTCTCGACGTCGACTATACGCATGCGCAAGGCGACCTGCTGACAGGCAGCCGCGACGGCGTGACGATCGATGCGATCGACATGCTCGGCGGCTTCGGCTCCACGCTGTTTGGCCACAATCACCCCGCGCTCGTAGGTGTTCTGGTCCAGGCGTTGACCGAGCAACGGCCGCAGTTCGTGCAGCTCTCCAATCGCACCTCGGCCGGCACACTGGCGCGCGAACTCAGCGAGCGTCTCGGGCAGCTCACCGGCCGCGACTACAACGTCATCCTCGGCAGCACCGGCGCCGAGATGGTCGATGCGGCGATCAAGCACACTCTCTTCGAGTGGGCGGACCGTCGGGACAAGCACAACGCCGCCCGGTCGAAGGACGCAAACCCGGCGCCGCCCGTCAAGCCCGTGCTGTTCGCCATCGAGGGCTCGTATCACGGCAAGACGCTCGGCGCCTACGCGCTCACGTACCGGGCACCCGGCCGCGACGCGATCGGGCTCTCCGGACCGTTCGACGTGGTTTGGTTGCCGCGCGACGACGAGGTGGCAGCCGCGAAGATTTTCGCCAGCTACGCTGCGCAGGACGATGCCGCCGGCTCGACCGGGTTCAATCGCATCGCCGGCGTGTTCGTCGAGCCGATCCTCGGCGAAGGCGGCATCTATCCGCTGTCGTCGGGCTATGCGCGTGCGCTGCGCCGCCTCGCGGATGTTGCGGGCTGCCCGATCATCGTCGACGAAATTCAGTGCGGCATGGGTCGCTGCGGCGCCTTCACGGCGGCGTCGGTCATCGGTGTCGCCGGCGATTACTATCTGTTCGGGAAGAGCCTCGGCGGCGGCTTGACCAAGACCTGCGCGCTGATGATCGATAAGCGGCGCTACCGCGCGGGCTACGGCTTCGCCCACACCTCCACGTTCGGCGAGGATGATCATGGCGCCATCGTCGCACTCAGGGCATTGCGGCTTCTCGACGAGGACGACATCCCGAAGCGCGCGGCCGATGCGGGCCGGTACTTCCTGGCGGCGCTCGCCAAGCTGCGCCGCGCGTTTCCCGATGTCCTCGCCGAGGTGCGCGGTTGCGGGCTGATGCTCGGTGCAGAACTCGCGGATCAGTCGCTGAACGCTTCACCGCTGATCAGCGGGCTGGATCGGCAACGCCTGCTGGCGCTCATCGTGGCGAGCCACATGCTGCACCGCTCGGGTATCCGCGTTGGCACCGCGTTGTCGCAGCCGACGACACTGCGCTTCGAACCGTCCGCCTATGTCACGACGGAACAGATCGACGCCACGGTCGAGGCGCTCGGCTCGGTGTGCCGGATCATCCGCGCGGCCGATGCGGCGGAGTTCCTGCGCCACTTCGCGAATGGCGGCCGCCTGCAAGGACCGTCGGCCTTCTCGATCCGGGCGCACGCGCGGGCGGGTGAGGCTGCGGTGGACCTGACGCGTCAATCGGACAGGGGCCGTCGCGCGGTATTCCTCGCGCACATGATCGACTCGAACGACATCGCCCTGATCGATCCGTCGCTGAAAAAGCTTTCGCCGAGCGAACGGGAATGCCTGGCCGAGCGTATTTCTGAGCCACTGCCGTTGAAATCCATTCAGCTGACCGCCGCGACCGGTGAGCAGGTCGAGTTCGACATCCAGGTTCTGCCATTGACTGCATCCTCGATCATCCAGAGCGTGCGCACGGGCGAAACCTCGCGGATCGTATCGCTCGTCGACGCGGCGATTGCACAGTACGCCGCCGAGGGGACCAGTGTCGTCGGTCTTGGTGGCTTGTTGTCGGTCGTGACGCGCAACGGAACCGCCGTCGAGAAGAGCCCCGGTGGCGTCGTCGTAACCACCGGCAACACCTACACTGTCGCGCTTGCCCGGGCGGCCATTCTGAAATCGGTCGGCGAACGCGGCCTCGATCGAGGCAAGATTCGGATCGGCATCATCGGCGCCGGCGGAAATATCGGATCAGCTCTGACGCAACTGCTTGCCGACAACTTCTCGCGGTTCCGGTTGGTCGGGCGCAAAGAAACGATGGTGCGCGTCGAACGAACCGCCGAAGCCACGTACGATGTGGCACTGGCGCGGCTTAAAACGGGCGAGCCGATGCCGGAGCAGTCACTCGCCGCAGCGTTGGCGCGGACATCCGCCGGTCGAGCATCGTGCGGCGCCGACGCGCGACGGATCCTGCAGGCGGAGTTCGGCGAGGATCCGTTCTTGCCGCTGTGCACCGAGATCGTAGCACTCGACGACTGCATCATGATCGTTTCGGCCTCGAACTCGATTTTGCCCATTCTCAACGCGCGCAATGTCGGCAAAGGTGTCCGCATCATCTGCGACGTGTCGGTGCCGAGCGATGTCGATCCGGAGCTGATCAAGGCGCGCCCCGACATCGAGGTCATCCGCGGCGGCATCGCGCTGGCGCCCGCTGGCAACGACTTCGAGTTGGATTTCGTCAAACTGCCGCACAACTGCCTGCTGGCATGCATGGCCGAAACGGCGGTGCTCGGGTTGGCGGGGCGGCGCGCGTTTCCCTCGACTGGAGATATCGATCCGGGGAGCGTGCGGCTGTGCCAAGTATTGGCGGAAGGCTTCGGGTTCCACCTCGGATTCGCGGCAGCGGAGAAATCATTCGCCATCGAACTCGAATAGATCGGCGCCACCGGCGCCAACTCGCAGCAGTTGCCAAAATGAACAAGAGCCACATCGGTCTTGGATTCGGCCTTGCCGCCTGCCAGTAGGGCTTATCGGTCGGCGTGTCATGGAAAATGGCCTCCGCGGCGAGTTCAAGCGCGAGCCCGGCGTTCTGCTCGACCAGCAGCATCGAGACGCCCGCCTCCTCGTTGATGCGACGCTTGATGCGAAAGATCTCCTGCACGATGGGCGGGGCCATCCCGAACGAGGCGCATTTGGCGGCGTCCGGTCAGGAGGCACACCCTGCCTTGGTGCGTAACCGGTGCGCAACGCTCGTGCGCGCAAAACAGATACCGATCTAAGTTATTGATTTCTTTGGTACCGCCTGGTGGGATCGAACCACCGACCTCTAGATCCACAATCTAGCGCTCTAACCATCTGAGCTAAGGCGGCACAGGGTCGGCACCGGGCGACCGGTGACGAGGGCCGTACAGATACGCTGGAATGGTTCGGGTGTCCAGTTTGGTTGGACGGGGTCAAACGGTGCGGTTGTCGGCGGCGCGGCGTTCAGGTGACGATCGTTTCGAGCTTCGGGAAGGGGGGCGGGTTCGGGCCAGCGGCGGCTTCCAGCAAGAGGCGATTGCTGGCAGCTTCGATCGCCGTTTCGATGCGGCGGCGGACCTCGGCGCGGGGGAGGCCAGGCGCAATCGGTTCCAAAAACTCCACGACGATGGTACCGGGATAGCGGCGGAGACTGCGGCGAGGCCAATAGAGACCCGAGTTCAGGGCCAGCGGTACACAGGGGATCTCGAGGCCTTCATAGAGTGCGATATAGCCGGGTTTGTAGTCCGGCACCGCACCGGGCGGGCGGCGCGTACCTTCCGGGAAGATGAGGATCTGGCGGCCGGTCCCGGTCTTGATCCGGGCGTCGGCGAGCATCTGCTTCAGTGCGGTGGCGGCGCGGTCGCGCTTCACCAGGATGTGCGCGAACTTCACACAGAACCAGCCGTAAAGCGGGATCCATTTCAATTCGTCCTTCAAAACGACGGCGACGTCTTGGAACAGCGGAATCAAAGCGAACGTATCCCAGGCCGATTGATGCTTGGCGACGACCAGGCAGGCGCCTTTGGGCAGGTTGCCGGCGCCGCGTACCTCGAGCTTGGTGCCGCAGATGACGCGGAGCAACCAGACACAGGTTTGGCCGTGCAACTTCAGCCCCTGCATCGCCCAGGAGCGCGGCGCGAGCAGAAGCCAGCTGCCGAGCAGCAGAAAAAGTGCGGTTGCCAAATAGAATGCGGCCGCAAACAGCAGCGATCTCAACATATTAGGCTAGGCTCCACCCGTCGCGTCGATCTTTCAGGGGGCGAAACCGGCCAGCGATTTTCGTTGACGGCGAACGTCACCCTGACCCAGGCTGTGTGGGCTGTCGCCCGGCCAAGGCTTGGCTCGTCAACGCCGACAGCACCCGGCTGGCGCCCAACCGCGCCGTGGACGCCAGGAACTTCACGTATTCCCCCACCAAGGACTGAGCCAGCGGCCGACTTTCCCACCATGCCGTCCGAGCGTAGCGGGAGGGTACCGGGTAGGCAATGAGCTTGATGTCCGGCATGGCGAGTGAAAATTCGGCCAAGCTGCGCGGCATATGGAAATCCGAGGTGACGATCAACAAGCTCTGGAAGCCCCAGCGGCGCGCCCAATCCTGGGCTTCCAGTGCATTGCCGATGGTGTTCATCGCGCGGTAGCCAAGATCGATACAGCAGGACGGCGCGATCTCGCCGATGCGGCGGGATAATTCCTCGGGGCTGCGGTTGCTGCGATGGACACCCGAGATCAGCAGTCGGCGACCGCGACCTTCGGACATCAGATCGAGGCCTGTGACGACGCGCTCGAAGCCGCCGGTGAGGACGACGATGCCGTCAACGCGTTCGGCTTCAGTTGGCGCTGGTGCGTGGCGCTCGACGCCGGAGACAAAGACCAGGAACCCGGCGGAAAGTGCTATCGCACCGACCACAGCCGCCAATGACAGGATGCGCAGCATCTTCGCCATGGGAATTCCGGAACAACGTCGGCCCGAACGTCGCCGCCCCGATTGGCCCGGGGCTGCACCGACCACTGAAACCCAGCATTGCGCCAAGCCTAAGGCAGCCAGTATCAGTGCTGAGAGTTCAAAATCCGGTAAACACCGAAACGCGACGTCAACATGCAGAGTGCCGAGATTACAACCACAACGACGACGAGGACAAGGTGGCCAGGGATATCGAGAACGCCGGTGCCGAGGATGCGGCGCATCTCGGCCATGGTGACGGCACCTCCGCCAAGCAGTTCCATAGCTGTCGGCATGAGCAGGAAGACGAGCATGGCCAGCACCGCGCCAACCAGGCCGGCGCGAATGCCAAGGCGTAGGAAGTGGCGCTCGAACTCGTGCGAGATGAACCGGTCGGTGGCGCCGACGAAATGCAGCACCTCGACGATTTCGCGGTTCGAGCTCATGGAGCTGCGGGTGGCGGAAATAATGATGGCGGTGGTTGCGGCGCCGACCAGCATCAGGATGGCGAGGCCACCCAGGGCCAGCGAACGAGTGACGGTGCGGATCTGCTGCTGCCAATGACGGTGATCGTCGAGCGACACGCCCTTGAAGTTTTCGGTCAGCCGTTGTCGCAGCGCGGCGAAATCCGGCGGCGATGAGCGATCGAGATCGATCGCGATCAGGCGGGGCAGCGGTAGCGCCTTCAGGCCTTCGGAGGTGCCGAGCCACGGCTCGACCAGGGCAGCCGAGTCATCGAGGCTCATGGGCTTTACGCCCTTGACGCCGGGCTGCTGCGCCAGGAACGCGGCCACATCCTTCAGCACGCGCTCGGTGTCGACTTTCTCGCGCGGTTCGATCTGGACGGTGACCTCGCTGGCGATATCGCGCAGCCAAGCCGATGCCGATTGATTGACCATGTAGACGGCGCCAGCGGTCAGGCAGGCAAGAAAGCACATGATCGAGATCACGAGCGTCAACGAGCGGCCGGTGACGGAGCCGGCCGGCACGATCGGAGCGTGCGAGACGTCGGGTGCCGTGGGGGCCGTTCGGGTTTCGGCGCGCAACTCGCGATCGAGCGTCGGCTCGCGCTGGGCGCGGATATCGGTCTGCGACGGTGGATAGGCGATCGGCTCCGGCTCGGACGCGCGCTGCGAAACCGTGGCGGCCTGTTCCGGCGTATTTGCATAAGACGGCGGCCCCGTCGGAGGCGCCGTATAGCTCTCCGGTGCGGGACGAGGCCGCGGCGGCGCTGGCAGCATGGGGTGGCCCGTTGGCCTGTCAAACGATCCGGACATTGCCGTCATGTAACTCCAGGCGGGGCGCCCTGAACTGGCGCATCAATTGATGGTCGTGCGTGGCGATAACGACAGAAGTCCCGAGGCGATTGAGCTCGATGAACAGGCGCAGGAGGCGGCGGGCCATCTGCGGGTCGACGTTACCGGTCGGCTCGTCGGCCAAAAGCAGCTCCGGTTTGCCGATAACGGCGCGTGCGATTGCGGCGCGCTGCTTCTCGCCACCCGACAATACGGACGGAAAATGGTCCATGCGCTCGCCGAGGCCGACCCATTGCAGGAGGTCCGTCACGTCTTCCTTGTAGTCCGATTCGTCCTTGCCAACGACGCGGAGCGGCAAGGCGACGTTCTGCCAAGTCGTCAGATGGTCGAGCAACCGGAAATCCTGGAAAACGATGCCGATGCGGCGGCGCAGTTGCGCGCGCTGACTGGCCACGACATGGCTAACATCTTGAGAAAATAGAGATATTTGTCCGCGCGTCGGCTGTTGCGAGAGGAACAGCATGCGCAATAGCGACGACTTGCCGGCGCCTGAGGGACCGGTGAGGAAGTGGAAGGAGCCCGGGCGCAAATGGAAGCTCACGTCGCGTAGCACCTCCTGCCCGCGTCCATACCTGAGCCCAACGTTTTGAAGTCTGATCACATCGCTTCCTGTGCCTGCTACGTCAAATGCAGATTCAGCCGATTCGCGCCGCCATACATGCGAGATCCCGTCTCTTGCATCAATCGATGATGATTTAGGCGAAGATGTGTGTGGATAACCCCAGCTGGACCGCGGCTGTTTCGGCGTCGTGGGTGCAGGGGCGTCCAATTTGCCTTTTGTTGCCGGATCCCAGGCGCCGATTTCTGGCTGCTTGGGCGGGGCACCGCAAGGATGCGCCAGGGAACTGGCCGCCACCTGGCGGGAACTGGTCATTGTTGCTCGCCAAATCACCCTGATCCCGTTATTGTTGGCGGTGGTTCAGATCCATCCGCGAACTCAGAAGGAAGCCATGGATACGGCTGCCACCAGACCCGACGGAGTCGAGGTGATCTTCTCGCCGGAGGCGATCATGGAGCGGCTCCATGCGTTGGCCCGTGAAATCGTCGACGCCAAATTCGACCGGCTGCTGGTGATCCCGATTCTGACCGGCAGCTTCGTGTTTTCGGCAGATCTGCTGCGCGTCATGCATCAGGCCGGCATCGCCCCCGAGGTGGATTTCCTGTCGCTCGCCAGCTACCGGCGGGGAACGAAATCCTCGGGCAGCGTGGATATCCTGCGCGACATGGAACTCGATGTTTCCGGGCGGGATGTGTTGCTGGTCGACGATATACTCGATACCGGGCGGACGCTTGCCTACGCCAAGGACCTAATCGCGGCGCGTGGAGCCCGGCGGATCGGCACCTGCGTGCTGCTCAACAAGCGCGTCCGGCGCGCGGTCGATATCGATGCGGATTTCGTGGCGTTCGAGTGCCCGCCGGTGTTCGTCGTCGGCTACGGCATGGACTTGGCGCACCGCTACCGGGAGTTGCCGTTCGTCGGGCGAGTGTCGGGGGCGTTTTAGTGGCGCGGTTTTGGTCTGCGCCTTCGGTTGCCGCTTTGATTGCGCTTCGGTTGTCCACTTCGCAACCGCGCGGCGCAACCGGCGCGTGAGTAAAGACAGGACACGGCGGAGGGTAGATGGCACGCATTCTTCTTGCCGATGACGACCGAGGGTCGTTGGATCTTGTGGGTCGGGCGCTGGCGATGGACGGCCATACCGTGACTGCCGCCGAAGACGGCACGGATGCGGCCGGGAAGCTGGCGCTGGGTCCCTACGACGTGCTGGTGGCCGACGTACAGATGCCCGGCCTCGATGGTATCGCGCTGGCGCAGCTGGCGCTGAAACAGATGCCCGGCCTACGGCTGGTGATGATGTCGGGTTTTGCCGATGTTCTCGAAAAGGCCAGGCTGCTCAGGGCGCCGGCGCTGCGGATCGTGACAAAGCCGTTTTCGATCGACCAGATCCGCAATGAAGTGCGCGAAGTGCTCAAGGCCTGAATGAAAGCGCCTGTCGCCGGCCTGCTTGCGAGCGGAGCCTTGCCGAGGCGTCGGGGGAGAGCCTCGGCAAGGCTCCTATCCGGTTGAGGAGGGGGGGTTGGGATCAGATGCCGCCACAACATTCGGACTGCGCTGAAATAGGCCTGGACCTTCTTCGAATCAACGCGCTGGCCGGGTAACAGTTTTCCGCAATTCGCTGGTTCGAGTTCGCGGCAGTTGGCCAGCTCATTGCCGTAAGGTTCTTCGCGCTTTGCGATCATTCCTCGGCGCGGAACGGCCGCGACAGCAGGCCCTCGATCGCTGCGTCAACGCCGATCCGGCCTTCGACGATGCTGTGAACCGCGCTTGCGATCGGCATCTCGACGCCCTTCTCGGCGGCGACGCGGACGACAGCGGCGGCTGTGAACACACCCTCGGCGACGGAGCGGCGCGCGCCCATCACCTGGTCCAGGGTCTGTCCCTGGGCCAAGGCACGGCCGAGGCTCATGTTGCGCGATTGCGGGCTGCCACAGGTCAATAGCAGATCGCCGAGGCCGGAGAGACCGGCGAGCGTTTCGGGACGGGCGCCGAGGGCTGCACCGAAGCGGCGCATCTCGGCAAAACCGCGGGTAACGAGGGCGGCGTGGGCGCTAGCGCCGAAGCCCTTGCCGTCGACGATGCCGGCGGCGATGGCGAGCACGTTCTTCAGAGCGCCACCAAGCTCGACGCCGGTGAGGTCCGACGACCAGTAGAGGCGGAAATTGCGGTAGCCGATGGCCTCGACCAGGCGCATGCCGAGATCGCGGTCGGCGCAGGCGAGCGTGAGTGCAGCGGGCAAGCCTTTGGCGACGTCGATGGCAAAGCTCGGGCCGGACAGCACGGCAGCGGTGGCGGCGGGCAGGGCTTCGCGCAGCACTGTGCCCATCAGTTTACCAGTGGCCTGCTCGAGGCCCTTGGCGCAGATGACCACGGGTGTGCCGGGCTTCAGGTACTTGGCCAATTGCGCGCCAATTGAGCGGACATACTGAGCGGGGGCCACCATCAGGATCGCGTCGCGGCTAGCGATTTCGGCCAGGTCCTGCGTTGCATGGAGGCCCGCATCGAGCGGTACGCCCGGCAGGAACGCCGAGTTGCGGTGCACCTTGTTGATGTCGTCGCAAACGTCCTGCTCGCGGGCCCAGATGACGGCATCACGGCCGGCGAGCCTTGCAGTCTGCGCCAAAGCCGTACCCCAGGCGCCCGCACCAATCACGCCGATCGATCGAATGGCCGTCATGCTTGTCTTTCCGTTCTGGAATTGCAGTTCGGAGGACCCTATCGCGAATCGCGTGTGCGCGCGAATTGCGGTGGCAGATCAGCCACCGCCGCCGAACGTCACGATGATGTTGCCGCTTGCGGCGACGGTGAATGTCGTGCCCGGCGCGACGATCAAAGTCGACGAGGCCTCCTCGATGATTGCAGGGCCATTGAACGTTTCGCCGGCGGCCAGCGCATCGCGGTCATAGACCGTCGTCTGGCGGTGCTCGCGCCATTCCGGGAAGTAGGCGAGGCGGCTGCCTTTGGACTTGGCGGCTTTTGTGGTGCTGGGTGCACTCATCGCGAGCGCGCTGCCCGGTGCCAGGGCTTCGGCAGTCACGCGGACGTTGATGATCTCGACCTGGCTCGAGGGCGGCGTGCGCGTGAACGAGGCGCGATAGCTTGCTTCAAAGGCCTGCTCGAAGCCCGCGCGTGATGTCGCGCTATAGGGGCCGGGTGGGAGGACGACGACAAGCTCCGAAGCCTGGCCGACATAGCGAACGTCGGCGCGGCGCGTCATGCGGGCAGTTACCGGGTCGAGGCCGGTCTCGGCGATCACGGCGCGGGCGTCGGCCTCGAGCTTGGCGAAGGTTGTTTCCAGTTCCGGCCAGGCGATCTGGTCGAGCTCGCGGGCGACAGTTGAGACGCGATCGACGCGGGCGGGCGCGACGAGCAGTCCGAGGGCGGATGCAACGCCTGCCGCGCGTGGCGCTATGAGGCGCTTCAGGCCAAGCTTTTTGGCGACGTGGCAGGCGTGCACAGGGCCGGCGCCGCCTGTCGACAACAGCGCATAGCTCCGCGGGTCCTTGCCGTGCTCGGCGATGTGGACGCGGGCGGCGTTGGCCATGTTCTCGTTGACGAGGTCATGAATGCCCCAAGCGAGCTCGTGGATGGAGAGCCCGGCCTCGGCGGCGAGGGGTTCGAAGGCGGCTGCCACGGCGCCCATGTCGATCGACATGGTGCCGCCGGCGAAGAACTCCGGGTTCAGGTAGCCGAGCAGGAAATCGGCGTCGGTGACGGTCGGGAGCTTGCCGCCTCGGCCATACGCAGCGGGGCCGGGCTCCGAGCCAGCGCTTTGCGGGCCGACTTTCAGCAAACCGACCTCGTCCAGATGCGCGATGGAGCCACCGCCGGCGCCGATCTCGATCAGCTCGATGGTCGAGATGCGGATCGGCAGGCCGCTGCCTTCGACGAAGCGCTTCTGGCGGGCCGCTTCGAAGGCGTAGGCGATCTTCGGCTGGCTGTCGTCAACGACGCTAAGCTTTGCGGTAGTGCCGCCCATGTCGAAGGCCAGCACGTGGGCACCGCCATCCGTGGCCCCGAGCGTCGCAGCTGCGAGTGCGCCGGCGGCAGGGCCGGATTCGAGGAGTTGCACGGGCGAGCGCTTGGCCTCGGCAACGCCGGCAAGGCCGCCGTTGGACAGCATCATGAGCAGCGGCGCTGGGATGCCGCGGCCGGCGATCTCGCGCGCAAGCGTCGACAGGTAACGTTCGGCGAGCGGCTTGATGTAGGCGTTGGCGGCGGTGGTGGACGTGCGCTCGTACTCGCGGATTTCGGGCGCGACGTCGATCGAAGCGCTGAGGTGGAGGGTCGGGAAGCGCCTGGCGATCGCGTCGACCGCCTGCCGTTCGTGGCGCGGGTTGGCGTAGGAGTGCAGGAAGACCAGCGCCAGCGAGGTGACGCCGGCTTGGGCCAGTTGCGCGGTCGCGGTCAGCAGCGCGCGCTCGTCGAGGGGGGTGCGGACAGTGCCATCGACCAGAATGCGCTCGGGTACGTCCAAGCGGAGATTGCGGGGAACAAGCGGCTCGGGTTTCTGGATGCGGATATCATACAGCTCGTACTTGCGCTCGCGGCCGATCTCCAGCGTGTCGCGGAAGCCTTGCGTGGTGATGAGCCCGGTGACGGCGCCCTTGCGCTCGATCAAGGCGTTCGTGAAGAGCGTCGTTGCGTGCACAACGCGGGAGATCGCGGTCGCAGGAATCCGGTGCTCGGCGATGACGCGATCGAGGGCAGCCATGACGCCCTTGGAGGGGTCGTCGTGGGTGGTCAGCTCCTTGTGGCTGGCTTGCGCGCCGGTTGCCGTGTCGTAGACGACGATATCCGTAAACGTGCCGCCGATGTCGATGCCGAGTGAATAACGTTGCAACGCGTGCCCCCTTTTTAAACGCGAAATTTGGATCGAATTTGGAGCAATTTCGGCTGTCCGGGTAGGGCTATTCTGCAAACTCCTGTTGTTAGGGTGAGGCTACAAGAAACGACTGAGGAGGCGCGCTCGTGAGCGCGAATGGGCAGATGGCTACAAAGTTTGGAACGACCAACGACGACAAGATGCAGGCTGGCGCCGAGGGCGGCAACGTCCTCGTCGGCCGCGCCGGCAACGACTATCTTTACGCCAGCGACAAGGGCGATACGCTCTTCGGCGATGGCAGCGGTGGTGGGCCGCACAAGCCGCCGACCAAGATCGATGCCGCGAACATCAGGATCGCCCAGGACGTCGTTGCGCACGTGTCGTTCGACGGCTCGACGGCTGGCTACCACAACGCGGTCGGCATCTATGTCTACGACCAGTCCGGCCAGATCAGCGACGTTCGGGTTCTCTACTCGGACGTGTCCTATCAAGGCGCGCATGGCGGTCCCGGTGGGCTCGACGTGCCCTTGAAGGCCGGCCAGCAGATCGGCTTCTTCGTGGCGCCGAACGCTGCCGCCCACGACGTCGAGGGCCTGCTCGCACGTACCGACGGCCGCCTCGAGATGTTCGACGCCGCGAACGGCGGACCGGCCAATGTCTATGCCGGCCACGAGATGCAGATCGGCTTCCATGCCGACAACGGCAAGTGGGCGGGCCCGCTCGCCACCGAATACGGCCACTCCATTTTCACGACGCATGCCAAGGACAACGTCGACGGTTTCCAGCATGCCCACACCACGGTCGACGCGGCCACCGGCAAGCTGTCCGTCGCGATGGAGGACCTGCGGGATGGCGGCGACCAGAACTTCCAGGACGCAAAGTTCTCGCTGACGATCGGCAAGGCCAACGTGGAAGCTCTCGGCGGCGGTCACAGCGATGAGCACAAGGAACACAACGACACCCTGATCGGCGGCGCTGGCAACGACAAGATCTTCGGCATGGCTGGCGACGACACGTTGAACGGCGGACTTGGCCACAACTTCATCGACGGCGGATCGGGCAACGACCGCATCGTCGCCGGCGGTGGGGATGACGATATCGTCGGCGGCAAGGGCTTCGATACGCTCGACTTCCGTCATGCCACGGGCGGTGTCAAGGTCGACCTCGAGAAACACACGGCCGACGGCTTCGGTCACGACACCGTTTCCGGGGTCGAAGCGCTGATCGGCAGCAAGTTCGACGACGTGCTCTTCGGCGACAAGACCGACAACGCGCTCTTCGGCGGCGCCGGCAACGACGTGCTGCGCGGCGGCCGCGGTTCCGACACGCTGACCGGCGGCGATGGCGACGACGTGTTCCTGTTCCTGAAAAAGGACGTGGTGGACAAGTACGGCAAGACGCAAGGCGTCGATCACATCACCGACTTCAAGCAGGGCGACAAGCTCGACCTCAGCGACCTGTTCCACAGCGTGAAGGGTAGCCATGCCGGGCTCGTAACGGTGGTCGACACAGCCGACGGCGCTCACGTCTACGCGCAACTCGGTAAACAACTCGTCGAAGTAGCCGTGCTCGATGGTGTGCACCACACATCGGCGGCGGAGTTGGTGAAGGCTGGCGCCCTGCTCATCTAAAGGTTTCAGACTGTCCCAGCGGTCTCTACACGCTGCGTCGGCTCTGCGAAAGCGGGGCCGGCGCAGTGCGTTTTTTTGGGCCTTCGGATCCCACGGCGCATCCGGGCTGTGGATATGGCACTGCGGAGACATTTGGTTGCCCACTGCACATCAGGGCGGTCACGCCTCGCGGGGCACACGGCGCAGCAGGCACGCCAGCGGCACGGCGGCGGCGGTGAAGGCCATCATGTAGAAGGCGTTGATGTAGCCGATCATCGCCGCTTGGCGCTGGATCTCGTTGGACAGGCGGAGCAGGCCGGACGGCGTCTCCGGGTTCCAGCTGCCAGGAAGTAATGTCAGCATCTCGCGGAACGGCGTGATGAATTCCGTCATCCGGGCGTAGTTGATGCTGGTGGAACGCACGAGCATCAAGACGGCCAGCGAGATGAACAGGCTCGACCCGAAGTTGCGCATGAGCGTGAATACGCCGGACGCCTCCGTGATCTGGTGGCGCGGCAAGGTCGCGAATGCCATGACCGTCATCGGGGTGAACGAGACGCTCTGGCCGACTCCCATCAGGAAATGGCTCCAGAACACGCTGGCTTCCGTGACGTTGATGTCGAACTGGGCCATCCAGAAACCGCCGGTCGCCTGGAGCGCGAGGCCGGAACCGATGGCAAAGCGCGGCGCCACGCGCGTCAGTTGAGCTATGAAGAAAAAGGCCGTCCAGTTGCCGAGGCCGCGGGCCGCGATCAATATGCCAATCGCGTCGTCGGGGTAGCCGCGCAGGTCGTGCAGCAGGCTTGGAAACAGCACGAGACTCGTGAAATTGAGCATACCCATGACGAACGCGATCATGGTGCCGACGGCGAAGTTGCGATCGAGCAGCAGGCGCGGATTGAGGAACGGCTGCTCGGCCGTCATGCAGTGGGCGATGAAAACCCATAGCGACAAGACGCCGGTGAAGGCGCAGAGCATGATCTCTGGGGAGTCGAACCAGTCCAGCCGCTGGCCACGGTCGAAAATCAGCTGCGCCGAGACGATGGCGACGGAGAGTGCGAGGAAGCCCGTCCAGTCGAAACTGGTCTTTTTGCGCTCCGTATAGTCGGCGAGGGCGAACCAGATGCAAACAAGAGCGCAGATGCCGGGTGGCACGATCATGAAGAAGGCGGCACGCCAGTTGTAGGCCTCGGTGGCCATGGAGCCCAGGATCGGGCCGACGACGGGGCCGAACACGGCGCCGACGCCCCACATGACGAGCGCCATCGGCT
>JANLQP010000128.1:0-8244 GCA_031367895.1 Hyphomicrobiales bacterium
ATCCGCACCGGCATTCCTCGTCACCGGTGGCGGGTCGGCATACGGTCGCAGTCGGTGTCCGGCGCGCCCGACTATCTGGTGCCGCCCCGGGCGCTGGCCAAGCTTGTGCGCGGCATGATGATGGCCGCGCTGAGGAAGCGCATCCCCGATCTCGTCATGCCGGAGGCGTCATGGCGCAAGCCCTGGGTTGTGCACTGCACATCCTGGGGCGACGTGGCCGACGCGGTGATACTTCGATCGGAGCGACCGCAGCAGTGGAGCTTTTAGGTTCTGCGTCGATCATCACACGTGGGCACATCAGGTGAACAATTTCTGACGACGCTCAAGTGACCAGCAGCAAGTCCCACAAGATCACAACAAAGCGCGATCAAATTGGGGGATTGATTGGGGGATCAGCTATTTTAGTCTCCACCTAAATTTTTGATATAACACCATTAAGTCGTTTACCATCTCCTCCCTCCCCAGCTTCCTCGGTTCACGGACGCATACGCTGCTGAAAACTCAGCAGAGACGGCAAACCGATGGCCCAGATCAACGCAATGGCGAGAAAGGCGAGCGGCGTCGAACCGGCAATCTCCAGTGCGCCGAGCCTCGCGCCGGCCCAATAGGCGAGCGGACCTGCAACCAAGCCGATGAGGCTGGCCTTGACGACGAGGTGATGGCCAAGTAGCGACGCTACGGTCGACAGCGTGGCGCCGAACGCAAACCACAACGCGACGATCCAGCCCGGCGCCAGTTGCGGGTTCGGCCAAGGCGCTGCGAAGCGCACAAGCCCGATCGACACGAGCACACTCTCAGCAACCAGGCCCACCGCGCCACTGGCAAGGATCGCAAGGCACTCGGACCAGGGCCGTTCTTTGATTGCCAGCACGGCGCCGATGAACAACGCAGCTGCAATCATTCCCGGAGCGTTCCGCCCCTGCGCGGCGCCAAGTGCACATGCGAGCCAAACAAGCTGGAAACCCAACCATTCCGCGATTTGACGCCAGCGCTGCATTACTCCCGAGCCTCGCCGCTCGGTGGCGGTGCCGTTTGCGCACGCAAGCCCGCGGACGTGCCAGCCAGGGCTGCGATAGCGGAGACGATGACGCCCCAGGCGATGTCGATGGCGGCCAGGCCGATCGTCCAACCTTTGATCACTGCGAGATTGGTCAGATCGAACGTGGCGTAGGCCGTGACGCCAAGCACCGCCCCTTTGACCGCAGCGGTCCACATCGACCGCGCAGCGATTGCGGGCCGCACGGCGAGAGTGACGAGCCCAAAGCTGTAGACCGGGTACAGCACGATCGCGGCACCGAGCATCGGCTCCGGCCGCAGGATCGCACCAAGCTGGCTCTGGAACATCGGAACCGCCACCAGCATCAGCCACGCTGCGTCCAGGACGACGAAAGTGACGATCGTCACCAGGAAGGCCAGTCCGATGGCTTGAGCGTTTTGCATATCTTTTTCACTCGCCTGAAAGCCGCTGCCCGTCTGCCGAGTCCACGCCGCTCTTCTTGATCGTCGCATACGCGGTGAGGGCTCGATGACGTGCCTGCTCGTGCCCGACGATCGGCAATGGATAGGTCTGGCCAAGTCTCACGCCGGCCATGGCCAGAACCTCAGTC
Organism: Hyphomicrobiales bacterium; assembly: GCA_031367895.1. Lineage (GTDB taxonomy): Bacteria > Pseudomonadota > Alphaproteobacteria > Rhizobiales > Hyphomicrobiaceae. The sequence continues at coordinate 1,608 of JANLQP010000128.1, forward strand.
GGCGCAGTCCACGGGGCATGTAGAAACTTGACCGGCAGCCGCGCGATCTCGGGAACGAAGTGCCGCACATAGTCGCCGTCGGGATCGAATTTCTGGCCCTGGAGAATCGGATTGAAGATGCGGAAATACGGTGCTGCGTCGGCGCCCGAGCCCGCCACCCATTGCCAGCTCGCGGCGTTGTTGGCGAGGTCCGCATCAACCAGCGTGTCCCAGAACCAGCGGGCACCCGTCTGCCAGGGCACGAGCAGATGCTTGGTCAGGAACGATGCCGCGATCATGCGCACCCGGTTGTGCATCCAGCCGGTGTGCCAAAGCTGGCGCATGCCGGCGTCGACGATCGGGTAGCCGGTCTGGCCGCGCGACCAGGCCGCAAGGTTTGCGCGCCGCTCGGCGTCATCGGGCTCCCAGGGGAACGCTTCGAACTCCGGGCGGAACGGTGTCTCCGGCAGGGTCGGCCAATGATGCAGCAGATGATAGGAGAACTCGCGCCAGCCGAGCTCGCGCAGAAACGATGCGGCCCCCGAGGCGAGGCTCGGATGTCGCTCCATCGCGATTTGCACAGCGTGCCAGCACTGGTGGGGGCTCACCTCGCCGAAATGAAGGTGCGGCGACAGCATGGACGTCCCCGTCCGATCCGGTCGATCCCGATTGGTTGCATAGCTGGCGAGCACGTTGTCGATCAGTGCGGTGAGGCGCCTGGTAGCGCCGGCCTCGCCCGGCTCCCAGGTCGCGCGAAGGCCACCCGCCCAATCGGGCTTCCTTGGGACCAGCTGCCAGTCACTAAGGTCGTCGCTTCCCAGCCAGTGTTTCGGCCTCTCGAGTTGTCGTGGCGCCCGACCCGGCGCTCGAGGACGCTCAGCGGCGAGCAGCGTGCGCCAGAACGGCGAGAAGACGCGAAACGGCTGGCCGCTGCGGTTTAAAAGCGCCTCGGGCTCCTTCAGCAGCGAGCCAGGGAAACGGCGCACCTCGATCCCGATTTTGCGGCCAGCCGCGTCAAGGGATTGCTCGAGGCGTGCTGCATGAGGCTCGTAGCCCCTCGTGAGATGAATGGAACGCGCGCCGGACTCGGACGCTATTGCAAGCAGCACGTCGATGGTTGAGCCCCGCCGCAAGATCAAGCGAGAGCCGATGGCATGCAGGCTTTGGTCGAGCGCGCGCAGACTGTGGTGGAGCCACCATTGGCTGGCGCCGCCGGGCTTCCAGGCGCCGGAGGCGGCCTCGTCACGGACGAAGACGGCGAGCACCGGGCCGCCGACTGCTGCTGCCGCAGCGAGCGCGGCATTATCCGCAATCCGGAGGTCTCGGCCGAACCACATGATTACCGGATCGGCCATGGCAGGCACCTCAGCGATGCATGTGAAGGAACGGCTGGGAGGCCGGGGAACCCGCCAGCCCGGCAGTTGCGCACGGGGAGGAGTGCAGGCTGCCGAAACGGATTGATGAATGGCTACTTGATCTGACCAGCATCTGACACCCTTTAACGGTCTCACCGGAGATCCGGATCACCATCGTTGCTTGCCCGACGAACGCCGAGGCGACACGCGATGGCCAGACGGCTCCTGTGATCCAGCGATGTCCCCGCCGCGTAAGCTTGTGAATGTCACTGGAGGGACTATGTTGCATCCCACGAGCGCGACCCGGCCCGTCGGCTGGATGACGCGACGACCGTTCAGGGGAACCATGCCCGATCTGCTGTCACGGATCGCGACGGACCGCAGCGAAGATGCGTTCCGAAACTTGTTCAATGAATATGGGCCGCGGGTGCGCAATTTCATGATGCAACAAGGTGCCGATCCCGGACTGGCCGAGGAGCTGGCGCAAGAAACATTGATCACTGTCTGGCGCAAGGCCAGCCTCTACTCGGCCGAGAAGGGCAGCGCGACGACGTGGATCTACACCATTGCGCGCAACTTGCGCACCGATCACATTCGCCGCCAGAGGGTCTGGCACGAGTTGACGGAAGAGCATGCGCAGAAAATCCCGTCGGGCGACGTGCCAGCCGATGAGGCCATGGACGCGCGCCAACGCCAAGTTCGGGTCCAAGCTGTGTTGAAGGAGTTGCCGCCCGAGCAGGTTGAGGTCGTGAGGCTCGCCTTCATGGAGGGCCTGCCGCACAGCGAGATCGCGACACGCCTCTCTCTGCCGCTCGGCACGGTCAAATCGCGTATCCGTCTTGCGTACCAGAAATTGCGGACGGCCCTCGAGGATCTTCAATGAGCACCGTGATCAGACACCATCCGGATAGCACGACGCTGCTGAGCTATGCCGCCGCGACCATTGCCGAGCCGCTGGCAGCTGTTGTCGCAGCGCACCTTTCCATGTGTCCACGCTGCCGCGCGGAGGTCGCCGACCTCGAGTTACTCGGCTCGGCGATCATGCTATCTTCCCCAGGTCGGTCGGTAGGGGCTGCCTTGAAAGTTCCAGCGCGACCGGCGGACGTTGCGACGCAGAATACGCAACGGATCGCTCATTCGAACGACAGGCTTCCGGCTCCGATTGCGGTCACCTACGCCCTATCGTTCGAGAGCATCCCCTGGAAACGTCTCGGTCCCGGCGTGTGGCACCAGCGCCTGGCGCTGCGGCAGGAGAACGATGGCGACCTGCGCCTGCTGCGGATCGCACCCGGCCGCAAGATGCCGGATCACGGCCATGGCGGCGCCGAGCTGACGCTGATGATCGAGGGCTCCTATAGCGACGTGACCGGCACATACCAGCGTGGCGACATCCAGGATGTCGACGAGGGTATCGAGCATCAGCCGATCGTCGACACGGGAAGCGAGTGCGTGTGTCTCATCGCCAGCGAGCATCCAGCTCGTTTCAAGACCCTGGTTGGCCGCCTCACGCAGCCGTGGACCCGGATGTAAGGGTTGAGTGTTCGCACCATGACCACGCCATGGAAAACGGCCTGGGTCACCGGGGCCAGCACCGGCATTGGCCGCGAGTTGGCGCTGAAGCTCGCGGCCGATGGCGTCCGCGTTGCTGTGTCGGCCCGATCAGCGGAGAAGCTGGACGAGCTGGCGCGCGCGCATGCCAACATTCTGGCGGTTCCACTGGATGTGACCGCCCGCACGGACGTCGAGGCGGCGCACCGGCGCATCGTCGAGACCATCGGTCCGATCGATCTTGCAATTCTGAATGCCGGCGTATGGCATCCCATGAAGGCGAGCGCGTTCGACGCGGCGCGAGCAGCAGACTCGATGAGCGTCAACTACATCGGCATCGCCAATGCTCTCGAACCGTTGATCCCGGCGATGATGACGGCCGGCAAAGGCCACCTTGCGCTGGTCGCCTCGGTCGCCGGCTATCGGGGCTTGCCGAACGCAGCGGCCTACGCCCCGAGCAAGGCGGCCGTGATCAGTCTTGCGGAAGTGCTGCGGCTCGAGCTCAGCCGCCACGGCATCGTCGTCAGCCTCGTCAATCCCGGCTTCGTCGAGACGCCGATGACCTCAGTGAACCAATTCCCCATGCCCTACATTATGAAACCCGGCGATGCGGCGGATCGCATCCTGCGCGGGCTTGCGCGCGGCAAGTATGAGATCGCGTTCCCCTGGCAGCTCGTCACCCTGCTGAAGCTGCTTCGGCTGATGCCGAACGCGCTCTATTTGCGCGTCGCGGGTCGGCTCTGACCCGAACACGGCTCAAGCCGCGTCCCGCTGGCCGCCCCCCGTGATGTCGATCTCCACCCGCTGGAAGAACAGCGACAACTCTCCCAGTTTGATGCCCCACTTGCTCATCGTCGCGCGATTGACCGCGGTCGTGTCGCCCATCCGGTAAAGCCGGTCATCGAAGGCGACCACGATCTCCCGACCCTTGAGCTTGAGCCGGAACCGGTAGGACATGCGAACGCTGTCGGCGTCGCTCCGGCCGTCAGCGCTGCCGATGCAGTCGGCGCACGTCGCGCGAAAGCGCCCACCCCCAAGCTGCGTGACAGCCCAAGTCCGGGTCTCGGATTCGCCGGTGTCGTAGACGAACCGCTCGTCGAGCATGAACACCTGGTCTTGCCATCGGCCATGCATCTCGACGGTAAACCGGCGTCTGAGGCGCCCGAAGCGGTCTTCGAACACGCCCCAGGCCCGGGTGCGCCCATCGAGAAACGACGTCAGCTCGAACAGCGGCGAAGCCGGAGGAATGGCCGATGGCGTCATGTCTTTCGGCATTGTCGTCGTGCTCTCTTGGGTCAAGGGGCTCGTGCGCGCTCGCTGGTCTGCGAAGTTCCACGCAATCACGCCGGCTTCCTCAAGCGATAGAGACCCACATCAATCAGGCCACGCTCGAAGCCGACCTCGCAGTAGGTCAGGTAGTAGCGCCACATCCTCCGGAATCTCTCGTCGAATCCGAGTGCCGCAATCTCCGGCCATGCCGCCTCGAAGCGGCGCCGCCATTCGGCGAGCGTCAGCGTATAGGACGCGCCGAACCGCTCGATCGTCTCGAAGGTGAGACCCGCCTCGTCGGCGCGCTTACGCATCAGCTCGACCGTCGGCAGCATGCCGCCTGGGAAGATGTAGCGCTGGATGAAGTCCGGGTTTTGCCGGTATTGCGCGAACGCGTCCTCGCGGATCGTGATGGCCTGGATGACTGCGATGCCCCCGGGAATCAATCGCTCGCCGACAGTCTGGAAGAAGAGTGGCCAGTTCTCCTCGCCGACCGCCTCGATCATCTCGATCGAGACGAGACGGTCGAAGGTGCCGGCAGTGTCGCGGTAGTCCTCGAAACGAACCTCGACGCGGTCAGCCTGACCAGCAGCTGCGGCGCGCTCACGCGTCTCGCTCAGCTGTTGCTCGGAGATCGTGATCGCGCGGACCTTGGCACCCTGCCGCGCTGCAGCCTCGGCGAGCGCACCCCAGCCGCATCCGATCTCGAGCAGCGACTGCCCCTCCGATAGATCGAGCGCCATCAGAATGCGCTGCAGCTTGACCTGCTGGGCGTCCTCCAGAGTCATCCCGCCGGTGCTGAAGATTGCGCTCGAGTACAACATGCTCGGATCGAGCCACAGGCGGTAGAACGAATTCCCTAGGTCGTAGTGGTCGGCGATGTTGCGGCGGCTGCCAGCATGCGTGTTGCGGCGGCGCATGTGAAAACGCCGGTCGCGGCTGCGCGTGGTGTTGAGGCTCGGAAAGGCGCGTGAGATCGCCGGCTCGTTGACAAGGTAAAGCTCGAACAATGCCCTGAGATCATCGGTGTCGATGTCGCCGTCCATGTAGGCTTCGGCGAAACCGAGGGCGCCCCGCCGGGCGATCTTCCAAAGCGCGCCATACGACTTGAGCACCATCTGTCCTTCGACGGATCCGTCCGGATTGCCGATGCACCCTGCGGCACCGGAGGGTAGCGTCAGCTGCAGGCAACCGATGCCATGCCGCTTCAACAGCCAATCGAACACTCCAAGCATCCCGGGCACAGCGCCACGCGAATGCAGTCCCTGGCGGCCGTCCGTGCCGATGACCGGCCGAGCGGAAACAGTGTCGTCATGCATGGTGTGCGTCCCGTACTGGTCGATCGACGATGGTAAATGAGTAGGCGGGCGACGCGTGGCGGGGGACGATTGGAACGCCCTTGGCCCACAACCGCGCCGCCTCGAGATGGATGGCTCCGAAGACCTTCAGCGTCATGAGCGGATAGCGGGCCATGAGCCGTGCGATCGTGCGGTCGTCGAGCGGTCGTCTCTCGCCACGAAAGTGGGTCTTCAGAACCGGCTGGCCCGCCTCGCGAAAGTTGACGCCGATCACGACCCTGTCCGATGGCGCTTTGCAGTGAAAGCCGTAGTGGCCAGACGCGCTGGTGAACGGTGAGACGTACATCTCCTTGGCGCAGTCCTGCGTGATCGCATCGCCGCCGCCGGCTGTTGACAGCACGTAGCTCGTGCGCTCGCCGAACGTGTTCGTCACTTCGTAGATCACGGCGCCGACAGTGCCGGCGGCGTCCCGGCAGAAATAGACGCTCAACGGGTTGAACACGAAGCCGAGAATGCGCGGATAGCAGACGAGCTCGATGCGCGCACCGAAGCGTGCAAGGTCGGACTGAGCGAGCAGCCGTCGCGCTTTCGCGCCCACGAAATCAGTTCCAGGTTCGCCGAGATCAACATCCCAGAAGCCCAGAAGATTGCGCTTGCCGCGCGAGAAAAATCTCAGGCTCCGATCGACCCGATCGATCTCGTCGACATCGAGGCAGAGGGCAAAAACGCGGTAGGCGAAGGCGTGTCGACACGGCTTCAGCCGCTTGTGGACGACGATGCCTTCGTAGATGCATGAGGCGAGCTGGCTCATTCGGCCGCCTCACGTGCGTTCGCGTGAGGAGGCGCACCTGATGGCCTCAAATGGATGCGGCCCGATTCATCCGGCACGCTCCAGGGGCGGCGAACGCCGCCGATGTCTTCCGCCACGGCCAGGCCCGACTGGAGCCCATCCTCGTGGAAACCGTAGCCGAAATAGCTGCCGCAGAACCAAGTCTGGCGGCGCCCCTGCAGGCGCCATATGTTCTGCTGCGCACGCATTGCCGCCGCATCGAAGATCGGATGTGCATAGTCGAAGGTTGCAACGACGCGCTCAGCGGCGATTGGCCGGCAGGGATTGAGCGTCACGAAGAGATTGCCGCTGGTCTCCCCCAACGGCTGCAGGTTGTTCATCCAGTAAGTCACGGACAG
>JANLQP010000150.1:0-3916 GCA_031367895.1 Hyphomicrobiales bacterium
GTCCGCAAGCGCCTCTTCGGGATCGGCCGGGTCGTGACGCCGATTGCCGTAGGTGGATTCGACGACGAGGTAGTCGGCCCGGGGCACCGGCTCGGGGTCGACCATCGTCGCATCGTTATAGCGGCCAAGGTCGCCCGAGAAGACGATGCGGGTGTCGCCGCAGTCGAGTTCGACCGTCGCCGCCCCAAGGATATGGCCGGCGGGGCGAAACATTGCCGAGCAGTCCTTCGTCACCTGTACGGTTTCGTGGAACCCGTGAGTTCTGAACGAATCCAGCGAGCGTTGAGCGTCGTTCTGGTCGTAGAGCGGCAATGCCGGCTTGTGTTTGCTGAAACCGCGCTTGTTTGCGTAGCGGGCGTCGGCCTCCATCAGATGGCCGCTGTCGAGCAGAATCAATTCGCAGAGCTTGAGCGTCGCATGGGTGCTGATGATCGGTCCCGCAAAGCCGTTCTTCACAAGCAACGGAAGATAGCCGGAATGATCGAGGTGCGCGTGCGTTAGCACGACCGCGTCGATCAGACGGGGCTCGATCGGGAATGGCGCCCAGTTCCGCTCGCGCAGCAGTTTATAGCCCTGGAACAGTCCGCAATCGACGAGGATTCGGTGGCTTCCGGTATCGATAAGATATTTGGAGCCGGTCACGGTGCCGGTTCCGCCGAGAAAGGTGATAGTAGGGATCATGGACGTGACCTCCGAACAAACCAGAATTAGACGGCTAGAACTTAGGTGGCGACGCTCTCCGGCCGTGCCTTACCACCTTTGAAAAAGTCGGCCGCGCCAGTGGCCATGCCCTCGGCGCACCATCTCGCATAGGTTCGCCCGAGGAGCCAGCCGAGCCATCGCCAGCGGGGGGGCGGCTCGCGCCAATCGATGAATACCTTCAAGCGCAAGCCTTCGGCTTCGGGAGTAATCTCGAACCCCATTCGATAGCCGCCGATCACGAGCAGGCGCGGCTCATCGACCGTCTCCCACGCCTTGCGAAACGGTGGCACCCGATCCGTCACCACTTCCTCCAGCCCGAGATCAAAGCCGAGCATCGACCCCGTCATGCTGATCTTCGAGCCCACCGCTCTTCCACCGGCCTCGTCATAGCTGAACTGCATTTTCGAGCCAGCCATCATCATTGATGAGCGCGTCATGTGACCGGCAAGGCGCGAGGGATCGTCAATCTCGGCGAAAAGAGCCGCAGGAGTAGCAGGCACGTTGACGACACTCTCGAAATGATGCGAATATGTCACCTTCCACCTTCCCGGGATCAATGCGTCCAAGCCCAAAGCGCCTCAGTTCCGGGGCTTGCCCTTGTGCTGCTGATGCTCGGCAGCATCGCCTGGAGTTGACCCGGGCTGCGGCGAATCCGGGGATTGCATCATATCCATCTTCTGCATCGCTCCGGGCTGGCTTCCGTGCTGGTGCATCGTCCGCATCATCTGCATCATCTCTTTCATCATCCCGCAGCAATCGCAGTGGCCCTCGGCGCCTTGCGGGTCTTCGTGCTGGCCAGCTTGCGGCGTTTGGGCAGGATTGGTCGGCTGGCCATGCTGGTGTGGTGAAGCGGTGGGCTGCGCCATCCCGGAAGCCGGCAATGCGGCAGCGAAAGCCGCCGCTGTCATGATCGCTAGAGCCCTCATATTTCATACCTCCACGTTGCGGAAGCATATTCAGCGCCGGCAGCGCACGTCGATATAGGTATTTGTCCTCAACAGGCAGGCCAGACCGAGCGCATTATGCAAGGGGCAAAAAGTTGCCTTCGCGCTTGACACCCCCGGGCTTCGCCTTGGCATATCTGCCGATACGCGGGCGCCCATCTCGCCAACAGCAATTCCTGGAGCTGAACAGTGCAAAAAACAACATTGGAAGTGCGCGGCCAGTTCGAGAGCCTCGATCATCTCGGGGTTGAAAAGCAGTTGTTGAGGACTCCCGGCGTCATCGGCGCCCGGGCGAACCCGGCATCCGAATCTGTCACAGTCGACTTCGACGAGCGTTCGGTCACGCCAGCCGCGCTCCGGAAAGTCATCACCGACTGCGCCTTTCATTGCCGGGGAACGCCGGTGCCGCGTCACATCTGCGATTTAGATTCCGACGTTGTCGCGGACGATCCGCATGCCCACCGGCGTGATGCCCCGCACAATGGAGCCCACGCCGCTCCGGCGCAACCGATGGGAGATGAGGTCGCCCACGAGATGGGCCATGGCGCCGGCATGGACATGGCCGCGATGGCGCGCGACATGCGCAACCGTTTCATCGTCAGCCTTGTCTTCACGCTTCCGATCTTCGCGCTGGCGCCCATGGGCATGGACCGGCCGCTGCTCGCTCCGCCAGCTTTCCTCGGGCTCGACCTCACGCTGTTTCTGCTTGCGAGCGCGGCCATTCTCTATCCCGTCTGGCCGTTCGCCGTGGCGGCGGTGAGGGCGCTAAGGAACCGCATCCTCAACATGGCCGTGCTTGTGCTTTTGAGCGTCGGAACCGGCTATCTGTTCAGCGTCGGCGCGACCTTCCTGTTCGAAGGCGAGCAATTCTACGAGGCGTCGGCCGTTCTTCTGGTCTTCATCCTGCTCGGACATTGGCTCGAGATGCGGGCCCGCGCCGGTGCGTCGGAGGCAATCCGAAAACTGATGGACCTGGCACCACCGATGGCGACGGTCATTCGCGATGGCCAAGAAGTGGAATTGCCGACCGCCGAAGTCCTGGCTGGCGATACCGTCCTTATCCGGCCCGGCAACAAGATCCCCGTCGACGGCGAGATCCTCGACGGCACGACTGACGTCGACGAGTCGATGCTGACCGGAGAGTCGATGCCGGTGTCTAAGCAGCCTGGCGATTCCGTCATTGGTGCAACGATCAACAAGACCGGAAGCTTTCGCTATCGCGCGACCAAGGTCGGCTCGGACACAGCGCTCGCGCAGATCGTCAAACTCGTCCAGGAGGCGCAGAACTCGAAAGCGCCGGCCCAGCTGCTTGCTGACCGAGCGTCGCAGTGGCTGGTGCTTGCGGCGATCCTGATCGGCCTTGCGACGTTCGCCGTGTGGTACTGGGCTTTTGATTCCACATTGCTGTTCGCGCTGACCCTGACGATCACTGTCTTTGTGATCGCCTGTCCCGACGCGCTCGGGCTCGCGACCCCTATGGCGATCATGGTCGGGACCGGGCTTGGCGCAATGAACGGGATATTGTTCAAGAATGCTTCGGCGCTGGAGGATTCGACCAAGCTTGACGTCATCGTCTTTGACAAGACCGGGACACTGACCATGGGGCAGCCCAAGGTCGTCGACATCGTCTCGGCCGACCCATATTCATCCGAAGAGGTGGTGAGGCTTGCCGCGGCCCTGGAGCGGAATTCGGAGCACCCGCTGGCGCTTGCCATTATCGAGCGTGCCGGCGACCTCGCGCTGCCCGAGGCCCGCGACTTTGCCAATCTTGAAGGAAAGGGCGCGCAGGCACAGATCGAAGGCCAGACGGTGTTCGTCGGTAATCGCCGGCTCATGGACGAAGAGAGCATTTCACTGGGCAGTCTGGCCGAGGCGGCTGATCGCTTGAAAGGGGCCGGCCGCACGGTTGTCCATGTCGCCAGCGGCGGCAAGATCGTCGGCCTGATTGCGATTGCGGATGCGACCCGCCCGACCTCGGCCGCGACCGTCACCGCCCTGCAACAACGCGGCGTCAAGGTGGCGATGATTACCGGCGACAATGCCGGAACCGCCAAGCGCATCGCCGATGAGCTTGGAATCGACATCGTTTTTGCCGACGTGCTTCCTGGCGACAAGGCGGCGAAGATCAAGGAATTGCAAGCCCAGGGGCATCGGGTCGGAATGGTCGGGGACGGGGTCAACGACGCCCCCGCGCTGACCCAGGCTGATGTCGGCTTCGCGATTGGCGCCGGAACCGACGTGGCGATAGAGAGCGCCGACGTGGTCCTGAT
>JANLQP010000153.1:0-45306 GCA_031367895.1 Hyphomicrobiales bacterium
GTCACACCGCCTATGTGCCGTGGCTGACGAACCGTGCGACCGATTTCCTACGCGGCGACGTGGCGGTGAAGGGTGGGCTAACCGCATGCCTCAAGACCGCGCATCTCGCCGAGTGCTTCCACATGAACTACGAGGTGCACCACGGCGGCAATTCGCTGAACAATATCGCCAACCTGCATCTGATCATGGCGATCCGCAATTGCGAGTACTTCGAGGTGCTGCTGCCGGACGGCGCCCAGAAGTACGGGCTCCTGCAGGATATCGAGGTCGACGCCAAGGGTCTCGTGCACGCGCCGACGAAGCCCGGCCTCGGCGCCGAGATCGATTTCGAGCTGATCAAGAAGAAGCAGGTGGCCGTGCTCGGGTAGGGTGAGCGCTGCAGCCGGGGTCAGACCCCTTGCCAGACAATTTCCGACGCCACGACATGGGGGCTGACCCCATCCCTCCCATCCCACAGCAAAGGACGCGGAACCAGCCATGTACAAACTCGACGGCCGCACGGCCTTTATCACTGGCGGCGCCACCGGCATTGGCCGCAGCATCGCGGTTCGCCTCGCCGCTGAAGGCTGCGATATCGTGATCGCCGACATCAACGAGCGCGATGTGGCAACGACCGCCGAATTGGTCCGCAAAGCCGGCCGCAAGTGCTCCACCTACAAGGTCGACGTCTCCAGCTACGACGAGGCGTCAGCAGCCGTGCAGCGCTGTCTCGGAGACTTCGGCAAGATCGACATCCTCATCAACAACGCCGGCATCATCTCGATCGGCCGCGTGGAAGAGCTTTCCACCGAGGAATGGCGGCGCGTGTTTGCAGTCAACCTCGATGGCGTCTTCAACTTCTGCAAGGCCGTGGTGCCGCACATGCGCAAGCAGAAGCGCGGCCGCATCATCAATACGGCGTCATGGTTCGGCAAGTCGGGCAAGCCCTCGTATTCGGCCTATTGCGCGTCGAAGTTCGCCGTGATCGGGCTCACGCAATCGTTGGCGCAGGAGGTGGCAGCGGAAGGCATCACCGTCAACGCCGTCTGCCCCGGCACGATCGTCGAGACCGGCATGCGCGACGAAGCCGACCGGCGCTCAATTGCGGCGGGCCTGAAGACCGCCAAGGAACGCGAGGACCAGATCCCCATGGGCCGCGTCGGTCTCCCCGACGATGTCGCGCGCGTGGTGGCGTTCCTGGCGTCCGACGAGAGCGCCTACATGACGGGCCAGGCGATCAACGTCACCGGCGGATTGTGGATGGGGTGAGGGCACGTCGCTGACGACCGTTCAATCCGCGCCGTAATCGCCTGTGACCAAAACCTCCACCGGCGTTGCAGCCCACCCCCCAAGGGGCTATGACACCGGTAGCATCTGCAGGGGCGAGGTTGCGTCCAAGCGGCAACTGAAGCGCCAAGTATTTCTCGAAGGTTTGACACAGCGTGGCTGACAACAACAAGACGACCGGCGGTGGCGGCGAGCCGCCGAAGGGCCCGAACGATATCCGCCCGGTAACGATTGCCGAAGAAATGAAGCGCAGCTACCTCGATTACGCCATGAGCGTGATCGTGAGCCGCGCATTACCCGACGTGCGCGACGGCCTGAAGCCCGTGCACCGGCGCATCCTCTATGCGATGCACGGCCTCAATCTGTCGTGGAACCGCAAGCACATCAAAGCGGCGAAAGTGGTCGGCGAGGTGATGGGTGACTACCACCCGCACGGCGATCTCGCGATCTACGACGCGCTGGTCCGCATGGCGCAGGATTTCTCCATGCGCCTGCCGTTGATCGACGGCCAGGGCAACTTCGGCTCGGTCGACGGCGATCCGCCGGCCTCCATGCGTTACACCGAGGTTCGCCTCCAGAAGGTGACGCAACACATGCTCGAGGACATCGAGCGCGATACGGTCGCCTTCAAGCCCAACTACGACGACCGCGTGATGGAGCCGACTGTGCTTCCCGCGGCGTTCCCGAATCTGCTCGTCAATGGCGCCGGCGGCATCGCCGTCGGCATGGCCACGAACATCCCGCCGCACAACCTCGGCGAAGTCATCGACGCCTGCATGGCACATCTCGACAACCCCGAGATTACGCTCGAAGACCTTTGCAACATCGTGCCCGGGCCGGACTTCCCGACGGGCGCCACGATCCTCGGCCGCGCCGGCATCCTCGCCGCCTACCACAAAAGCCGCGGCTCCATCATCATGCGCGCGAAAGTGCACACCGAGGAGATCCGCAAGGACCGCGAAGCGCTGATCGTCACCGCGATCCCTTATCAGGTGAACAAGCGCACGCTGATCGAGAAGATCGCCGACCAGGTGCGCGACAAGAAGATCGAGGGCGTCGCGGATCTCTGGGACGAATCCAACCGCGAAGGCATGCGCATCGTCATCGAGTTGAAGCGCGACGCGGTCTCCGAGGTCGTCCTCAACCAGCTCTGGCGCTTCTCGGACCTGCAGACGACGTTCGGCGCCAACATGATCGCGCTCAACGGCGGTCGCCCGGAAAGCTTGACGCTGCGCGACATGATCGTGGCCTTCAACGCCTTCCGCGAGGAGGTGGTGAGCCGGCGCATCAAGTTCATGCTGACCAAGGCGCGCAACCGTGCGCACGTGCTGGTCGGCTTGGCGATTGCCGTCGCCAACATCGACGAAGTCATCCGGCTGATCCGCAGCTCCGCGTCGCCAGCCGAAGCCAAGGAAGCGCTGAAGGCGCGCACCTGGCCGGCCAAGGACATGTCGCCGCTGATCGAGCTAATCGCCGATCCCCGCCACAGAATAGGCGACGACGGCACCTGCAAGCTCTCCGAGGAGCAGGCGACTGCTATCCTGGCGCTGACGCTCTCACGCCTCACCGCGCTCGGCAGCGAGGAGATCGGCGACGAGTTGAAGAAGCTCGCCGAGGAGATCAAGGATTTCCTGGCGATCCTGTCGTCACGCACGCGCATCGTCGACATCATCAAGAGCGAGCTCATCGAGATAAAGACGCAGTTCGCGACGCCGCGGCAGACGGAGATCCTGGATATCGAGGGCGACCTCGACGACGAGGACCTGATCCAACGCGAGGATTGCGTCGTCACCGTCAGCCACAAGGGCTACATCAAGCGCGTGCCGCTTTCGACCTATCGCGCGCAGCGCCGCGGCGGCAAGGGCCGCTCGGGCATGCAGACGCGCGACGAGGATGTCGTCACGCAGATCTTCATCGCCTCGACGCATACGCCGGTGCTGTTCTTCTCGTCGCGCGGCATGTGCTACCGCATGAAGGTCTGGCGCTTGCCGGCCGGTACGCCGCAATCGCAGGGCAAGGCGCTGATCAACCTGCTGCCGCTGCAGCAGGACGAAACGATTACCACCATTCTGCCGTTGCCGGAGGACGCCGAGACCTGGGGCAAGCTCGAGCTGCTGTTCGCGACCAAGCTCGGCCGCGTCCGGCGCAACAGTCTGACGGACTTCGAGAACATCAATCGCAACGGCAAGATCGCCATGAAATTGGAGATCGAGGCCGACGGCGAGGATGGCGAGAACGGCGACGCCGCCAAGGCCAAAGACGATGCAGCAAAGGACGACGCGGAGGAGCCGCAGAGCGACAGCATCATCGGCGTCGCCATCTGCACCGCCGAGGACGACGTACTGCTGACGACCGCACACGGACAGTCGATCCGCTTCGCGGTCGCCGACGTGCGCGTCTTCAAGGGCCGCGATTCGACGGGCGTGCGCGGCATCCGCCTCGAGGACGAGGATGTCGTGATCTCGATGGCGATCCTGCATCACGTCGAGGCGAGCCCGGCGGAACGCGCGGCGTATCTCAAGCAGTCGGCCGCGATGCGCCGTGCCCAGACCGGCGAAGCCGCCGATGTAGACGCGGGTGCAGCAACGCCGGAGCCCGAGGAGACGCAGGAGGGACCGGCCGAGTTGACGCCCGAGCGCTACGCCGAACTCGGCGGGCGCGAACAGTTCGTGCTGACCGTCTCGGAGCGCGGCTTCGGCAAGCGCACATCGACCTACGAGTACCGGATCTCCGGCCGTGGCGGCAAAGGCATCGCCGCCATGGTGGTCAACGATCGCAACGGCGATTTGATCGCCTCGTTCCCGGTGGAGCCGACGGATCAGATCATGCTGGTTTCGAACGGCGGCCAGCTGATCCGCTGCCCGATCAACGATGTGCGCATCGCCGGCCGCAATACGCAGGGCGTGCGCATCTTCAAGACAGACGCGGACGAGAAGGTCGTTTCGGTCGAGCGCATTCCGGACGATGGCTCGGGCGTCGACGAGGGCAACGGTGATGGCGGCAACGGAGATGCGGCCACACCGACGGGCGAGGGTGATCCGAGCGGGTGATCAAACCCAAAGTGTTGGGTCGCCCGTCGTGCTGGAAGCACGACCTTGAATGACGTGAAGCTTCGCTCCACATCGCCGCGTGACCCCACCAACGGGAGACTATCGCCTAATGCCGAAACTCACCCACCCGCGCCCGTCGCCCAGTCGGCCAGGAACTTGACGTTGAGGGCGATGATGACGGCGGCGATGAGGATAGCCGACGCGATCAGCCAGCGCGGCGCGACGAGATCACCCATCTTCGCGCGACTGGCCGTGAACTGCACGAGCGGCACGACGGCGAACGAGAGTTGCAGTGACAGGATCACCTGCGACAGGATCAGCAGCTTTGCGGTTTCCACCGTACCGTAATACAGTGTCACGCCCGCCGCCGGAATGATGGCGAGCGCCCGCGTGACGAGGCGGCGCAGCCAGGGCTCGAGCTTCATTTCGATGAAGCCTTCCATGACCGCCTGACCTGCAAGCGTTGCAGTCACCGTCGAATTCAAGCCGCAGCATAGCAGCGCAACGCCGAACAGCCACGGGGCAACCAGTGAACCCAATAGCGGCGAGAGCAAGCTGTGCGCCTGGCCAAGCTCGGCAACGTCTGTGCGGCCGGTCTTGTGGAACGTCGCTGCTGCCAGGATCAGGATCGAGGCGTTGATCAATAACGCGAACGACAGGGCAAGGGTCGAGTCGAAGATCGCGAATTTCAAGGCCTCGCGCTTTTCCGGCAATGTGGTGCCGTAAGCGCGCGTCTGGACGATCGCCGAGTGCAGGTAGAGATTATGCGGCATCACCGTGGCGCCGAGAATGCCGAGCGCCAGATACAGCATCTCGGGGTTGGTGACGATGTCGACGCGCGGCGTGAAACCGGCGAACAGCGGCCCCCATTCCGGCCGGGCCATGGCAATCTGTGCAGCGAAGCAAATGGCGATGATGACGAGCAGTGCAATGATGAAGGCCTCCAGATAACGAAAGCCCATGCGCTGCAGGTAGAGGATCAGGAACACGTCCAGGGCGGTGATGACAATACCGATCTCGAGCGGCAACCCGAAGATGAGGTTGAGCCCGATCGCCGTGCCGATCACCTCGGCTATGTCGGTGGCGATGATGGCGATCTCGGCCAGCAACCACAACGGCCAGGCCGCCCAGGCCGGATAAGCGTCGCGGCAGGCCTGCGCCAGATCGCGGCCGGAGCCGATGGCGAGGCGGGCGCACAGCGCCTGCAGGATGACCGCCATGATGTTGGAGATGAGCGCGACGATGAGTAACGCGTAGCCGAACTTCGAGCCGCCAGCGAGTGCCGTCGCCCAGTTGCCGGGATCCATATAGCCGACGGCGACGAGATAACCTGGGCCGAGGAAAGCAGCGGCCTTGCGCATCTGGCTGCCGGTGGCGCTGACTTTCACGGTGCGATGCACGTCGGCAAGCGCCGCCTCGCCGCGGGCGCGGCGCCAGCCTCCGACGACTGCAGCCTCCGGCAACTTTTCGCTTGTCGAATGCTGCATGCGTCCTGCCACCCAATTCTGTGACGGCTGAGCTGGATCAGAAATCTGGTGGACGGCTGCCATACGCGCGCGACGGCCACCAGAACCCTGATCCGCTCCCCCGGAAAATCTCCTTGACGATGCTACTGCAGTTGCAAATCATTTGCAACAAAGGGTCGACACAAAGGGCCAGACAGCTCAGCACGCCAGACGATCCAAGCCTCCCGGTCACGCCTCCTGGCGGGCGATCAGCCCGATCATGCGGGCGCGCGCATCCGGTATCGTCTGCTCCTGCGGCGCGTACACGCGCGATGCCAGAAAGTGCCCGGTCAGCGCAAAGCCGGCAGCGACATCCTCGGGCCTGACGGCAACGCCACGCTCGTTGCGCAGGAACGGCGGCAACGCCAGCAGGCGGTCCTTGTAGGGCTCGCCGGCTGACGCGGAGACGGCACGGCCGGTGCGCGGCGAGACATAGATCAACGCGTCGTTGACGCCGGTGGCGGCGCATTGGGAAAGATCGAGGCCAAAGCCCAGTTCATCGAGCAGCGCCAGTTCCCAGCGCACCATCAGCGCCGGCCAGACGCTGAGATCGTCGAGGAAGCCGAGCACGAACAACGTGACCTCGAAGAGGTTCGGATGCGGATCGCGCTCCGGCAATTGGCGCAGGAGCGTGGTCAACGCGTTCAAGCCGGCGAGTGCCGGCGCGTGCGCCATGGCTTCGCCAGCAAAGCCGCGCTGCAACTCGACGCTGATGTGGCCA
Organism: Hyphomicrobiales bacterium; assembly: GCA_031367895.1. Classification (GTDB taxonomy): domain Bacteria; phylum Pseudomonadota; class Alphaproteobacteria; order Rhizobiales; family Hyphomicrobiaceae. The sequence continues at coordinate 6,543 of JANLQP010000153.1, forward strand.
AGATGTTCCGCCAGACGGCCTTTCCAGGTGGCATCGACGTGATTGCCGATCTGCAGAACCGGCCGCAACCGCCGTGAGCGTCCGCCGTGAACGAGCCCGAGATGGCGACCATGTGAGCGCGTGAAAATCTCGGCAATGGCCGCGGTCTCGCCGTGGGCGCGGATCGACAGGATGATGCCTTCGTCGGACCAGTTCATGGGCGCCCCTTGGTCCACGCTGTTGGACTGCAGCCGTCCTCATGCCGCGCCGGGCTTTGGTCGCGGCACCGCAAGTGTGCCGGGTGGCAGCTTGCCGGGCACATTGGAGATGCCGCACGGCTTGCCGACCGCGCGGCACTGGAAGCCGCCTTGCGGCATGCGTCCGCATTCGATGATTTTCTGCCAGGCGAGCCGCCAGCTCGCGAAGGCTTCGCCGTGTTTGGCGGCGTCCTTGCTCCACGCGAGCAGCGCCTTCTTGCGCGCCTCCGGCTCTGACGCCGGATCGGTTCCGAAGGCGATGACGACATCGAAGCACGGGCGGCTTGCTGAATTGGCGGCAAGCGGAAAGGCGGCCAGCAGGGCGCCGAAAATCCCACTCAGGTGCGTTCGGCTTGCCATCGTCATTCCCCTGCAGCGCGACGGGCCTTTCGTATCAGTCCTTCGGGAACGCGAGCCCCATCTCGCGGTAGCGCTCGGGATCGTTCTCCCAGCCCTCGCGCACCTTGACGAACAGGAAAAGATGCACTGGCCGGCCGAACATCTCGGTGAGCTCCGTCCGCGACACCGTCGAGATATGCTTGATGGTGCGGCCCTTCTCGCCGAGCACGATGGCACGCTGGCCCTCGCGCTCGACGAAGATCGTCTGCTCGATGCGCACGCCGCCGTGGCGCAGTTCCTTCCAGCCCGTCGTCTCGACGGTAGCCGCGTAGGGGAGTTCATCGTGCAAGTAGGCGTAGATCTTTTCGCGCGTGATTTCGGCCGCGGTCAGACGTTCATTGGCATCCGTGATCTCGTCCTCAGGGTAGTGCCATGGCCCCGCCGGCACATGGCTTGCGAGAAACGCGCGCAGTTCCTTCAGGCCCTTACTTTTCAGCGCGGAGATCATGAACGTCTCGGCGAACCTGTGACGCTGATTAAGCTCAGCCGCAAGCGGCAGCAGCTTGTCCTTCTTGATGTCGTCGACTTTGTTCAGCACCAGCAGCACCGGCGCCTTGATCTTTCCCAACCCATCGAGAATGCGCTCGACGTCCTCGGTGATGCCGCGCGTAACATCGACCAGGAACGCGACCACGTCGGCGTCGCCGGCAACGGCCGCTGCCGCCTCGACCATGGCCCGATCGAGCCGCCGTTTCGGTGCGAACAGACCGGGCGTATCGACGAAAACCAACTGACTCGCACCCTCCAGCGCGATGCCGCGGATCGGCACGCGCGTCGTCTGCACCTTGCGCGAGACGATCGTGATTTTTGTGCCGACCAGCGCGTTGACCAGGGTCGACTTGCCCGCGTTCGGCGCGCCGATGATGGCAATGAAGCCGCAACGCTTGCTGGCCTCGGCAACGGCAGGCGCGACGGCGTCAGTCATTCGGCTTCTCCCAAACACCTTCGCGGCACAGAAGCACAGTCGCTGCCGCCTGCTCGGCTGCACGCTTGCTGGCGCCGTGACCGCGCGCCGGCTTGTGGCCGTTGATTTGAACCTCGGTGGTGAAGTGCGGCGCGTGGTCCGGGCCATCCCGCGAAACCTGGATGTAGCGCGGCAGATCCTTGCCGCGGCCTTGCGCCCATTCCTGCAGCGCCGATTTCGGATCGACGGAGGTTTCAGGCAGCCCCGAGATCAGCGGCGCCCACAGCCGTCGAACGACATCGCGGACCACCTTGAAGCCGGCCTCGTCGAAGATCGCAGCCAGCAAAGCTTCGATCGCATCGGCAAGGATGGTGTCCTTGTCGCGACCGCCACTCTCCTCTTCGGAGGCGGAAAGCTTCAGCGAGGGCCCGAGATCCAGATTGCGCGCGATCGTGGCGCAGGCGTCCTTGCGCACCAGCCGGTTGAAGCGTCGCGCAAGTGCGCCTTCGGTGGCAGACGGATCCATCTCGACGAGAAGCTCGGCGATCGCGAGACCAAGGACGCGGTCGCCCAGAAACTCCAGGCGCTCGTTGTCTTCGGCGGGTGCTTTGTCGGTGCGGGTACTGGCGTGCGTCAGCGCGCGTTCCAGAAGCGCGCGGCTTTGGAACGAATAGCCGAGCGTCGCCTCCAAGCCTTTCAGGTTGCGACCGCGCGCCACGACATCTCCTCAACGAGTTATTTGCATTGCACCATAGAGCCGGTGAACCCCGGCGAGGTCAATTCCTGGATCATTGAAACGGGTTTTGACGTGCAAAGATACTCACCAAAGGGTCACCCCGCGCAAGAGGACCCGGTTCACTGCGTCAGCCAGGGCTGTGAAAACTGACGGTCGCCTGACTGGTTTCGGGCTCATCCGACACGACAGTCGGGTCAGCGCACGATACTGAAAATCCGGCGCCAGCGGACACCTGCAGGCCACGTCCAAGGCTTGGTCAGGACGAGGACTCCCGGCTCATCGACGGCTGCTGAGAAAAAGATGATCTCGGCGCGCCCGACCAGGTTCTCGAACGGCACGAAACCGACGCCGTAGCGATGCGGCGGCACGCGGCTGTCAGTCGAGTTGTCGCGGTTATCGCCCATCATGAAGTAGTGACCGGCCGGCACCTTGTAGGGCCCGGCGTTGTCATAGTCGCCATCGGGACGGGCATCGAGCACGGTGTACTTGACGCCCTCCGGCAAGGTCTCTTCGTAGCGTGCCGTGCGGCGCTCGCGGCCCTCGTCCTCGACTTGGACGAAATCATCGACCTTGCGGCGCGGAACCTCCTTGCCGTTGATCGAGACGATGCCGCCGCGGACGAGGATCTCGTCACCCGGCAAGCCGATCACACGTTTGATGTAGTCGGTCGAGTTGTCGCGCGGCAGCTTGAAGACGACGACATCGCCGCGCTTCGGCTGGCTCGCGAACAAGCGACCGGAGAAGAGATTGATCCCAAACGGAAAAGTGTAACGGCTGTAGCCGTAAGACAGTTTCGAGACAAACAGGTAATCGCCGATCAACAGGGTCGATTGCATCGAGCCGGAGGGAATATTGAACGGCTGATAGAGGAACACGCGGACCAGGAACGCGATGATCAGGGCGTGGAAAAAGATGGTGACGATCTCTTTCCAACCACCGTCCTTGGCTTTGCTGGCTTCAAGTTTTGATTTCATGTCCACGTCCGAAACGGGCACACCCTGCCGGCACGCCCCTTGGACGCCTATACCGTTTCCATTCATCATGCGCAATTGTGGCGGCGGCATGGACGTACGTGCCGCAGGCTGGTGACGGCACCTTACCGCTCGGCGACGGTGTCGTCCGGCACCGCGGAGATAATGACGACGGCCTGCGCGGTCGGGTAATCGTCGGTGATCGTGAGGTCGATCTGGGCTTTGTAGCCCTTCGGCGTGATGCGATCGAGTTGCGCCTTGGCGCCACCGGTCAAGACCAGGGTCGGGCGGCCGGACGGCAGGTTGACGACGCCCATATCGCGCCAGAAAACGCCGCGGCGGAGCCCGGTGCCGAGCGCCTTCGAGCATGCCTCCTTGGCGGCGAACCGCTTGGCGTAGGAGGCGGCGCGGGCACGGCGGCGTTCCGACTTCTTTTGTTCCAGCTCCGTGAAGATCCGCTGCACGAATCGATCACCGAACCGGTCGAGGGTCTTCTCGATGCGGCGGATGTCGATCACGTCGTTGCCGAGGCCTAAAATCATACATTTTGCCCCAGCCGAAAGATTGTGTCCGAGCCGCAGCTTGCGCGTATCCGGCCGACCCGCAAGCCTGCGGAATTTCTCGGACTTCTCGCGGCGAGCCATCCTGTTGCCGACGATCTTGCTCGGCTGGGTAAGGGGATCATCTGGCTGCCTCGACCGCGGGCACGCGGGCTTCGTCCATCAGTGCGCGCATGCGTTTGATGGCGGGCTCGAGGCCGCCGAAAATCGCTTCGCCGATCAGGAAATGGCCGATATTGAGTTCGACCACCTCGGACATGCGGGCAATGGCGCGGACCGTGTTGTAGGTGAGGCCGTGGCCGGCATGCACTTCGAGGCCGACGGCATGGGCACGGCGCGCGCCGTCGGCCAAACGGGCGACTTCGCGGGCGACGCCGGTTGCGTCGTTCTCCAACGCTTTCTCGCAATAGGTGCCGGTGTGCAGCTCGACGATATCGGCCCCGAGCTTGGCCGCGGCATCGATGGCGCGCGGGTCGGCTTCAATGAACAGCGAGACGCGGATACCGGCGGCTTTGAGCTCGGCGATCGTCGGTGCCAAGTGCGCTTGGCCACCGATCACATCGAGGCCGCCCTCGGTGGTGCGTTCCTCGCGTTTTTCGGGCACGAGGCAGCAGGCGTTCGGCACGTGGCGGAGCGCAATCTCCAGCATCTCCGATGTCGCCGCCATCTCGAAGTTCAGCGGCCGTGTCAGCTCTGCCTTGAGGCGCGTGATGTCGGTGTCGGTGATGTGGCGCCGGTCCTCGCGCAGGTGCGCCGTGATGCCGTCGGCACCGGCCTCGACGGCCAGATGCGCGGCGCGCAACGGGTCCGGATGGCGCCCGCCGCGCGCATTTCGAATGGTCGCGACGTGGTCGATGTTGACGCCGAGGCGGAGCGGACGGGTGTGCGGGATGGTGGGCATGGGCGGGCTCGGGGTGCGTGGAGTGTTGCGGTGGCGCGGGAAGGGCGCGGTTGTCCCGATACTACGCCGGCTTGCAGCCGCTGGCCAAGGCTGCGAGCATGGGCGCCTGGAATCCGAGCCGACCCAACCCAGGAACACCCCCATGCGTCTCGAGAACAAGATCGCCATCGTCACGGGTGCCGCGGCCGGCATCGGCGCTGCAACGGCGCGGTTGTTCGCCAGGGAAGGCGCCAAGGTCGTGGTCGCCGACTTCGACGGTGATGGCGCCAAGAAGGTTGCCACCGAGATCGGCAATGCCGCGCTGGCCGTTTCGGTCGACGTGCGCCAAGTGGCGAGCGTGCGCAACATGGTGGACGCGACTCGGGCCGCGTTCGGGCGGCTCGATATCCTCGTCAACAACGCGGGCAAGGGCGTGATGGGCACCGTCGTCACCACGGAAGCCGACGCCTGGGACGACATCATGGCGACCAACCTGAAGAGCGTCTTCCTCTGCTCGAAGTACGCGATACCGTTGATGCGCGAGGGCGGCGGCGGCGCGATCGTCAACACGGCCTCGAACGTGGCGCAGGTCGGCATCCCCAATCGTGCCGCCTATGTCGCCTCGAAGGGCGGCGTTGCCTCGTTGACCCGCGCCATGGCGCTCGATCACGTCGCCGACAAGGTGCGCGTCAACGCGGTGGCGCCGGGCGTCGTGTGGTCGGCCTACTACGAGAGCATGCTCAAATCGCTGCCCGATCCCGACGCCTTCGTCGCGGGCTTGAAGGCACGCTCGCCGATGGGCCGCATGGGCACGCCCGAAGAGATCGCGCTCGCGATCCTGTACTTGGCGGCGGATGAGTCCGCGTTCGCGAACGGCTCGACGCTGACCATCGACGGCGCGCATACGGCTTGGTGAGGCAGGGGGCCACGAGAGGAAGAGTCGCGAGTTGGTGAATGCGTGAATCCGTGGTTGAAATGGGGACAGTTACCAATTCCGGCCAACTTGGTCCGTGCTTTGTCACAAGTAACTGTCCCCATTTCAACGAGGAAACCATGACATCGCGCAACGCCTCGACCGAGGCCCCACGTCAACGCGTCGCCATTACGCGCGCATTGCCCGCGGCATCGATGGAGCGCTTTCGCGCTAGCCACGATGTCTGGGTCAATCCGGATGACCGCGTCCTCACACCCGACGAGCTGATGGCCGTCGCGGGCAAAGCCGACGTGCTTGTCGTGACCGCATTCGACCGCTTCGATGACCGCGTGATCGCAGCGTTGCCGTCGACGTTGAAAATCCTTGCCACCCACTCGGTCGGGCTCGAGCACATCGACCTCGACGCCGCGAAAGCGCGCGGTCTGCCTGTGCTGGCGACGCCCGATGTGCTCTCGGACTCCGTCGCGGAGATGGCGATCCTACTGATGCTCGGTGCTGCCCGCCGCGTGCACGAGGGCAACCATCTGCTCTACAGCGGCCAGTGGAAAGGCTGGACGCCGACGCAGCTGGTCGGGATCGAAGTGACCGGCAAACGGATGGGTATCGTCGGCATGGGCCGCATCGGGCGTACGATTGCGCGACGCGCGCGCGGCTTCGACATGACCGTGCATTATCACAACCGCTCGCAGTTGCCAGCCGATCAGGAAGCGGGCGCAACGTTCCATGGCAGCCTGCCGGGCCTGCTCGCCGTCAGCGACGTGTTGGTGCTGGCCGCGCCTTCGACACCGGCGACGCGCGGCATGATCAACACGGCCGCAATCGCAGCGATGCCGGAGAGCGCCATTGTCGTCAACATTGCGCGCGGCGATCTCGTCAACGACGACGCGCTGATCGCAGCGCTGGCGTCGGGGCGTATGGCAGCCGCCGGCCTCGACGTCTTCAACGGCGAGCCGCGCCTGGATGAGCGCTACAAGTCTCTACCGAACGTATTCCTGCAGCCGCACCAGGGCAGTTCCACGCTGACCGCTCGCCTCGCCATGGCGCAGATCCTACTCGACGGCATCGCGGCGCAAGTCGCGGGCAACCGGCCGGTGAATCGAGTGGTGTGACGTCCGCTGCAGCAGCGCCCTCCCCAGCGCCATCTGTGTCCCTCAGGCCACGCCTGCCGACTTGCTTATTCTCGCCACAAGATGCCAGCCGGCTTGCCACATTCGGGGCATAGCGTTGCCGCAGTGGTTGGCCATGTTGTCATCCAAGTTGCAGCGACGGCAGGCCGGACGCGATGCGGGCATCATCGCAAAGAACTCCCGGCACAGCAGAGGGAAAACGACGATGCAAATGCGGATCCGGGCACGGAATGTGCGGCGCGCTCTTCGCGATTGGCTGCTCGGCGCGGGCTTGTTCATCGTACTGGCCGCCGGCTTGGCCGGTAACCCGCGCACCTGGGACTTCACGAGTGCAGCAGCCGCCGATCGCGTCCTGACGCAGACGCTCGATGTCACCTCGCCGCCAGGATTGCAGGCAGAAACCGCCCTGGTCGCGGCCTTGCTGCAGCCGCCGACCAGCCTCGGCGCCTCGACCAAAGGCGCCACGCTTCTGCTTCTCGGCCTTACATTCTCCTTTATGTTCACCTTCAATCTCGCGATCTTGCGCCATCTCAGCCGCGTGTACGCCTCCCCGCGGCGAGGTGCGTGGGGGAGGAGCCGCTGACCACTTCTGACGAGGTCACAAAGCTCCTCCTCCAACGTTCCTTTCTCGACAGTTGCCTCCTCCCCAAATCGAAGAAGCGCACCTATATTGTCTCAAGTCACAGGGACGATCACAGGAGCTGATGATGACGAAGCGCCGCGTTGCCGCGATCGGATTCGGCCTCGTTTCGGGCGCCGCACTGCTCGCAGGCGTTATGGCACTCCCCTTCGCGGCATCGACTGATGACGTTCTGGCAAACGGCTATCGCCGGGCCTTCGCGGATGCCGACACAACCTGGACGCCTGGTCCGGCGGCCAACATCTGGCTCTCACGCCATCGCGAACAATCGGCCGCGCCGCGCAAACCCGTCGTGCTGGGTGATCGTATTACCGTTGGCCGCACCACCCGCTCCGACGTCTACGAGGTGATCGGCCTCGAGCACATCGACGGCGAGGCGCTCGGACTTCAGACCATGCGCATTCAAGTTGTAACGGCGCGCGTGGACGGTCTCCCACAACCCCAGACGGTACGCTTCCTGTTCGCGGTCGAGGCAGCGCCGCCCGCACCGAGCCCGCCGCCAACGGACAAAGTGCTCTGACGCGGACGGGGGCGAGGACGTGTCTGGGAAAAAGCACAGCTACACCCTGTCAGTCATATGGACGGGTAACACGGGGGCCGGTACTGCGAGTTATACCGGCTACAGCCGCGATCACGTGATCAGTTCGACCGGAAAACCGGACATTCCAGGCTCGTCGGACCCGGCGTTCCGGGGGGACGTGTCCCGCTACAACCCGGAACACATGTTGGTTGCTGCGATTTCGTCCTGCCACATGCTCTGGTATCTGCATCTGGCGTCGGAGGCGGGCGTCATCGTCGTCGCCTATCGCGATGATCCCGTCGGCGTCATGGTCGAGGACAAGGCGCGCGGCGGTTACTTCACGGGCGTGACGTTGAAGCCGACCGTGACGATCGCTGCCGGCAACAACCCGAACCGCGCCCGCGCCGTGCACGATGACGCACACGCCAAATGCTTCGTCGCCAACTCCGTGAACTTTCCGGTAACCTGCGAACCGACGATCGTCGGTGGGTGATGCGGCAGCAGACGCGTTCCGCGCGGCGCAAGAACTGGTGTGATCACGATGATTTGAGAATGTCCGCCACCAGCATCTGGCGTTGTTTTTCGGACACCTTGGGTCGCATGCCGAACCATAGCTCGAACCCGCGCACCGCTTGATGTAACAGCATGTCGAGACCGTTGGTGGTGAGGAACCCACGCGCCTTGGCAGCCGCCAGCAGTGGCGTCTCCAGCGGCACGTTGACGGCATCGCCGACGATCGACCCTTCGCCCATCGGCGCGATGTCGATCACCAGCGGCTCTTTGCCGACCATGCCGAGCGACGTGCTGTTGGCGAGCAGCCGTGCGCCCTTGAGCAGCCGCGGCAGATCTTCCCAACCGGCTGGATGTACGTTGGACCCGAAGCGGGTGCGCATGTCTTCCGCCTTGTCACGTGAGCGGTTGACGACGTGGATCGTCCTGATGCCGCGCTCGAGGAAACCATAGACGATGGCCCGCCCGGCGCCACCGGCGCCAAGTACGATCGCCGTATCCGTCCGCTTGTCCCAGCCGGGCGCCCGTTCGTCGAGCCCACCGATGAAACCCTCGACGTCGGTGTTGGTCGAGCGGAGCCGGTCACCGTCGAGCCAGAGCGTATTCGAGGCGCCGACCGCGCGGGCACGTTCGTCCGGTTCGGTCATTGCGAATGCCGCATCCTTGTGGGGCATCGTGACATTGGCGCCGACGTAGCCATTGCCCCGGAGGTTGCCGATGAAGGCCGCAAAATCCTCAGGCCGCACTTCCTCCATGCGGTAGTCGCCGTCGACGCCGTATTGCTTGATCCAGTAGGCGTGCAGTTTCGGCGAGCGCGACTGGCGCACGGGATAGCCGATGATGCATGCGGCACGTGCAGCAGTCCTCATAGGAACATGTCCGTGTCAGGCGGCAGATCCAGCAGATGGCGGCCAACCGTTATGAAGTGTGTCGGCCGGCCCTGCACCTGCTGCGAGACGGAATGCGCGTCGCGCAACCGCTGTTCGAATGGGTTTTTCAGGAAGATCGCCGACGATCCGGCATTCCGGTACGCCTCCGCGACGATGTCGACGCCTTCGTTGATCGCGAACGTCGAAGCCAGACGCAGGTTGATCTGATGCTCGAGCGACAGCGGATGCCCGGCGACGATGTCCCTCCACAAGGCATTAAGCGTCGTGTGCAGCAACGCACGTGCGGCCCGCCAACGTGCCTCCATGCGGGCAAGCTCGGACTGGAACACGGGACTATCGCGCATCGACGTGGCTGCGCCGCGCTGCGTCTTGGTCATGGCGAGGGTGCGCAGATCAGCCAGTGTGCCGCGCGTCACCCCCAGCATGACGCCGGCAAAGGCTCCGGCGTAGATGATGGTCGTCGGCAGCCGGTAGAGCGGCCCCTTTTCGTGGACCGTCTGCATGTCGTCCCGATCGATCGTCTCCTCGTCGGCGACGAACAGGTCCTTAACTTCGTAACTGTCACTGCCGGTGCCCTTGAGGCCGGTGACGTGCCAGTCGTCGATGATGCGGGCCTTGGAGCGTGGAATCAATGCCGTGCGGTCGGCGATGCTGCCGTCCGCCCGCCGCCGTTGGCTGCCATCGGCCTCGACAATCTTGCAGTGGGCGCCGAGCATCGTCGCGTGCCGGCTGCCACTCGCGAACGACCACCTGCCGGAGACGCGATAGCCGCGGGGCACGACGTGTGCCGTGCCCTGGATACCGGCGCCCCAGGCGAGCACGGCGTCGCGCGGCCCGAACAGGCGCTTGGCGACGTCGGGTCTGAGGAACGACGCGGACATGGCGCAGCCGCTACCTTGGCCGAGCACCCAACCGGAACTCGCATCGGCTGCAGCGATGATCTCAGTCACCTGAGCGAGTGTCGGCAAGTCGATCTCGTCGCCGCCGACCGTTTTCGGCAACGTCAGGCGAAACATCCGCGCGTCATGCATCGCCGCGCGCAGATCGGGCGGCAACTCCCGCGTTTCCTCGATCCGGCGCGTGCCTGCGCTCAGCTTCTCAGCGACGCCGCGCGCGCGATCCAGCGCGCCGGAACCAAGTGACGATGCCTCGGCTGTCTGACCGTCCATTTTGCCCTCCTCGCACGAACCTCTGCGCCCTGGCGCTTGTCCCGCCCCCGATGCACCGGCTGTTCCAAGTTACCACGGTCACATTGCCATGGTGAATACGTACGACATGTGGAGCCTCGGCCCGAAGCCCAGACCTGCTCGCTAGCAACCCTACAAGAACGCGTCCGTACCGTTGCCGAGAATGATCTGCCCGACCGCCTCGAAATGTGAGCTGCGCGACTGGATCTGCTGTGACAGCGTGTGGATATCGCGGAATCGCCGCTCGAAGGGGCTACCCGGAAAGATTGCGTCGACGCCGGCCGACTTGTAGATGGCATCGGCGACCTCGAGCGCGGCCTGGATGCTGTGGGCGCAGGCGAGACGCACGCGGCCCCGATCGGTAACGCAGATGATCTCATGGTCGTCGGCTGCCGCATAAATCGAGCCGAGCGTGGCGTCCAGATAGGCCCCGGCCGAGTCCAGTTTGGCGGCGTTACGCGCCACGTCGCCTTGAACGGCCGATTGATCGGCGAGACGTGCCTGTCCGCGCGGCGCCTTCTTCGCTGCAAGCGCGATGAACGCCTCCTGCATGGCGCGGGCCGCGCCCAGCGCAACACCGGCGACACCGACCGCGTAGAGCCCCTGCATGGTGAACGCATAGAGCGGTCCCGGCTCGCGGCGCAAGGTGGGATCCTCTCGCGTGCTGGAGTAGGCATCGGGCACAAACAGATCATCGGTTGTATAGCTGTCTGACGCCGTGCCCTTGAGGCCGATCGTATGCCAGGTATCGAGCAGCGTCGCTTGGGTTGCGGGAAACAACAGCGTGCGTATCGTCGGGCGCCCGAATCGATTGAGGCGCAGTTGGCCGTCGGGCTCGACGACGTTGGCGTGCACGCCCATCCAGGTCGCCTGCCGGCAACCGCTGGCGAAGTCCCAGCGTCCACTGACGCGGTAGCCGCCCTCGACGGCACGCGCTTGGCAAGTGTTGGGGGGCCCCCAGGCGATCAACGTGCGCCCAGACGCATAGATCGTCCGCGCCACCTCGAGGTCGAGGAACGGCGCGATCAGCGTCGCGCTGTTGGCGACGAACATGTTCCAGGCAACCGAGGCGTCGTGACGCGCCACCTCCTCGATCGCGCGGAAATAGGTTGCAGGCGCATGCTGGCCACCGCCGCAGGACAGCGGCAACAGCATGCGAAGCAGGCCGGACGCATGCAGTTCGGTGAGCAGCGGCTCCGGAATGCGCCGCGTCTGCTCCACCGTGTCCGCCGCGGCTGCGATCAATGGCCCGAGCGCCCGCGCCTTGGCGAGGGGATCGGCCGCACGCTGGACTTCGCCGCGTGATGCGGGCTTTGCAATGCTCAGAGCCGTCGCCGTCATCTGTCGCTCCTCAAAGCCCGCATCCGCTCATTCAGCCAGCGTCAGCCAACCGGCATCGACCAGCTCAACTCCTCATAGCCCGAGGCAAACACGCGGTTCGACTGCGCGGGATTGCGATTGACGAACGGCCGCGCATAGAGCGGATGGCGCAGGCTCCGCACCTCGTGCTCGATCGTGAACAGGAGCTTGCCCGTCTCGGTGCAGATGATGTCCTTGAACCGGTACTGGTGCTGATCGTCCTCCTGGCTGACGAGCCCGCGCTCGCCGAGCCGCTTGTAGGGGCCGGAGAAGTCCGAGATGTAGATCGCGACGTGGTGGCCGTCGAAGTCCGGCTGCGCACCGTCGGTCTCGCGATAGACGAGCTTCTGTTCGGCGCCGACCATAGCCACCGCACAACGCGTACCGCTCTCCTCGAGCACGCTCGCCGGCGTGTCGATCATCGTTTTGTAGAAGCGGGCGATGCCGATCGCGGTCCCCTTCGGCACCTCGAACTCGACGTAGGGGATGCCGAGCATCATGCGGCCGAACTTCGGGCCGGGCTCATAGACCTTCAGCCGGTTGCCCCAGGGGCAGGTGACGGCGACGTGATCGTTGTGCGCGGCCACCGAGAACTTGGTGCCAGCCAGCATCTCGCGCACCATCTCGAGGCGCTGCAGCAAGGCCAACCGATCCGGAATGACGACGCCGGTGTGCCCGCGCACGACCTGCGGATTGCCCGACGGCAGATGGAACTGGCTCTTGCCGACGTTGATCCACATGTTGCCGACGCCGGTCATCAGATACGGGTCGCGCGTCAGCCCGAGCCCCATCACATAAAATATCGTCGCCAGCCGTTGATCCGGCACCCGCGTATTGACGTGCTCCAACCCGACGACATTTCCGAGATCCTCGACCGTTCTGTCGAACTGATTTGACTTCTGCATAGGCGCTTACTCCTCCGCGACTTGGACAATCCCGGCAGCAATCCTGGCCCAACCCGGCGAGCCGGTCAAAAGGAAAGCGGCCGCAATGCAAATGGCATGGCAAACTCAAATTTTGGCTGGGCTGGAAACCCGGCTCGTTCGGGCTATAGTAACGCCGACAGCACAATGGGCCGGGTGCGCCGATCGTGCCAGCCGAATGTCAGGGAGACGCCAGATGGCCGTTACCGAAACCGAGATCCGCAAGCCCATTCCGTTCGACACCAAGCACCTCGACAAGTTGATGGACGAGGCCGGCATCGACGTGCTGGTCGCAACTTCGAAGCACAATGTGCAGTACCTGCTCGGCGGCTACCGGTTCTTCTTCTTCGATACAATGGAGGCGGTCGGCGTCACGCGCTACCTGCCTGCCGTCATCTACCAGAAGGGCAAACCGGAAAACGCCGCCTACATCGGCTGCCACATGGAAGCGATGGAGCGGGATCTGGGCAAATTCTGGCAACCGACACTGGATCTCTCCGTAGTCGGCAGCAAGGAAGCGATGGGCCAAGCCCTCGCGCACATCAAGAAGCTCGGCCCTATCAGGCGCATCGGCGTCGAGTCCGCGTTCCTCCCCGCCGACGGCGACGCTGTGCTACGTCGCGGTCTCTCCAACGTCGATTTCGTCGATGCGGTGTTCCCGCTCGAGCGGCTGCGTGCGCGAAAGACACCTGAAGAGATCAACTATCTGCGCCTCGCGTCCGAGCAAGTCGTCGCGTGCATGGAAGTGACCTTCGCGAAGCATTGCGTGCCCGGCGCCACCAAAATGGAGGTCGTCGAGAAACTGCGCCAGGAGGAAGTCAATCGCGGCCTCGTCTTCGACTACTGCCTGATCACGGCCGGGACCAGCCTCAACCGCGCGCCATCGGATCAGGTGATCAAGGCCGGCGACATCATGTCGATCGACTCGGGCGGCAACTACAAAGGCTACATCGGCGACCTCTGCCGCATGGGCATCGTGCAGGGCAAGCCAGACCAGGAGCTGGTCGAACTCCTCGGCTTCATCGAGGAGGTCCAGCAAGCCGTGCGCAAGCCGATCAAACCCGGCAACCGTGGCGGCGACATCTGCGCCGTCGCCGAGCGCATGCTCGCGGCCTCCCCGCACCAGAAATACACGCACTTCATGGCACACGGCATGGGCCTCGTCACGCACGAAGCGCCGCGCCTGCAGAACTCGGCGCGGTTCTCTTACGACGGCTACGACATGGAGCGCGGCCTGGAGCCCGGCATGGTCATCTCGATCGAAACGACGATGGCGCACCCCAAGCGCGGGTTCGTCAAGCTCGAGGACACCATCCTCGTCACCGAGAAAGGCTACGAGGCACTCGGCGATGGCGCGCGGGGGTACAATAAGGCGGGTGGTTGAGATCGTGATGAGGGGCTGAGACTTGAAGCTGCCGTTCAAACTGTCTGCACCGTCACCCGATTGGATCGATCAGTTTCCCGATGCGAACTACACTGTCGGCCGCGGTGCGTACTCATCCCCTGTCGAAGAACCTAGACACCAACGCACGCCGCATCCGCGCGCCGGATGCGCAGTGGGCATCCGAAGGCGCCAACCAAACGAGGCACCCATGACGGCGACCAAGGCACGTAGCGCCAAGACCTACGACATCGACATCAAGGACGTCGCATACCGCCGCGACGGCGCGACGCCCATACTGGCGAAAATCTTCCAGCCGACGGGCGCGGGTCCATTCCCGATCATGGTCGACCTGCACGGCGGCGCCTGGTGCAACAGTGATCGCCATGCCGACGACATGATCAACGAGGCGCTGGCGCGATCGGGGGTCGTGGTGGCGGCGCTCGACTTCCGCATGCCACCCGCTGCCGCCTATCCGGGTTCACTGCAGGACATCCACTACGGTGTGCGCTGGATGAAAGCGCACGCCGCACAATTCAACGCCAGGGCCGACAAAATCGGCATCATCGGCAGCTCCAGTGGCGGCCACCAGGCCATGCTGATCGGCATGCGCCCGCATGATGCTCGGTATGCCGCCCTGAAGCTCGAAGGCGGCGACAAGATCGACGCGCGCGTCGCTTGTGTTGTGATGATGTGGCCGGTGATCGATCCGCTCGGGCGCTATCAGTACGCAAAAAAGATCAAAGCGGCCGGTGGCAAGGACGCCGACGAGGTCGGCCGCGTGCTGCCGTCGCACGACAAGTTCTGGGTGACGGAAGCAGCCATGGCCGAGGGTGCGCCTGCCAATGCGCTGGAGGCCGGCGAAAAGGTCGATTTGCCGCCGACACTGGTTGTGCAAGGCACGGCCGACAAGATGCACCCGCGCGATCACCTCGATCATTTCACGGCCGCCTACACGAAGCGTGGCGGCTCCATCGCGGTCGAGTGGTATGAGGGCGAGGTCTCCGGCTTCATCACACGCGCGGCCAACAACCCGAAGAACATGACGGCTGGCACCGAGCGCGTCGTCACCTTCGTGCACGAAAAGCTTGGGTGAGTGGTGGTCGATAACAGCTATCCAGATGCCATCCCGGGGCCAGAGTGCGGAGCACGTCTTCGACAAGTCTCCGGGAACGATGGTGCCACGCGCTCAAGCCGCGCTGGGCTCGGTTGGTACGGCTATGCTGTCACCGTGACGCCGCCAGCGTCTGCTCTGTCGGAGCGGTTTAGCGCGTCCGTCATCGCGGCTGGCTGGCAGATCGAGATGTCGGGAGCCGGCGCGCCCGATTTCGACGCGCTCGCTAAGTCGCTGTTCGGCGTCAGTGACCTCGCGCTGGAACCCTACATGCTCGTGCAAGAAGACGCCGCCAACGGCGTTTTCCGCGGTCTCGCGTTCGCGAACGAACGCATGGCCGGTGCGCTGCTGATCGACCGTCGCCCTCTGGACATCAACCGCGACTGGCTGGTCGCGCGTCTCGGCACTCAGCTCGGGGCAACGGAGAGGTTCCGTTTGCTCGCTGGCAGGCCCGGCGGTTCGCTGCGCTCCTACGGAGCCAAGATCTGCACCTGCTGCGACGTCGGTCAGAACGAGATCATCGACGCCGTTGCGGCCGGTTGCCGGGATGTCCACGCGGTCGGCATTGCCACCCGCGCCGGCACGAACTGCCGCCGCTGCCAGCCCGATATCGCGAAGCTTATCGGGGCCGCGACAGGTTCGCCTTGAACCCGAACCCAGCGCTCACGTAAGCTCAGCGTTTACCTGCTCGTAACAACGCCCGTCTCCAGTTCAACTCGGGAGATCGCGCCGATAGGGTTCAGATTCTTGGTTTCCAGCCACCCTGCCACACATGTGCACCATCACCCGCCCCACCGCGTCACGACGCTGGCCAGCGCCGGACGGTCGCGGTCGGGTTGGCGCTCCTTGGGCGTGCCGATGTAGACGAATCCGGCGATGCGCTCGCCCTCGCCCAGTCCGAGCGCCCGGGAAACGCCGGAACTGTAGGCGTACCACTCGGTGATCCAGCAGGTGCCGAAGCCCAGCGCGTTGGTTGCGAGGCAGAGGTTGAATGCTGCGGCGCCGGCCGAGAGTATCTGCTCCCACTCCGGGGCGCCCGGAACGACCTTCACCCGGCTCACGACCGCGACAACGAGGGGCGCGCGCAGGAAGCGGCCGCGCTCCGTCTCGAGCCGGACGCTGGAGGGCGGCTCCTTGTCCTCGGCCAATAAGACGTCGGCAAGCACGGCGCCGAACTTTGCCCGCGCGTCGCCCTCGAACACGATGAAACGCCAGGGCTCGACCTTCTTGTGGTCGGGTACGCGCGTGGCGCAGGCGAGGATGGTCTCGAGTTCGGCGGCGCTCGGCCCGGGTGCGGCGAGCATGGCCGCCTTGACCGAGCGGCGCGTTGTCAACAGCTTGACGGTCTCGTTCATGTTGCGTCCTCGACCGGTTCGACGTGCGTTTTTCAGGCCGTTCTGGCGTGTGCGACAAAAAAATTGGCGATTGCCCCTCGCTAGCTCAATTCCGACCGTTATACAATGGCTCCATGACCAAGTCGCTTCGTGCCCGACGTCGTGGCCTCACCAGTCTCCTCCTGGTGCTGGCGGGATGGATGTTTGCAGCCTTATCCGCTGCCGCCGAGGAGCCGACCGTCGTCATCGTTTTCGATGGCTCGGCCTCGATGTGGGGCAAGCCCGACGGCGAGAGCAAGCACAAGATGCAGCTGGCGCGGGACGCCCTGAAGATCGGCCTCGCCAAGGCCTCGCCGGAGCTGCGGCTCGGCCTCGTTTCGTATGGGCATCGCAAGGGCGGCGACTGCAGCGACGTCGAGACCATCGTCAAGCCGGCACCCGGCACTGTGGCGCGGATCACCGGCATTCTCGAAAAGCACAACCCGCGAGGACGCGGGCCGATCACGGCGGCGCTGAAGGAAGCGGCAAAGGACCTCGGGCCACAATCGGCGCCATCGAGCCTGATCCTGATCCACGATGATCCCGACAACTGCCAGGCCGACCCGTGCTCGGCGCTGAGCGAATTACGCGCGGCCCACCCGAAGGTGGTGGTGCACGTCGTTTCCCTGGCGATGAAGCGCGAGGAGGCGCAACGCATGCAATGCCTGACGCGGCCAACCGGCGGCACGCAGACGGAAGCCGCCAACACGCAGCAGGTGAACGCGGCGGTCGAGGGCATCCTGAACCTCGCCTTGGCTGGGAGCAGCGCGTCTACCGGACAGTCTGCCAGTGCTGGCTCTGGCGGAAAGGATGCGACTGCAGCAACCGCTGCTCCAAGCGTGCCGCCAACGCCTGTGAAGCCGGGACTGCAACTCGTCGCCAGTCTCGGGCCTGGCAGCGCGCCGCTGGTGACGCCGTTGCGCTGGCGGGTGCGTCCAGCGGGGAAGGCGGACGCGGTGCCCGTCTACGAGAACGACGCGGTGGCACCGTTTCTCGAACTCCCTCCTGGCAGTTACGAGGTCGAGGCACAATCCGGCTTCGTGCTCGCGCGCACCTCCGTGCAGATGGCAGCCGGCGAAGCTAAGACGCTGAACGTTGCGCTCGGCGCCGGTGTCGTGCGGCTCACCGAGGACGGTCCTGTGGCGCCATCGCTCGGCGATGCCGTGGTGACGTTCGTGCGCACCGAGCCCGCACCCGAGACGGTGTCGATCCTGCGTGGGCTCGTGCCGGAAATCGCGCTGGCGCCGGGCAGCTATCAGATCGTCGTTGCGGCTGGTCCGCTGCGGTTCGAGCGGGCATTGGCCGTCAAGGCCGGCGAGCGCGTCGGCATCGAGCCGATGTTGCAGTTGGGCGAACTCGAACTCGTGGTGGCCGGCACTGCCGGCGGGCCGCCGTTGGATGGTGTGCTCACCACCATCTTCGAGGATGACCCGGATTCACTGCAAGGCCGGCGCGAGGTGACACGGTCGGCAGCCATGCGGCCGATGCTGACGTTGCCGGCTGGCACTTACTACGCGGTGGCTCGCCTCGGCGCGACGGAGGTGCGCGAGCGTTTTGCGGTTCGGGCCGGCGAACGGGTGCAGCGCACGATGTCAATGGAAATCGCCCGTGTCGGCGTCACGGCGCGTGTCCCCGGCAGGCTCGACAATGCCGGGCCGATTGTGATCCGGCTCGAACGCCTGGACGATACCAAGGAGGTCGCGCAGTCGAGCCGTGCGGCTGCGCAGTTCGATGTGCCGGCCGGGCGTTATAAACTCGAAGCGCGGATCGGCACCGGCAATGCCCGGATCGAACGCGAGCTGGAGCTGAAGGCCGGCGCCCGCGAGCAGGTGACTTTGGAGCCGCAAGCGGGGCAGATCCGGCTGCGGCTGATGGATGCGGTCGGCGGCGCGCCGATGCAAGACGTCGCCTGGGAAATCAAGGACCGGACCGGACGCGTGGTCTTCGTCGCAACTGAAAGCGAGCCACGGCCCATACTGCTGCAGGGCCGCTATTCCGTCCGCGCTGAGGCCCGCAACCGCCGCCTCAGCCGCGATCTCGAAATCCGGGCAGGAGAAGCCCGGTCCGTGGATTTGACGGGGCAGTGACATTCTTCGCCGCCGTCCTCATAGTCCGTCGCAATCGTGCCGCAAGCCCCGTGCAAAAGACGCGTCCGATGATTGACCTGCAATCGCCCATGCCGAAGGCCACAGCAACAGCCAAGATGTCAGATGGCGCATTCCGCGCCGCGCCGCGCAGGGTCGCGCTGGCGATCGCGATGGTCGTGACATGCACTCTGGCGGCACGGCCGGCGCCAGCGCACGCCCAGTCCGCTGGCGGGAACTCCGCTGGCGGGAACTGGCAAACCGGCACCCAAATCGAGCGCAAGGCGCCGGAGGCACCCTCGGGCCCGGTTCCGCCAGCGCCGAACGCTGGCTGGGGCGATAACAGCAATGTCACGGTCATGCCGCGCCAGAACGCCGATCCAAAGGCGAAGCCTGCCATTGGCCAGGTAACACTGTCGGCCGTGCTCGTCGAGGATGGCGCGCCAATCGAGGAGGGCATGGTCTGGCGGGCGTTCCAGGCCGAGACCGGGGCGGCAACGGCAGGCGGCAAGCCGCGTCTGGTCGGGACCTGGCGCGATGCCAACCCGACCGTGCAACTCGCGCCGGGCGAGTATCTGCTTAACGCATCGTTCGGCCGGGCGCACCTGACGCGCAGGGTTACGATTGCCCCCGGCGCGGCCCAGAAGGAGCAGTTCGTGCTCAACGCCGGCGGTGCTCGCGTCCAGACGGTGCTCGCGAACGGCGAGGCGGTGCCGGCCGGTGCCGTCAGCTACGATATCGTCGCCACCGACAGCGAGCAGACGGCCGGCCGTGCCAAATTGATCTCAGCCGGCAAGCCTGGCTTGATCGTGCGTCTCAACGCTGGCGTTTATCAGGTGGTCAGCACGTACGGCGACACCAACTCGATCGTGCGCGCAGACGTGACGGTTGACGCCGGCAAGCTCAGCGAGGTCACGCTGGCGCATCATGCGGCCAAGGTGACATTCAAGCTCGTGACGCGGCCCGGCGGCGAGGCGATTGCCGATACGCAATGGAGCCTGCAGACGCCGCACGGCGAAACCGTCCGCGAGAGTCAGGGCGCATTGCCGTCGCACATCCTGGCGGCCGGCGCCTATGTGCTCGTGGCGAAGAACGGCGGTCGCACCTACAGGCGCGAGTTCACGCTGCCGGCGGGCGATCCCGTGCAAGTCGAAGTGGTGATGCAGTAAGTTCGGGGCCACCGAGCCCATCGGGTTGTCGTCCGCGGGCTTGTCCGGACAAGCCCGCGGATGACAACAGGCGAAGGGCGATGATGGGGTCAGCCCCCTTTTGGGTCATAACCCCGATCGCTGGCATCAATTTGGGTCTGACCCCGGCCTCTGCCAATCCCTCACCCCGCCGGCTGCCGCTTCGCCATGAACGCCAGCCGCTCGAACAGGTGCACGTCCTGCTCGTTCTTCTGCAGCGCGCCATGCAGCGGCGGGATCAGCTTCTTCGGGTCTTTCTCGCGCAGAATTTCTGGCCCGATGTCCTCGTTCATCAGCAGCTTCAGCCAGTCGAGCAACTCCGACGTCGATGGCTTCTTCTTGATGCCCGGCACCTCGCGCACGTCGTAGAAAATCTTCAACGCGTCGTTGATCAACATGCCCTTGAGGCCGGGAAAATGCACGTCGACGATGGCGCGCATCGTCTCGGGATCGGGGAACTTGATGTAGTGGAAGAAGCAGCGGCGCAGGAACGCGTCCGGCAGTTCCTTCTCGTTGTTGGAGGTGATCATGACCAGTGGGCGCTGCTTGGCCTTGATCGTCTCGTTCAATTCATAGACGTAAAATTCCATACGATCGAGCTCCTGCAGGAGGTCGTTCGGGAATTCGATGTCGGCCTTGTCGATCTCGTCGATCAGCAGCACCGGGCGCTGCGGCGAGGTGAACGCCTCCCAGAGCTTGCCCTTCTTGATGTAGTTGGCGATGTCCTTCACTTTCGCGTCGCCGAGCTGGCTGTCGCGCAACCGCGAAACCGCGTCGTATTCGTAAAGGCCCTGCTGCGCCTTCGTCGTCGATTTGATGTGCCACTCGATCAGCGGCATTCCGAGCGCCTTGGCCACCTCGATCGCGAGCACGGTCTTGCCGGTACCGGGTTCGCCCTTGATCAGCAGCGGGCGCTCGAGCGTCGCCGCCGCGTTGACCGCAACCTTGAGATCGTCAGTCGCAACGTAGTTCTTCGTCCCCGTGAACTTCATGGGTCCCCCAGCAGCCAGCAGACACAAAACCCCGCAAGACTAGTTGTAAGGGCGCGATGCAGCAAGCGCGGAGAGTACGGTGTGTGGAGTGTACGGTGTCCGACCCATGCGTCGAACACCGATGGCACCGGGTCTGACACCCCGCATCCAGGCGCTGCGCCGTGGCCTTCCGGTCGAGCACCGGGAGTGCAATAGTTCGGCCGAATCACCAATTCCCTCGCAAGGACATGTCCATGGCCACCCGCACACCGACCCTCGTCAACCCCGCGCTTGAGCGCATGCGCTCCGGCGGCATCGCGCTGGGGCTCAGCGTCCGCCTCGCGCGAAGCCCTGAGATCTGCCGCATCGCCAAGGCGACGGGCCACGATTTCCTCTTCATTGACGGCCAGCACGCGACGTTCGACGTGGAGACCGTCGTCAATCTCGCCAGCACTGCCATCCCGCTTGGTGTCGCGCCGATGTACCGCGTCCGCGGGCTGCATGATCCCGACACCGCCATGCTGCTCGACAACGGCGTCACCGGCATCATCTTCCCCGACATCAACACGGCCGAGGAAGCCCGCCGCGCCGTCGAAATCTGCAAGTTCGCGCCGATTGGCCGCCGTTCGGTCGGTGCCGTGTTCCCACAGTTCAACTGCGCGCCGCCGCCGCTTTCGGAGGCGCTGCCAGCGCTCAATGCCTCGACTGCCGTGGTGATCATGGTCGAGACCGCAAAGGGGTTGGAGAACATCGAGGCGATCGCCAGGGTGCCGGGCGTCGACGTTGTGCACATCGGCTCGAACGATCTGATGCTCGACATGGGCAAACCCGGCAAGCTCGACGATCCCATCGTCGAGAAGGCGCTGGACCGGGCGGTTGCGGCCTGCGGTGCCGCCGGCATCTACGCGGGTTGCGGCGGCATTCGCGATATCAAGCGTCAGGCGGCTATCGCCAAGCGCGGCATCCGCTTCTTCACGACGCAGAGCGACACGGGCTTCCTGCTCGCTGCCGCGAAGACCTGGGTCGATGGTGTGCGTGGAGGGTGAAGTTTCGTAGGGTGCGATAGGCGGCCCTGCACTTGGCCAGCCGTATTGCACCGATCTTGCTCCAAGTCGTGGCGCATTACGGCTTCGCCTCATGCGCCCAACATCCGCAACCCAGGAACCCACCATGTCCCTCGACCCGAAAGTCATCAAGACCCTCGAAGCCATTACCACCGCAACGATCACCACGATCCTGCTGAAGAAGGGCCTGCGCAACGTCTGGATGCGCGGCACCAAGCCGATGTCGCCCGGCCAGCCGCGTCTCGTCGGCCGCGCCTTCACACTGCGCTTCGTGCCCGCACGCGAAGATCTGGCGACGCCTGAATCCTGGTCGCAGCCCATCTCGACCCGCGCCGCCATCGAAGCGATGCCCGCAGGTTGTATCGCCGTTGCCGACGCCATGGGTTGTACGGACGCCGGCATCTTCGGCGATATTCTCTGCGCGCGCATGAAGAAGCGCGGCGTCGCCGGCCTCGTCACGGACGGCGTCGTGCGTGATGTCGCCGGCGTGCTCGGCACCAAGCTGCCGGTCTGGAGCCAGGGTGGCGCGGCGCCTCCCTCGGTCGCCGCTCTGACGTTCGTCGCGTGGCAACAGCCGATCGGTTGCGGCGGCGTGGCGGTGTTCCCTGATGACGTGGTGGTCGTCGATGACGACGGCGCGGTGCTGATCCCGGCGAAGCTCCTGGATGACGTTGTAGCAGCGGCGCCCGAGCAGGAACGGCAGGAAGCCTGGATCATGGCCGAAGTCGAGAAGGGCGCGGCGCTGCCGGGTCTCTATCCCATGAACGGCGAGACCAAGGCGCGTTACGATGCCTCGAAGAGGAAGTAACAAGCTCGATCGTTGACCAAGTGTCATCCTCGGGACAAGGCGAACAAGCCCGAGGATGACGACTGAAATGTCGTGCAAGTTCGCACCGGGTCAATCGCCGCTGCACTTCAACGCATCGATACTGTCTTGGTCCGCCCGCTTGCTCCCCGTGACCGGGCCGTTTCAAATCACTGGTCGCGACGCGAGCCCCTCACACTCCCAAGTCCCGCCGCACCTCGAAGATCTCCATGATGCGGGCGCCCTTGTGCGGGCCGTCGCAGACGAACTGCCACTTGCCCATGCTGTAGGTGTCACAGAGCTTGACGCCCTTGATCAGGATCCAGTGGCCTTCCTTGCCCTTGTGGATCGCCAGGATGTAGTGCGCCCAAGCGTTGCGCGGCTTCTGCATCCAGGTCCACACCGACGGCCGTTCTTTGCGTGGTAGATGCATGAAGCTCGCATTCACGTCCATGCGGTAGCCGAAGTGGCGCAGCGCCGCTGCGACCTCCTCGGTGTATGTGCCTCTTATTGCTTGCGCCTTCAGTTGCCCAGTGCCAAGCGGCGCGTGCGCCTTCAGTTGACCAGTGTCAACCGGCGCGTGGATATCCTCGCCGCGGAACGAGCGGATCTCCTCCTCGACGCGGCTGACGGGAAAGCCTGTGATCGCCGACAAGACGAACGGTCCGCAAAAGGCGACGCGGCCGGTGTCGTTGACGACATCGTTGAGGCTGGAAGTCAGCCGTGGAGCATCCAGATCGTGCAGCGGCATGGTGGCGGCTCATCGTTTTGACATGACCGTTAACGGAACCTTTTCACCATTCGGTTGACGAAAGGTTAATCGGGGCACGCTTGGGTTCAGACCCATGGGTCTGAACCTGGCTCGAGCCCCGAGATGCCAGCGCGCGTTTTGTTGGCGTCTGCCCGCGCATCCGTCCTACAAAGACTCCGCGATTGGAGCGAGCGTTGCGCCCCCGCGCGACGCGAAAGCACGAGGAAACGGGCGATGGCGAAGAAGGCGAAGACTGGCAACGGCGGGGCTACGAAGGACGGCACGGCGAAAGTGGAGCCCGAGGATTTCGGACAGAAGGCGTCGCGCGGCTTCCTGCGCGGCCTGCAGAACTATGGCGACGCCGATTTCTCGATCTACATGCGCCGCGCCTTTGCCAAGTCGATGGGCTACAGCCACGACGAACTGAAAAAACCCGTCGTCGGCATCGCCAACACCTTCAGCACGTTCAATCCGTGCCACCGGCATTTCCCGGAGCTGGTCGAAGCCGTGAAGCGCGGCGTCGCTGCGGCCGGCGGTCTGGCGCTCGAGTTCCCGACGATCTCGCTGCACGAGTCGACGCTGGCGCCGAACTCGATGAAGTTCCGCAACCTGATGGCCATGGACACCGAGGAGATGATCCGCGCGCAACCGATGGACGCGGTCGTCATGCTCGGCGCCTGCGACAAGACCGTGCCGGCGCAGTTGATGGGTGCGGCGAGTGCGGGCAAGCCCGCCATCCAGCTCATCGGCGGGCCACAGATGACGGGGCGCTTCCGCGATCACCGGGTCGGTGCCTGCACGGACTGCCGCAAGTTCTGGGTCGAGTTTCGCGCCGGCCGCATGAGCGGCGCCGACATCGAGGAGGTCGAGGGCCGGCTGGTTACTACGGCGGGCAGTTGCGCGGTGATGGGCACGGCGTCGACGATGGCGGCAATCGCTGAATCGCTCGGCATGACGCTACCGGGTACCGCCGCCATTCCCGCCGTGCACGCCGACCGTATTCGTGCGGCGGAAGCCTCAGGCGAGGCTGCCGTGCGGATGATCAAACTGGATCTGACGCCGGACAAGATCATCACCGCGAAGTCGGTCGAGAACGCGACGCGCGTGCTGCTGTCTCTCGGTGGCTCCACGAACGGCGTCATTCATCTGGCGGCGATCGCGGGCCGCTGCGGCATCAAGCTGGACCTCAGGCGCTTCAACGAACTCTCCGACACGACGCCGGTGCTGGCTGCCGTGAAACCGGTCGGCAACGAATTCTACATGGAGGATTTCTATGCGGCGGGCGGCATCGGCGCGATCCTGCGCGAACTGAAGCCGCTGCTGCATCTCGATTGCATGACGATCACAGGCGAGACGCTGGGCGAACGCTTGGCCGGCGAAGAAGGCGCCTACGTCGATCGCCGCGTCATCAAGCCGGCGTCGGCGCCGATCGAGCCGGAGGGCGGGCTCGTCGCCTTGTTCGGCTCGCTGGCACCGTTGGGCGCGATCATCAAGCGCTCGGCGGCGGACCCGAAACTGTTCGAGAAGACGGCACGCGCGGTGGTGTTCTCGTCGTTGCAGGATATGGCGGCGCGGGTCGATTCACCCGACCTCGACATCACCGAGGACGACATCATGGTGCTGCAGAACGTCGGGCCGCGCTCGCCCGCCGGCATGCCCGAGGCGGGCTTCCTGCCGATCCCGAAGAAGCTGCTGCAGAAGGGCGTCAAGGACATGGTGCGGCTGTCGGATGCGCGCATGTCGGGCACGGCCTACGGCACGATCGTGCTGCACGTCGCGCCGGAGGCGGCGGCTGGCGGGCCATTGGCGTTCGTCAAGACCGGCGACCAGATCCGCCTGTCGGTGAAGGAGCGCAAGCTCGATCTGCTGGTCGACGACAAGGAAATCGCCAAGCGCCGCACCGCGTGGGAAAAGCAGACCAAGACGATGCCGGAGCGCGGCTACGACAAGCTGTTCCGCGAAACCGTGCTGCAGGCCCCCGACGGCTGCGACTTCGATTTCCTGCGCAAGGTCTAACCAAACGCGCGCCCGGACACACGCTCCGGGCGCGCGTGTTTGGGGACAGCTACTGCGCCGTCGAGATCCGTGTCGGCACGATGCGCTGCACTTTGATGGCGTCGCGATCAATCAGCTCGGCGACCTTGGGCGAGATCACGTTCTTCCAGTGGTCGCTCTGGTAGACGGCCGCATAGAGACGCTCGCGCTCGGCCTCGCTCTCGAAGCGGCGCGTCCACACGTACACGCTCTCGTCGGTTTCGCCACGATAGCTGCCGGTGATCACCGCGCCTTTCGACACCTGGAAGGGGATGATCTCGCCCTCCATGAGTTTCAGCCACTCGGCCATTTTGCCGGGGCGGATCTTGTATTGCCGCAGTTCGTAGAATGCTGCCATTGGGTGTTCTCCTTCGGTTGCGGGTGTGGTGGGTGAGTTGTCGGGTCGCGCGGAGGTGCAGGGCTTGACCCGACCTACGGCTTTGCGTGCTGCGGCTACGCCAGAGTGCACTTGCCGTTATTGATCACGGTGACGTCGCGCTCCCTGAGCTTGGCGCGGAACGAGACGATTTTGCCGTCGACCCAGATGTCGGTGACGATGGTTTCGCCCGGGTACACGGGCGACGAGAAGCGCACGTCGAAGCTGCGGATCTGGGTGTGGTCGTACTTGCAGACCGACTGCAGGATCGCGCGGCAGGTCGTGCCGTAGGTACAGAGCCCATGCAGGATCGGCACCGGGAAGCCGACGCGCTTGGCCAGATCCGGATCGGCGTGCAGCGGATTGCGATCACCCGAGAGACGATAGAGCAAAGCCTGATCTTTGCGCGTTTCGAGCGGCACGGTCAGGTCCGGCTTGCGATCGGGGATCTTGTGTGGCTCTGGGCCGGAGCCGTTCGGGCCGCCGAAACCGCCGTCACCGCGCGCGAACGTCGTCGACACGTTGGTGAAGACGGGCCTGTCGTCCTTGGCCGAGCGCACAGCGGTTTCCGAGTATATGACGGCGCCCTTGCCTGGCCCCTTGTCGTACGCCTCGGTGACGCGGCTGTCGGCGATCAGCTCGCCTTCCGGTTCGAGCGGGCGGAACAGGGTGAGGCGCTGCTCGCCGTGCACGACCTTGGTGTAGTCGTAGCCGCAGTCCTTGAGCAGCGGCACGCGCGTGAGGACCGACGCCAACGTCGGCACGGTCTTCAGCGTCGACTTCTCGTAGGTGTAGGCCAGTTCGTTCGGGTCATAGGGATCGCGGCTCATGCCGATGCCGACCGCATAGAGCATAGTGTGCAGGTCGGTGTACGTGAAGCGGTCGCCGGTGCGCTTCAAGCCCATCAGTTTTTCGTAGTTCAGTGCCATTGCGTCATCCTCGTCAAATGTAGAGAACGATCGGGGTTTCGTAGGGTGCAATAGGCGGTTTTCGCTTCCGCCATATTGCACCGCTGAAGTTTGCGGCGGCGCAATACGCTATTGCTATTGCGCCCCACGACGGGTCCCACTTTTTTTCAATCCAATTCCACGCCGTCCATGCCGGAGTTCTTGCGCACCTTCGGCAGCATCTGGCGGAACAGGCGTCCGGCTTCGCGCGCATCCTCGACCGGGCCCACTTCGGCGCCGCGCTTCCAGCCCTCGCAGATGGCGATGCGGCCGAAGCCCGCCTGGAAGACGCGGCCGGTGATGTCCTTGGCTTCCTCGCTGGCGAGATAGACGACCGTCGGCGACACCCACTTCGGATCGCGCGCCGCGACCTGCTCGGGCGTCAACTCCCGCAAGCCCTCCGTCATGCGCGTCTGCGCCGACGGCGACAGCGCGTTGACGGTGACGCCGATGCGGCGGAGTTCGCGCGCGGCGATGACCGTGAACGCGGCGATGCCGGCTTTGGCGGCACCGTAGTTGGTCTGGCCGACGTTGCCGTAGATGCCGGATGTGGAACTTGTGTTGATGATCGCGGCGTTGACCGGCCCTCCGATCTCCTTCGACTTCTCGCGCCAATAGGCCGCCGCATGCCGCGACGGCGCGAAGGTGCCCTTCAAGTGCACCTGGATGCACGAATCCCACTCGTCCTCGGTCATGTTGACGAGCATGCGGTCGCGCAAGATGCCGGCATTGTTGATCAAAACGTCGAGCTTGCCGAAATGCTTCACGGCCGTATCGATCAGGTTCTTGGCGCCGTTCCAGCTCGAGACGTCGTCGCCGTTGACGATCGCGTCACCGCCCATCTTCTTGATCTCGGCGACGGTTTGGGCTGCAAAACTGTCATCGCGTCCCTTGCCGTCGACATTGGCGCCGATGTCGTTGACGACGACCTTCGCGCCTTCTTTCGCCAGCAGCAGCGAATGCTGCCGCCCGAGCCCGCGTCCCGCGCCCGTGACAATTGCAACCCGTCCCTCGCAAAGCCGTGCCATCGTGCCTCCTCCTGAACTTGACCGGACAAGTCGCCAGTCTGCGACGACGGGGGCCGGCCACGCAATGGGGAACGCGCCGGGATGCGCGGGCCTATCGGGCGGCCGGAAGTCGTTGGAGGTTGCTGCGCAGTGCGAAGTTCAATATTGGTGCACGGTTGGTTGCCAGATTCCAACGGAGACCGGGATCGAGCGGCTCCACATTCGCAACTGTGATCGTCAAGCTGTCGGGTAACGACGAGCCTTGCAAAGAGGCGCTCCACAATTCATTGAACACATCGCGACCAACATAAATAACGCCTCCGAAGCTCGTTCCGTCGACTAATATCATCTCACCAAGCGCTGGCCGTTCCCCCTGAGCGACTTCGTAGAAGGGGTCGGGACCTCGTTTGATCACTTGTAGCTGAACGGGCGTAAACGCATCAGCGATTGCGAAATACCAGCTCAGCAACGCGACTTGGCTACCGTCATTGAGCACAACGGGATCGCGTGCGTTGTCCCATGCGCCGGACGTGCTCATTACACGGGTGACGTCATCGTTTTCAAATTGGCGGCGTACTTCGCGCGTCCAGTTCGCAATTGGTAATCCAAGATGAGTTTGCAAAGCGTGTTCCGACCTCGGTTTTTCGCAACAAGACTTGTGTGAAATTTACGCCGCGCGTGTAGGCACGTCCGAGTAATCCGTCTCTGCCTCCGCTTTCGAGAGATCGTGCGCGATCTGTAGATTGAGCCAGAAGCGAGGATCTGTCTTGAAGTAGCGGCCGAGCCGGATGGCGGTGTCAGCTGTGATCGATCTGCGGCCTGCGACGATTTCGGTCAATCGGTTAGGTGGCACTCCGATGGCGACAGCAAGTACTCGCGCGCTCATCTTCAGCGGCTCCAGATACTCAGCTGCGAGTATTTCACCTGGATGCGTCCGAACACGCATGCGTGGCGTCACCTTCTTTGGACACATCGTCGAAGCCTCAATGATAGTCAACGATTTCAACGTCTTCTGGCCCGTCGTCGCCCCAGCGAAAGCATACTCGCCATTGCCGGTTGATCCGAATGGAATGCTGACCGCGCCGGTCACCCCTTAGTGCTTCGAGCCGGTTGCCCGGTGGTGAAAGCAGATCAGATAGTGACGTTGCGGCTTCAAGCATGTCGAGCTTACGCAGGGCTACGGCCTCGAATGCACGCCATTGCGCCGGGCAGTTCCCATTCCTGAAGAATGCCTCGATGCGGCGGTCCGCGAAGCTTCGGATCATATGAGATACTGTAATACGTTTCGCGTACTATTCAAGGTGCATCGCGCTACGTGCACCTCGCTACGCCGGGAAGTACTGCGGGGCCTCGCCGCGATCGAACATGCCGTAGTCGCGTGAAACGAGGCAAAGCTGTGCGGCCGCGACGTTCGGCGTGCGCGCGGCTTGGCCGATGAGAAAAAGTCCGGCTGCCCGGACCGATACGGACGCGACCGTGGCGAACCGGTTTGCGTCATAGACGCTCTGCCAGGACTCGCCGCCGGCAACGGCGAAGGCTTCGCCCTCGGAGCGCACCACGACCATGAATCTCTCCGGCTTGCGCGCCGGGTCGTTGTAGGCGATGCCGGCCGGCGTTTGAAAGATCGCACCGTTCGCCTCGCGGGCCGCCACCACCGGGCCGACGCGGAGCCGGTAATCCTCAAAGACCGCCGTACGCCCCGCAGTCTGGGCGCCGTAATGGCAGCCGTTGGCGCGCCAGCGGGTGAGGCTCGCCTCGTCCTGCCAGAGTTGGTGCGAGAGCAGGGTCCGCGGCCGGGAGAGGCTGCGAAAGCGGTCGAGAAAGAGCACGCCGCCGCTCGTTTCCAGCTCTGGCCGGAGGCCACCCGCGATCTCGAGATAGCGGTTTTCCTGGCAGGTCTTGGGTGTCACTTCGAAGAACAGCGCGATCATGGTTGCCTCCGTCGATTGCGTCGCGCGAGCTTACGACATTCCAAGCGGACGGGCGCACATTGCCACCTTTTGCCCATACCGCCGCCCCGATGTTCTGGTCCTTGGGCGTCAACCTGACACCCTCGATTGCAGGAGGCTATGCGTATGCTCGCCCACTCCCACCGGATCGCGTTGCCCGTTGCCCTGCTGCTGACAGTGGCGCCGTTTGCGGGACGGCCCGCCGTGGCCGCCGGTGCCAACGACCGTGACTGCTTCCATCAACTGGAGAAAGGCCGCGGACCGGAGCTCGTCTGCGAATTCCCGACCAAGCTCACCGACGACGAACGGCGGGACCTGCGCAGTGTGAGCCGCGACCTGGTTCAGGACGCCATTTGCGTGGTCTCGATCCGTATCGACCGGCGGCTCGTTGAAGAGGCGCTGGCTGCCGACGACATCGTGTTCGAGGCGCCGCCGCAGGCCGTTCGTTGCGAGATCACGACGCGGGAGAGCATGGTGCCGGTCACGGCGAGTTTCGCGCCCAGGGTCGTGATCACGGGCGGTGAGGCAGTCGAGGCGTCGCCCGGGCTTGGACAGGTGGCCGGCGTTTCGTCCGTGCTGGCGTGGCCCGTCGTTCAGTACGTCAACCGCGCCGGCAATATCCAGGACGGCATGCTGGCGGTGATCAATGCCTACCGCACGCTATCGAGCCGCCGGCGCGAAGCGCAGCACCGGTAGTGCAGTGCGAGGTTGCAGGTGAAAGTTGCGGGGCTCGATTGCAATCGGCCCTGTCTCCGGTCCCCTCCTACCCTGCCTATCTGTCCTTGCGGCCACCTTCAAGGACGCGGAAATGCCGGCGGTTGAACCGCACGATTTTTGCTGCGGCCAATTCTGGCACGAACGGCGCTTGTCGATTGGTGCGCTCGAGCACGGCATGCGGGCGGCCATCGGGCCAGAACAGTGTATGCGATAGCAGCGCATGCGGTTTCAGCGCCTCGAAGCCGATCCACGGTGGCGGCTCGATCGCCGAGATCGCGCCGAGATAGCGGGTGACGCCCTGGCGACCGTGCGTCAAAGGTAGCACCAGCGCTTCGAAACGGACCGGTCGGCCGCTGGGATCGCAGGCTTCGAATTCCAGCACGCCGGCCGCTCCCTGGTCGGTAATCGCCGCCAGATCCTGCTCGAGCGCGCCCCGGTCGGACGCGCCGGTGAGATCGAGGAAATTCCGGCCGCGGAATTCCATGCCGAATTGTTCGCAGATTTTGGTGCCGGCGAGGCGGAACGCATAGGTCCGGCTGTCAACGCGTTCGAGAATGAAGGTCTCGGCCAGGATCGTCGCTATGCACGACGGCTCGATCTCGAACCGCCGCGGCGCAAGCCGGTCACCGCGGACGTCATTCCAGTAGCTGAACAGGATGTGGCTGGTGCGCTGCTTCATTCTTGGTCCTCGGGGCGGGGCTTGATCCGCCGGGAATGCTGTTCTTTCGGCGCGCGTGCCCCGAAAAGGGACACGACCCGGCGCCACTGGGGCGCTGGCGAATGCTAGGGAGCAGTTTTTGTGCCAGTGTTGCAGGCTGTCAGTGTTGCAGGCTTGCGCATGATCGCTCCCCTACGAGAGGCTATGGCTTGACGCGGTTCTTGCCGGCGAATAGCGGCTCCCATGGCATGGCTCGCCAAGCCATGGCTCCGCCAAACCGTGGCTCTGCAACGCCGCGGCTGTGCCAAACCGCAGGGTTGAGGCTGGACCGGCGACTTGCGCCGCAGCCCGCCCAAGCTTACCTGTTGGCCGAGATCGCGCACCCCAAAGAGGGCGTGCCGCGCGGGTCGACGGGAGAGCTTTCATGAGCGAAGCCGGAATGCACCAGGCCAGATTCGCACTGTTGTCGGATCGCGGCGTCGTCAGCGTCACCGGCCCGGACGCGCGCAGCTTTCTTGACAATCTCATCACCAATGACATGGCCCTGCTCGATACCAAGGACGCGATCCACGCCGGTCTGCTGACGCCGCAAGGCAAGATCATGTTCGCGTTCTTCGTCGTGAAGACGCCGGCGGGATATCTGCTGGAAACATCACTCGCTAAGACTGCCGATCTGGCGAAGCGGCTGACCCTCTACAAGCTTCGCGCCAAGGTCGAGATCAAGGACGCCGCCGGCGACGTGGTGGCTGCCGTCTCGATCGGGGATGTCCGCGTCCGCCCGCCGGGCGCGATCGTATTCGTCGACCCGCGCGACGAGCGCATGGGCGACCGCCTACTGATACCGGCGCCGCTGGTCGGCGACGTCGTTGCCACAATGGCCGCGCCGCGCATGACGGCCGGCGCGGTCACCGCGCATCGCATTAGCGTCGGCGTGCCCGAAGCCGGCGAAGATTTTGCCCTCGGCGACACCTTCCCGCACGAGGCGGACATGGATCTCTGCCACGGTGTTTCCTTCACCAAGGGCTGCTTCGTCGGCCAGGAGGTCGTCGCGCGCATGCAGAACAAAACCGTCGTCAGGAAGCGCGTCGTGCAGGTGACCGGCGCTGCACCGCTGACGCAAGGTGCGGCCGTCGAGATCGGCACCGCCGAGATCGGCCGGGTCGGCAGTGTAGCCGGCAATGCGGCGCTGGCCATGTTGCGACTCGACCGGGTTGCAGAGGCCCTCGACAAGGGCCAGGCAATCACCGCCGGCGGCGTTGCGCTCGTCGTGGATGCCGCAGCGCTCGAACGCTACCGGCGAGCGGTCGCGGAAAAGGCTGCTGGCGCATGACCGCGAAGGATCTGCAACGCTGTCCCTGGACCGGCATCGATGATGCCGAGTACACGCGCTATCACGACGAGGAATGGGGCGTGCCGCAAGCCGACGACCGGCGGCTGTTCGAGAAGCTCATCCTCGAAGGTTTCCAGTCCGGCCTTTCCTGGCTGACGATCCTGAAGAAGCGGCCGAACTTCCGCAGAGCGTTCCACGATTTCGACGCCGAACGCATCGCCTGCTACACGACCGTGGACAAGGCGCGGCTGATGGCCGACGCCGGCATCATCCGCAATCGCTTGAAGGTCGACGCCTCGATCGACAATGCGCGCGCTTATCTGAAGCTCGCCGAACGCACGACGCTCGGCACATTCCTCTGGGGTTTCCTTGACGGTAAGCCGATTGTTCACGAGCGCCAGACAGTCAAGGACGTTCCGCCGCAGACCGAGCTGTCGACGGCGATTTCGAAAGCGCTGAAGAAGGAAGGCTTCCGCTTCGTCGGGCCGACGACGGTGTACGCGTTCATGCAGTCGTCCGGCTTCGTCAACGACCACCTCGTTGGCTGCCACCGGCACGCGCCGTGCGCCAAGTTGCAGCGCTCCTTCAAGGGGCCCACCGCATGAGCGCCCCGAACAACTCCGCGCCGCGCGCCTGGCAGCGTATGCTGTCCGGCCGGCGCCTCGATCTGCTCGATCCCTCGCCAGACGATGTGGCGATCGAGGACATCGCGCACGGGCTCGCGCGTGTCGCCCGCTGGAACGGCCAGACCGCCGGCGCGCACGCGTTTTCGGTGGCACAACACACCCTGATCGTCGAGGAGATCTACGCGGCGCTGAACCCTGGGGCTGAACGCGGCTGGCATCTCGCGGCGCTGCTGCACGATGCGCCGGAGTACGTTGTCGGCGATCTCATCAGCCCTTTCAAGGCAGCGATCGGACTCGACTACAAGGCGTTCGAGAACCGATTGCTCGCGGCAATCCACCGCCGTTTCGGATTGCCGGCGGAGCTCCCCGGACCGATCACGGCAGAAATCAAGCGCGCCGACAGGATCGCGGCCTATCACGAGGCGACGCGGCTCGCAGGCTTCAGCCGCGATGAAGGCAGCCGTTATTTCGGCCCGGTCGAGAGCCTTCCTGCAGCACTGGCAAGTGCTCTGGCCACACTCGCAGCGGAGCCCGCTGCCTCGATGCAACAGCGCTACCTCGATCGCTTCGCCACACTGACGGCCGGCTGATCCCATCGCGCGGACGGCAGCGTTGCACCAGCAATGCCTTAAACTGCTCGAAATGTTGCCAAGATTTAATTTGAGGCTCCACGCCAGGAGATCCTCGCATGCATGATGACATTGGGACTGGCAAAGCCAATCGGATGAGCACGGCCTGGAGTGGCGAGAGCGTCGAACCCGAAGTGCCGCGCCACACCACGCCTGAGCAGTTGCCGGTGGAGTTGACGGCCGCAGTCATTGCTCTGAATGCCGAGCAGCCGGTGGTGCTGCTGCGGCCGAGCCAACGGGGCCGGGTCGGCGATGTCGCAGCGCTGCCGTCCGAGCACTACAAGCCGACGGAGCACGGCAATCTGGAAGACGCCATCCGGCAACGCGTGGTTGCGCAGACGGGGCTCAACCTCGGCTACCTCGAGCAGCTCTCGACAGAGTGCGACCCGATCACCGGCCGTGCCGCGGGGCCTGGAACGCGACAGATGTCGATCGGATATCTCGCGCTCGTGCGCGCCGACGGCCCGGCGAAAGCCTTGCCGTGGGTCGGTTGCTACGACATCCTTCCCTGGGAAGATTGGCGCCAGGGACGCCCGGAGATCCTGACGTCGACAATCACACCGGCCCTGCAGATCTGGGCTGAGACAGCGGCCGTGGATGACCCAGGCACCATGCCGCTCAGCCGCAACGACCGGCTGCGGATGTACTTCGGCCTCAACGGTGGCAAGTGGGACGACGAGCGCGTTGTCGAGCGCCTCGACCTCTTGGAGGAAGCGAGCCTCGGCAATACCGCCGGCGGTCCGGATCTTCGCCGCGATCACCGCCGCATCCTCGCGACCGCGCTGGCACGGTTGCGTGCCAAATTGCGCAACAGACCACTCGTGTTCGAGCTGCTGCCCCCGGTGTTCACGCTGTTCGAGTTGCAGAAGACCGTCGAGGCGATCCTCGGCCCGCACCTGCATAAGCAGAATTTCCGCCGCCTCGTCGAAGGCACAGGCCTGGTCGAGCCGACAGGCGAGGTGCGCACACACACCGGCGGACGGCCGGCGAAGCTGTTCCGTTTCCGCCGCGAAGTGCTGCTGGAGCGCCCTGCTCCAGGTGTCGGCGTGCGCTCAGGCCGTGCGGCTTGAGCCGCTTGAGCCAAGCCGACAGGATGCGAGTGAGCTGCGCGGCTTGCCTTCGTTCCGGGTCCCTTTCGCACGATCGAATGCGACGTATGGGATGCGGCCCTTCCTCGTGCCCTTCGCAAATGCGACATCCGCAACTGGCGCATCGGGCCAAGGCGCTGTTGCTCGACATCGAACGAAACCGCGATCACATCGGCGCCTTTTCCAGCGATCGGCTCGTGCGCAGCTGCTCTAAGGCATCGACGATCTTGCAGTACGGCAATGCGCGCTCGCCGGTCGTCTCACTGCCGCGCGGCGCGACTGGCGCGACCGGAACAACGTCGACCCGGCCCGTCACCAGCTTTGGCTGGCTCTTGAGTGGGCGGGCCAACTCGATCACGTTCGCCTGACGCCGTTCGGCAGCTGCTTCTTCGGCGAGTTCCTGGATCGCGCAGGCCAACTCCGCCGCATCTCGTGCGACGATTCGATCGATACCGAGTGCCGGGGCGTACGCCTCGACCATCCCCTGCTCCGCCAGCCCCAATACCGGGATTCGGCGGCGGAAACCGTGGCGTGCCAGATCCAGTTCGAGTGGACGCAGCCGATCGGCTTCTGCGGCCGCATCGGTCGGCACCAGCATCAGATGCGACTGGGTCATTGCCACCCGGATCGCGGCACGCTCGCCAGCCTCAGCGTCCGCGGCTGCCAGCAGATCGGCTTGCGTGATGCGGTCGAGCCGATAGAGAAAATTCGGCGTTGCATCGAGGGTGACCGCCAATTTGGCCAGCACCGCGTCACTTGCGAAGGCATGGGCAACATAAATTCTGTAAACGCCGATCGTCACTGGGCGACACCTCTCAGACGGCGAGAACACCGTTCCCAACGCCCAGAGGTTTGCCAAATCCGTATGAAGTCTCAGTTAACGACTGATGATTTATGTCCGCTCGGGCCGGATCGCCTGTCAGTTCGGGTAGCGCCAGAAATCGCCTTTCGGGCTCGGCATACGTTTGAGGATCGGCAATCGATTTTCGGGTGGACGCTCGCCGGTCCGGAACACCAGTTCGATGTCCTGGATCAGCGCCGATTTCTCCGCATAGTTCGAGTGGTTGATCGCCAGGTAATCGGTCGAGAGCGCCGAGACGTCGATCGTGTCGATGCCTGCAACGATGGAAGGGCCGATATCGGCCGGCACGTCCCCGGCGCGCGGCACGCCGCCGGCGAAGCGCCGGGAAATGCCGAGCGCCGCGTCGTTCGAGGAGACATACATCGTGATGCCGCGGCTGACGCCTTGCAGCTGCCCGGCGATATACTCGAAGGCGTCGCGGTCGACGTCTGGCGCCGCCAGAATGATCTGGTTGATGCGCGCGACCTCGGTCGGGTTGCTCCGTTTCAGTTCGCGCAGCACACTCAGCAACGGCTGGTTACCCATCGAATGCGCGATGATGTTGACCGCTTTCGCTCCTGTTTCGTTCAGCACCAGCAGCAGAAACTGGCTCAAATACTGCTCGGCCTGGGTTGCGCTATCACGGTCGTACGGGTAGCTGGTGATACCCCCACCAGACGGCCAGCTGTAGAGGAACGGCACGCCGTCGAATTTCAGATCGTAGGCGATCTGCGCGGTACGGAAAAGTGCCTCATCGAAGCCGTTGTTGTAGCCGTGGATCATGACCAGCGCCTGATCCTTGAAGTTCTTCGACGCTGCGAGGCGCTCGCGGACCAGCGCCAGCATCTCGTCCCGCGAGAGCGCCTTCAGCTCCTTGATCGTGAAGTGCTTCTTCGGGTCCTCGCTCTCCTGATAGAGCGTGATGTCGAGATAGGGGATCTTGATCGCCCAGGGGCGCTCGACATTGGGCACCTGATGCAGCTTCGGCACGGTGACGAGGGCCTGCCCGAGTTCCAAGCGGCGTGCGCGATCCGAGCCGTAGGCGACGCGTTTTGCCAGAGTTTGGCGATTGCGGTCGGTGCCGTAGAAGACGGGGACGACATCCCATGCCGCGGACGCTGCCGACGGAACAGCCTTGTTGGACGGTGACATCGAACGCGTCGACGGGCGCGCCGGTTCTTTGGATGCGGCAGCGGGTGGCGTTGCCGCAGGAGCGGGCGATGCGGCAGGTGGCTCGGCGCCGGCAGATGGCGACGCAGGTGCGGGCGCGGGCGCCGACGCGGGAGGGGGCATCGCAACGACGGGCGGTGCCGGTGGTGGCGCCGACCTCGACGCTTGCACGCTGCGATCGGCTTGCTGCTTGGCTTCGGCAACCTTGCGCGCTTCGTCGGCCCGACGCATCTCTGCAGCCTTGCGCTCGTCTGCTGCCTTGCGCGCCGCTTGTTCCGCTTGCGCTGGATCCGGAGCCTTCGTTTGATCCGGTGAACCCGCGCCGCCGCCGGCAACGCTGGGGCTTGCGGGCAGCGCGGCCTCGGTTTTGTAGCCGACGTCCGCGAACTTACTCGTCCGCATCTCCGACCGGGCACTGTACAGGCGGCAGTAGACGTTGCGATTGGTGACCCGGCCACCACCACGATTGTGTTCCAGCGCCATGCAGCGCTTGTCGGCAAGGCAGCGCGCCGCGCATGCCTCGAACGTGCCGCCAGTCGATCGCGCGTAGGCCTTGCCGGTGAATTGCTGGCCCGCCTCGCGTTCGATACGGGCACCGGTTGACTGAGCCGCGACCGGTTCGACCATACCATGCGTTAACACTGCCGCAAAAAGGCAGAGTCCGAGCGTCCAGAGCTTGCGCATGACCTTATCCCGCCGATCTTGTACCGCTAATCCGCCTCGGAAAATCTCTTTCCCGGAATGACGGCGGATCATGGCGACAAATTGCGGCGGCGCTAGGGAAAGGGCAAGAGGGGCGGACACCCGGGGATACGGTCGAAAAGGCGCTGTGCATTTGCACCGCATTGCACCAATTTGCGCGCCGCACCGGCGCACGACGCCTAAGGAGGGCTATCGCGCCCTACCCCCTACCCGCTGACACCAACCCTCAATCGCTCTTGGCGACCGAGATGTCAGGCGCGTCTTCGTTCTTCATGCCCTGCACGTGATAGCCGGCATCGACGTGGTGCACTTCGCCGGTGACGGCGCGGCCGAGATCCGACAGCAGGTACATACCGGAGGCGCCAACCTCCTCGATCGTGACGGTACGGCGCAGCGCCGAGTTGTACTCGTTCCACTTCAAGATGTACCGGAAGTCCGAAATCCCTGACGCGGCAAGCGTCTTGATCGGCCCGGCCGAGATCGCGTTGACGCGGATGTTCTGCTTGCCGAGATCGGCCGCCAGATAGCGCACGCTCGCCTCGAGCGCGGCCTTGGCGACGCCCATCACGTTGTAGTGCGGCATCACCTTCTCGGCGCCGTAGTAGGTCAGCGTCAACAGCGAGCCACCGTTGCTCATCAGCTTTTCGGCCCGCTGCGCCAGCGCCGTGAACGAATAGCAGGAGATCAGCAGCGACTTTGTGAAG
Organism: Hyphomicrobiales bacterium; assembly: GCA_031367895.1. Lineage (GTDB taxonomy): Bacteria > Pseudomonadota > Alphaproteobacteria > Rhizobiales > Hyphomicrobiaceae. The sequence continues at coordinate 44,827 of JANLQP010000153.1, forward strand.
TTGCCTTCGGTTGTATCGACGTAGCGGCCATCCAGCTCGTTCTTGTCGGCGAACGCGATGGCGTGCACCATGAAGTCCAGGCGGCCCCAGCTACGTTTCAACTCGGCGAAAACCGCATCCATGGACGGAGCGTCGGTCACGTCACACGGCAGCACGATCTTGGAACCGGCTTCGGCGGCCAACGGCTCCACCCGCTTTTTCAGGGCATCTCCCTGGTACGTAAAGGCCAGTTCCGCGCCTTGCGCGGCGCACGCCTGCGCGATGCCCCAGGCGATCGAGCGGTTGTTGGCGACGCCCATGATCAGGCCGCGCTTGCCCTTCATCAGCGTTCCCTGGGGGATGGCGGGGTCGGCAGCAGCGGTCATCGCGTGAAATCCTTGAGATGTTGGGGCCCAGAAACTGGCCCGGAATCAATATCGTTGCATCGACATTACACAATCGTCCGGGACGGTCCAGCACGAGCGTTCAGAAGTCGACAGG
>JANLQP010000166.1:0-42387 GCA_031367895.1 Hyphomicrobiales bacterium
GGGCGGAAGCCCCCCATCCCCGCCCCTTCCCCCGCAAGGGGGGAAGGGAGAAGCGTGTTGATGCCTGCCTGGGAATTCGCCTGATGCTGGAGTTGAGAAGACGAAGTGGTGTGATCCAGCAACTTCAAATCGGAGTTAACACCAGATGACCGAACCAGTCGGATATTTGAACAGTGGGTGGAGCTATCTGCGGGTCGCAGAACACACTTACTACTGTTGTGAAGTCGGAAGCCTGAAGTTGTCGTTTTTGGATCCCGTCACGACATTGGTGGGGCATGCAATAGAACTGGAACTCAAGTCCTTGATCTGGCATGGATCAAAATGTGCAGCGCCGTTCACACACGATCTGGAAGCGCTGTTTCGGCAAGCTCGCAAGTACGGGCTCAATATGAATTTGTCGAGTGACGATTCCGATGCTTTGCGATTGTTGAGTGGCGAAGTTGGCGTTGCGCCGTACGCGTCACGATACCTGAAAACAGGCGTTGCAATTAGAATACCCTATCTGAACTTGTTTGAGCTGGCTCGCCGGATGTTCGATCAAATCGAACCCATTCTGCTGCCTGACGCAGTCGATAAGCACGGTAAGCGTACACTGCGTGAGCGAATTCCCAATTTTCCGAAATCGCATTCGCTGACGCTTGAAGAAGCAGCCGAACAGCTGTCAAGCTTGATCTAGCTCTTGGTCATATCCAGAGGAACTAGTCGCGATGAACAGTATCAGTTCAGGAGCCGCGAATTACCCGGCAGGTTCTGACGCCCTGCTTCCTCCTTCCCCCCTCGCGGGGGAAGGGGCGGGGATGGGGGGTGTCCACCGCTCTAGCGATGAGGAACTGCCGTGACCGTTGCACGCGCTCGATCACTGCGATCCAGAGCTACCGAGTCCGAGCGGGCGCTGTGGGATATCCTGCGGCGCCGGCAGCAGTGGGGACTGAGGTTTCGCCGCCAGCATCCGATCGGGCCCTTTGTGGTCGATTTCGTTTGCCTGGAGCGCCGGCTGATTGTCGAAGTTGACGGCGTCGTGCATGAGCATGCCCGCCGGATCGAGTCCGACCTGATGCGAGACCAGTGGCTAACGAACCAACGCTTCAAGATCGTACGGATACCAAGCGGCATTGCCACCGAGGATCCCGATCAGGCCTGCACTATGATTGCCGAGGCGCTTGGTCAAGCAACAATCGCGGACGTACTCACCGCCCATCCCCGGCCCTTCCCCCGCAAGGGGGGAAGGGTGAAGTGTGGGATCGGCCCCTCGTCCAATCCGACCGCCAAAGAGGAACAAGCCCCATGACCCAGACCGCCACATCCGCCTCTCCCGCCGGCGCCGTCGACTACACGACGAAGATCCCGAACAACGTCAATTTGGCCGATGACCAGCGCGTGCTGAAGGCGCTGGAGCAATGGCATCCGGGCTATATCGACTGGTGGATGACGATGGGACCCGAGGGTTTCCAGACGTCGGACGTATATCTGCGCACCGCCGTCTCGATCGATCCGAAGGGCTGGGCCAAGTTCGATTATGTGAAGATGCCCGATTACCGCTGGGGCATTCTCCTGGCTCCCCAAGATGACAATCGCCTCGTCAATTTCGGCGCCCATAAGGGCGAGAATGCCTGGAACGAAGTGCCGGGTGAATACCGCGCCATGCTGCGCCGCCTCGTCGTCATTCAGGGGGATACGGAGCCCGCTTCCGTCGAACAGCAACGCTTTCTCGGCAAGACCGCGCCGTCACTGTACGACATGCGCAACCTCTTCCAGATCAATGTCGAGGAAGGCCGGCATCTGTGGGCGATGGTCTATCTGCTGCACAAATATTTCGGCAAGGACGGCCGCGAGGAGGCCGACGGCCTCTTGCAGCGCCGCTCGGGTGACGTCGACAAGCCGCGCATGCTCGGTGCCTTCAACGAGGAGACTCCGGACTGGCTGTCGCTGTTCATGTTTACGTTCTTCACCGACCGTGACGGCAAGATGCAGCTCGAATCTCTAGCGCAGTCGGGCTTCGACCCGCTGTCGCGCACCACGCGGTTCATGCTGACCGAGGAAGCGCACCACATGTTCGTCGGCGAAACCGGTGTCGGACGAACGATCGAGCGCACCTGCGAGGCGATGAAGGCCGCCGGCATCGACGATCCCTTCGATATCGCCCGCATTCGCGCGCTCGGCGTCATCGATTTAGCCACCATTCAGAAGAAGGCGAACCTGCACTATTCGCTGTCGCTCGATCTCTTCGGCTCGGAAGTCTCGACCAACGCCGCCAACTTCTACAACGCTGGCCTCAAGGGCCGCTTCATGGAAACCAAAATCGAAGACGATCACCGTCTGACGAGCGCGACCTATCCAGTCTTGAAATTCATCGACGGCCAGATCCGCACCGTCGAGGAGCCGGCGCTGACTGCGATCAACATGCGGCTGCGCGACGACTACATCAGGGATTGCCAGGGCGGCGTCTCGCGCTGGAACCGCATCATCGAGAAGGCCGGCATCAAGTTCGCCCTGATGTTGCCATCGGTCGCCTTCAACCGCGCCATTGGCGAGTTCAAGAACATCGAAGCCTCGCCCGACGGCAAGCTGCTATCGCAGGAGCAATGGGCCAAGATGCGCGACCAGTGGCTGCCCTCGAAGGCCGACGGTGATTTCATCGCCTCGCTGATGCAGCCCTGCTGGGACCGCGGCAAGTACGCCAACTGGATCGCCGCGCCCAAAGTCGCGGTCGACAACAAGGGCGGCGACTTCGAGTTCGTGAAGGTGCATCAGGCGTGAGGTCCACAATACGTGGATGACCTTAGCGACCTCGTTTCAGCGAGCCGGTTGCTGGGGTATGGTGTTGAGAGGCTTCCCGCGCCACGAAGGAGCGAGATATGTATGAAAAGAAGTACGACCCCGGCAGCGTGCCCAAAATCGAAGCAACAAGCAGCAACAAGGGCACAATTGCGAACGTCATTCTTGCCGATGATCCGGGCAATGCTAACAAGAGCGCCTTTACGTACGTTTCTGCTGAACCCCGTGCGAGCTTGCGGCCATTTTCAGCGCCCGTATCGACGATCGATTTTGTTCAAAGCGAGCGTGATCGACTGCGTGCGGGCTTGCTCGACTGTGCGCCGGTCATGAGCGCCGAAGAGGAGCGCGTTGCTCTAGCAGCACAGACACCCTCCCCACCGATCGAGCATGTAACAGCGCGCGATTTGGCTCGATTCCAGGAGATTTGGCTCACGCGCCATCAATCCGTGATCAATGCCTCGGCGACAGGCACTGGCGTTAGTGTCGATCTCGGCAGCGGGCTATATGTGATGGGCGCTTCCAGACTCGATGCAGCAGATCGCTTCGAGGCGCTCTTCGGATCGAACCGCTCCGCCTGGAGCCACGAAGTCCGTGTGCCGATCACGATCGGGGGTGGATTGTGGGCACTGCAGTCGGAAGCGTAGACGAGCTGAGAAGACCACTTGTTCGCATTCTTCGTGTTGGGTCTGAAGATAGCTTCGTTGCGCTGGTTGACACTGGTTTCAATGGCGATCTGCTCATGAGTGTGTCGACCGCCCGGCGACTAGGGTTCCGTATTCGCATGGACAAGGACATCGTCGAGTTTGCCGATGGGCGGCGCGAGGCGGTCCAACTCGGGCATGGCACAATTGATTGGCTCGGTTCGCAAAGGCCAACGAGCGTCTACATTTCTCCCGATCCCGCCCAGCAGCGGTTAATTCGCGACGGTGACCCAGTAGCACTTGTCGGCACCAAGCTGCTCTCGCCCGGTATCCTGCTGATCGATTTCTCGACCAAGACGGTCGAAGTCGAAGCTCAGTAATTGTCCCTGGATTGCAGATCGTCCGCGATTGGACCACGAACCCCATGACCACTACCCTCGCCGAGCACCCCTCCACCCTCCTCAAGCAGCACCTCATCGATCCCGAGGTTTGCATCCGCTGCAACACCTGCGAGGCGACGTGCCCGGTCGGCGCGGTAACGCATGACGCCAACAATTACGTCGTCGATCCCGAGAAGTGCAACTTCTGCATGGACTGCATTTCGCCGTGTCCGACCGGCTCGATCGACAACTGGCGCGTGGTGGCGCGGGCGAAGGCCTACGCACTCGACGAGCAGTTCAGCTGGAACGAGTTGCCGAAGCAGGATGAACTTGGGCCGGACTCAAGTGCCGCCGTGCAGGCCGTCGAGGACGAGGTCGAGAAGCTGCTCGCCGAGGCGCACGCCGGCACCGGCGGCAAGGCGGCGGCACCCGCATCTGCCGCAAAGCCCACGATCAATCTCTTCCGCCGTGACAAGCCCGCCATGGCAACCGTCCAGGGAAACTTCCGCATCACCGGCGCCGGCACCGAAAGCGACGTTCGCCACATCGTGCTCTCGTTCGGCGCGACGATATTCCCCGTGCTCGAAGGCCAGTCGATCGGCATCGTCCCGCCTGGCCGCCAAGCAAACGGCCGGCCGCACGACATCCGCCTCTATTCGATCGCGTCGGCGCGCGACGGCGAGAAACGCAACGCCAACAACGTCGGCCTCACCATCAAACTGGTCGCGGGTGGCGTCGGCTCCAACTACATGTGCAATCTGAAAGTCGGCGATACCGTTCAGGTGGCCGGACCGTTCGGGGCCACCTTCCTGATGCCCAACGATGCCAACGCCAACATCCTCATGATCTGCACCGGCACCGGTTCCGCCCCGTTTCGCGCCTTCACCGAGCGCCGTCGCCGCGCCATGCAGAACGCCGCCGGCAAACTGGTCATGTTTTTCGGCGCCCGCACGCCCGATGAGTTGCCGTACTTCGGACCGCTGCAGAAAGTACCGCCGACACTGCTGGAAAAACATCTCGTGTTCTCGCGCATTGCCGGAACGGCGAAAGAGTATGTGCAGGACCGCATGCGGACCGAAGCCGCCGGCGTCGCGAAGTTGCTCGCCAGCGCCGATACATACATCTACATCTGCGGCCTGAAGGGCATGGAGACCGGTGTCGAGGACGCGCTGGCCGACATCGCCCGCAAACACGGCCAGGATTGGGGAGCCATCAAAACCGTGATGCGCCAGAGCGGCCGCTATCACGTCGAGACGTACTGAAAGTGAGGCAATGGGCAATTGGGAGTAGGCATTAGGCAGCAGAAAAGACGCCCTGACTTGACTTCCTATTGCCTATTGCCAACTGCCTATTGCCTCACTCAGCCCGAGTGGCCGTAAAATCTGCCGGGCAGCCACCGCCGGGGAGGACTGAATGACACTGGCGACATTGCTCTCGCAACTCCTGAACGGACTGCAGTACGGTCTATTGCTATTTCTGATCGCGAGTGGCCTGACGCTGATTTTCGGCGTGCTCGGCATCATCAACCTCGCGCACGGCTCACTGTTCATGATCGGCGCTTACGTCGCGTTTCTGGTGGCGCGATCGACCGGTTCCCTCTGGTTCGCGCTGCCGGTGGCAATTGCCTGCGGCGTTGGGCTTGGCTTGCTGCTCGAGCGCTGCCTCTTTCGCCACTTCTACAAGCGCGAGCATCTTGACCAAGTGCTGCTCACCTTTGCCCTGATCCTGATCTTCGAAGAACTACGCTCGGCTCTCGTCGGCAATGATTTCCATTCCGTGCCGATTCCTGTGGCACTCGACTTCTCGGTACCGATCACGTCCGGCTTCAGTTACGCCGCCTACCGGTTCGCCGTCATCGGCGCCTGTCTGGTCCTTGCAGGACTGCTGTTCTGGTGGGTCGAGCGCACGAAGATGGGCGCCATCATCCGCGCCGCCGCCGAGAAGCCGGAAATGGTGGACATTCTCGGGCTCGATGCCAGTCGCGTGCATCTGACGGTGTTTGCCGTCGGCACCGCTTTGGCGATGACGGCGGGCGCACTCGCGGCACCGCTCACGTCGGTCTATCCCAACATGGGCGACGGCCTGCTGATCATCTCGTTTGTCGTCGTCGTCATCGGCGGGCTCGGCTCGGTGTCTGGCGCCTTCTGGGCAGCGCTATTGATCGGGCTCATCGACACGCTCGGCAAGGCCTACGGCTCGGCACTTGGGCCCGGCGGCATCAGCGGGCTGCTCTCGGCGGTCGCCTCAATGTCGGTCTACATCCTCATGGTCGTCGTATTGCTGTTCCGCCCGACCGGCCTGTTCGGAGGCCGCGCATGACGGATCACTCCCGCATGCTGCCGCAGTCCCCCGCGGGCTGGCTTGCGCTGGCTGCAACGGTGGCCGTGCTTGCCGTGCTGCCGTTATGTGTCACGCCGTACTACGTCGGGCTGATCACGACGGCGATGATTGGCGCCATGCTGGCACTCTCGCTGCATTTGCTGGTCGGCGGCACCGGCCTCGTCAGTCTCGGTCACGGCGCGTTCTACGGCCTTGCTGCCTATGTCGTTTACCTGCTGTCGCCGGAAGGATCACCCCGCCCGCTCTGGCAGACGCTGCCGGCGGCGATGATCGTCGCGGGGCTCGCGTCGCTCGTCGTCGGCGCCTTGTCGCTGCGCACGAAAGGCTTCTTCTTCCTGATGGTGACGCTGGCATTCGGGCAGATGATCTTTTCCGTCTTCCACGATACCAAGCTTGGTGGCGGCACCGACGGCGCGTATCTGGCAAAGCCGATGATTTCGGCATTTGGTTGGACACTCGAACCGAAAGACTTGCCCCGAACCAAGCGCGGCTGGCCCAGCTATTACGTGGCACTGGCGCAGCTCTCGCTTACCTATCTGGCGCTGGCATTCCTGCTGCGCTCGTTGTTCGGCCGCGTGCTGGATGGTATCCGCGTCAACGAGCACCGCATGCTGGCGATGGGCTTTGATACGACGCGTTACAAGCTCGCCGCGTTCGTGATCGCCGGCATGCTGGCGGGAGCGGCCGGCCACATGTGGAGCCTGCACTCGGGCTTCGTGAACCCGGAACTCGTTTCTTGGCACAAGTCGGCCGAAGCACTACTGATGATCCTGCTCGGCGGCATCGGCTCGCTGGCGGGTGCCATTGTCGGGGCATTTGCCTACACCGCCTTGGGCGAGGTGGCGCAACTCATCACGGAAAGGAAGCCGCTGGTCGAAGGCATCGTCATCCTTGCGGCGGTTCTGCTTTTGAGGAACGGCATCACTGGGATCTGGTCGTCGCTGCCGGAAATAGGCGACGTCACGCAAACCTGCGAACTTGAAGCCCAAGGTCCGCCCCATCAGCGGGAGGCGAGTGCCGATGCAGCTTCTGAATGACGCAGAAACCAGCATGCTTTCGACGAGCGGCCTCTCCAAGTCGTTCGGCGGCCTCAGGGCAGTGCGCGGCGTCGATTTCACGCTGCGGCCACACGAGCTGCATGCCGTCATCGGCCCGAATGGCGCGGGCAAGTCGACGTTCGTCAACCTTCTGGCCGGAGAGCTCAGGCCGAGCGCCGGCCGCATTTTTCTCGAAGGGCGGGAAATCACCCTAACGCCCGTGCATCGGCGCGCGCACATCGGCATTGCCCGGTCATTTCAAAGGTCCGAGATCTTCAAAGAGCTGTCTGTTCTCGAAAATGTCCGGCTCGCCGTGCAAGCTGTTGCATTACCCACCCCGCGGCTCTTCAAAGCTCCCATGCACGAGCCTGAGCTTGTGGAGCGAGCGCGCGCCGCGCTTTTACGTGCGGGGCTGCCGCATGGCCATCAACGCCTCGCGAGCACACTGGCGCATGGCCTCAAGCGCCGTCTCGAGATCGCCATGACGCTTGCGAGCCGTCCGAAGGTTCTGATGCTCGACGAGCCGCTGGCCGGTATGGGTCCGGAGGACGGCGAGCGCATGGCCATTTTGCTCAAGTCACTCGCCAAGGACCACGCAGTGCTGCTGATCGAGCACGACATGGATTTCGTTTTCAAGGTCGCCGACCGCGTGACCGTGCTGGTCGAAGGCGCCGTGCTCGCGACCGGCACGCCTGCCGATGTTCGCGCCAACGCCGACGTGCAGACGGCGTATCTCGGGGGGCACGCATGACGCCTCGGAGCGTGCCGCTGATCGAGGCGAAGGGCCTCCATACCTACTATGACGCGAACCACATTCTGCACGGCGTCTCGCTAGCCTTGCACGCAGGCGAGACGCTTGGCCTGATGGGCCGCAACGGCATGGGCAAGACGACGCTCATCCGCACCATCATGGGCCTCGTCCGTCCGCGCTCGGGTTCCGTCGCAGTCGGTGGCTGGGATGTGACGCGGGATCCGACCTTTGCGATCGCGCAGCGGGGCATCGCCTACGTGCCGGAAGGGCGCGGCATCTTCGCGTCGCTGTCAGTTCGCGAAAATCTTGCAATCGCCGAGCGCGCAGGCGTCGATGGCCAGATGACATGGACGATGGCGCGCATTCTCGATCTCTTTCCGCGTCTCGGCCAGCGCCTCACGAACCGTGGCGATCAACTCTCCGGCGGCGAGCAGCAGATGCTGGCGATCGGCCGCGCGCTGCTGACCAATCCACGCGTCCTGATCCTCGACGAAGCGACGGAAGGTCTGGCGCCGCTGGTCCGCGACGAGATCTGGAAGACGGTCCGTCTCGTTCGCGAGAGCGGCATTGCAACGCTCGTCGTCGACAAGACGGTGTCTGAGGTGACTGCCGTAGCCGACCGCGTCGTCATTCTCGTCAAAGGCCAGATCGCGTTCGAGGGAACGCCCACAGCGTTGATGGCGGACCCAGGGATCATGCAGCGGCATTTGGGTGTTTGAAGTCGGGCAGCAGAAGCAGGCAACGGAGGCGGGAAAGACGTCATGGATGCAACGATGGCCGAACTTATCAAACGCGCTCTGTCCTGCCGCCCGCTGCCTGCTTCTGCTGCCTCGTCTTTAGGAGGCGAACATGCCGGCTAACGAGCCAACCGCGAACTGGTCCGCGCCTACCGGTGCCTACAATGCCACTGTCGACATGGTCGATCGCAATGTCGCCGATGGGCACGGTGGCAAAGTTGCGTTCATCGATCCGAAGCGGCGGCTGACCTATGCCGAACTGGCTGCCGCCTGCAATCGCTTCGCCAATGTGCTGCCGCGCCTCGGCATCGCACGCGAGCGGCGCATCGCGCTCATCATGCTCGACACCGTGGACATGCCGGTGGTGTTCTGGGGTGCGATCAAGGCTGGCGTCGTGCCGGTGCCGCTCAACACGCTGCTGCCCAACGAAGCGCTCGCGTACATGATCGAGGATGCGCGCGCGGACGCGGTGGTGATTTCAGCGGAACTCTACGAGCGCGCGGCGCCGATGCTGGCGACGATCACGGCGATGCGGCATCTGCATGTCATCGTTGCCGGCCGCGACAGCGACGACAAGATGTTGAGCCTCGATGATCTCCTCGCCAACAGCGAGCCGACAGCGAAAGCCGCAGACACGCTAGCGGACGAAGTGGCGTTTTGGCTCTACTCGTCTGGCTCGACCGGCATGCCGAAAGGCACGCGCCATCTGCACGCGAGCCCGATGGCGACGGCGAAGCTGTTCGCGCAGGGCGTGCTCGGCATCAAGTCGGATGACGTGATCTTCTCGGCGGCCAAGCTGTTTTTTGCCTATGGCCTCGGCAACGGCATGTCGTTTCCGATGTCGGTCGGCGCCACCACGGTGCTGTTACCGGAGCGACCGACGCCGGACAGCGTCGGCGCCGTGCTCCGCGCGCACAACCCGACCATCTTCTGCGGCGTGCCGACGCTGTTCGCGGCGATGCTGGCGTCGCCGACGCTCGACAAGGGTGCCGGCTCCGCACGCCTGCGTCTCTGCACCTCGGCCGGCGAAGCCTTGCCCGAGGACGTCGGCAATCGTTGGCAGCGGATCGTCGGCATCGAGGTCATCGACGGCATCGGCTCGACCGAGATGCTGCACATCTTTGTCTCGAACCGGCCGGGCAAGATCCGCTACGGATCGTCGGGAACACCCGTGCCGGGCTACGAGGCCAAGCTGCTCGACGACGACGGCTTGACAGTGCCGCAGGGCGAGATCGGCGAACTCGTGATCAAGGGTCCGTCTGCGGCTGAGGGCTACTGGCTGCAGCGCGAGAAATCGCAGCAGACGTTTCGCGGGCAATGGACACACACCGGCGACAAATACCGCATCGACGCTGACGGCTATTACATCTACTGCGGCCGCACCGACGACATGTTCAAGGTGTCCGGCATCTGGGTGTCGCCATTCGAGGTCGAGAGCGCGTTGATCACGCATAGGGCCGTGCTCGAAGCCGCAGTCGTCGGCAAGGAAGACACCGACGGTCTGATGAAGCCGAAGGCGTTCGTGGTTCTCAATCCCGGTTTCACTGGAAGCGAGGCGCTATTCGACGAACTGAAGGCGCATGTGAAGACAACAGCCGGCGGCTGGAAGTATCCGCGCTGGATCGACGCCCGTGCCGATCTGCCGAAAACCGCCACCGGCAAGATTCAGCGCTTCAAGCTGCGCCAATCCTGATTCCGAGCGTTGCCGCAAACCTGGAGCCGAATTGCGCGCCGGGCAGATCGGCCCTCGCGCCGCTTTGACGGTTTCGCCGATAGGCGCTAGGAGCGGAGATGGGATGGGGCCAAGGGGCAGGCCTCCAGCCATACAGGCCTCGAGACATGGGGCCTACAAGACATGGGGCCCACAAGACATGGGGGCAATCTCCGGACATGCAGAAGAAGACCGAGCCAACCCGCGCCTACCGCATCGGCATCGACGTCGGCGGCACGTTCACCAAGGCTGTGCTGATCGACAACGCCACGCATGCCGTGACCGGGCGCTACTCGGTGCTGACCACGCACGCCCACGAGCGCGGCGTCGCGGCCGGCGTGGTCGAGGTTTTCGCCCAAGTTCTAGCGCAATCGGGCGTCGCTCCGGAGGAGGTCGTGTTCCTCGCCCACAGCACGACGCAGGCGACCAACGCGCTTCTGGAGGGCGACGTGGCCCCCGTCGGTGTGCTCGGCATGGCGGGCAAGAACGCCGCGGCGCTGGCCGAAGCGCAGGTCAAGGTCGAGACGTTCGAGCTGGCGCACGGGCGCATGCTAAAAACCGCCAACCGTTTCCTCGTCACAGACGACTTGGACGCCGCCCAAGTGCAAAATGCCATCTCGGAGCTTGTCTCTGAGGGCGCCACCGTGCTGGTCGCCTCGAGCGCTTTCGGCGTCGACGATACCGGCACCGAGGAGATGGTACGCGCACTTGGCGACGAACAGGGTCTCGCCACCACCTGTGGCCACGAGATCACGCGGCTCTATGGCCTGACCACGCGGACACGAACGGCTGTCATCAACGCCTCGATCCTGCCGAAAATGGTAGCGACTGCCAACATGACCGAGGAAAGCGTTCGTGAAGCCGGCATCAAAGCGCCATTGATGATCATGCGCGGCGACGGTGGCGTCATGGACATCCGCGAGATGCGCCGCCGGCCGGCGATGACGATGCTGTCGGGGCCGGCCGCCAGCGTCGCCGGTGCGCTGATGCATCTGCGCGTCTCGGACGGCATCTATTTCGAGGTCGGCGGCACCTCGACGAACATCGGCGTCATCCGCAACGGCCGCCCGACGGTCACCTACGCCCGCGTCGGCGGCCACGAGACCTTCGTCAGTTCGCTTGATGTCCGCGTCATCGGCATCGCAGGCGGCAGTCTCATTCGCGCCGAACCCGGCCGCCTCGTCGACGTCGGCCCGCGCAGCGCCCACATCGCGGGCTTGCCGTATGCCGCATTCGCCGACGAAAACGCGATTCTGCAGCCCAAGGTCGAGCTGTTCGAGCCAAAGCCCGGCGATGGCGCCAACTACGTCTCGGTCCGCGTCGCCGATGGCACGCGTTATGCGCTTACCACCACCTGCGCCGCCAACGTGCTGGGGCTGCCGAAGCCCGGCCACCACGCCCGCGGCAACCAGGCCTCGGCGCGCCGCGCGTTCCAGGCGTTCGCCGTGTTTCTCGGCGTCGACGTCGAGGCAGCCGCCCGCGCCGTGCTCGATTGTGCGACGGACAAGGTTATCCCGGTCGTTGAAGGCCTAGTGAAGGAATACCAACTCGATCCCGACCAATGCCTGCTGATCGGCGAGGGCGGCGGCGCCGCGGCGCTGATCCCCTATGCGGCCGCGCGCATGAAACTCGATCACGAGATCTCCAAGGACGCGGAAGTGATCTCGTCGATCGGCGTGGCGCTGGCGCTTGTCCGCGACGTCGTCGAGCGGATCGTACCGCATCCGAAGCCCGAGGACCTGCAGGCGATCCGCCGCGAGGCGATCGAGGCGGTGGTGCGGCTCGGCGCCGACGCGAAAACCGTCGACGTCACGGTCGACGTCGATCCGATGACTCACCGCGTCCGCGCCATCGCCATGGGCGCCGCCGAGATGCACGTGAAGGACCCCGGCGGTTCGATTCCGGAACGCGAAGCACGCGGGATCGCCGCGCGGTCGATGGCGGTGGCACCGGACACGCTGCAACTGGCTGCCGAAACGCCGGACCTGCGCGTCTATCGGAGGCCAAGCGACGGCTTCACGAAGGTCCGCGTCGTCGATTGGGAGGGCACGATCCGCGTCCAGCGAAGCCGCGCGCTGGTGCGCAAGCCGGCGCCGCGTGATGTGCTCGCTGCGATCGAGAGCCTGTGGACGGAGACGGCGGGTGGTGCCGCTGGCCACGGCGCGGTGCCGGGCCTGCTGCTGCTGCATGGCCGCCACGTCGTCGACCTCTCGGGCGTCGAGTCATTGGCGCAGGCGCTGGCCCTTGCGACGAGCGAGCTGGCCGAGATCGCCGACGACGCGGCAGTTGCGCTCGTTGGCATGCCGGCTGGGGCGGCAGTGTAGGGTTTACCGCGACGGGACTTGCCGACTACGCTGACAGCAGGCCAAATGCTGTCCAAAGGATCACGCCCATGCCCGCTGCCAAACCCACTCGCCCGCAAGCCTTAGCCACCGTGCAACTCGACACCCCCCGCACGATCGTCACCGAATGGCGGTTCGCACCAGGCGCCGAGACCGGCTGGCATCGCCACGGCCACGACTATGTCGTGGTGCCGATGACGACGGGCAAGCTCATGCTGGAGGAGCCGGGCGGGGTCGAGCGCGTCGTCGATCTCACGGCCGGCAAGTCCTACACGCGGGACGAGGGCATCGAGCACAACGTCGTCAATGCGAGCCCGCACGAGTTCGTTTTCCTGGAGATCGAGATGAAGAAATAGGCCCTCAAGGGCAGCTCTAGCCCGCATTTCTCACTCGACTGTTCAGTTTCGTCCACTCCACTGAAGTGAGGCGTGTACAGATCGATAGGCGGCTTTAGACAGCCGGTGTCCTTGCCGCGGTTGGCGGCTTGGGCAGGCTCGGTGCTGGTCTTCTGCTGTTGATCCTGGTGACGACGCGACCCGTACCCCTTGAAGCGGGCGCCGGCCGGAATGTTCTCGGCCCTGACGACCTTGGTCTCGGTGATGGTCAGCTTGGAGCGCTTTGGGAACCGGATGAGGTTGCGATGGGAAACAGGTGCACGTTCCGCAGATGCATCGGGCTCAGACCGACTTGTCGATTAATTTGTTGATGCATCTCCGGGGGATCAGCTCGTGAGCCTCTGCAGCGCGATCCAGGCGCAAAGATCCGCAACCTGCTGCATGGCGCCAAGCACGTCGCCGCTTTGCCCACCGATATGGCGTATCGCCAGCCGCGCCATCAGCCATAAAATGATGATTTCCAGAATGACGATCGCCAGCGCCGCCTTATGGCCGATCAAGAGCGTAAGTGCGGCAACCCCGATCGCGAGCGCAACTGCCGCGCGTAGAACAGTGCCGCCGCCGGCCGTATGACCCAGTCCGTCGCGGCGGGCGGCGGGCAGCAACAGCAGGATTGTCGGCAGGCCGGCCCGGCTCGCGATGGCGATGGCCACGACCGCAGATGCTGTCAGATGCAGGTCCTGGTTCGCAAGCGCGGCCACGGCCGACCAGCGCAGCCCGAGTGTCAGCAGCAATGCCAGAGTGCCAAATGTGCCGATGCGGCTATCGCGCATGATCGCCAGCTTGTGGTCGCGATCGCGTCCACCACCAAACCCATCTGCGGTATCGGCGAGGCCATCCTCGTGCAATCCGCCCGTTGCGACGATACCGGCCGCCAGCGCGAGCCCAGCGGCAATTGCCGGTGCCAACCCAAGCCACACAGTAGTCGAGAGAACCAAGGCCGTGATCGCACCGACGATCAGGCCAACCAGCGGAAAGGCCCAACTTGCAGCCGCCATGGCCGGCACTGGCTCGTCGATCCGGCCTGCAGGAAGGCGCGTCAGCAGCATGACGGCAAGCTGCGCTTCAGCCAGCCGGGCTCGCAGAACATGCACTGGGCGGGTCATGAGGTCGCGACCCCTGCTTCGGCAAACGTCGCGATTCCATTGTGGCAGGCGAGCGCCGCCCGGACGATGCCGAGCGCCAATGCGGCACCCGACCCCTCGCCCAGCCGCATGTCGAGGTCAAGAATGGCACGCTTGCCCAATGCAGAAAGCAGACGGCGGTGACCCGGTTCCGTGCTGGTATGGCCGACGAGGCAATGGTCAAGGAGGCGCTCGTCAACGGCATGCAGCACAGCCGCTGCCGCGGTGCAGATGAACCCATCGAGGATCACGGGTATCCGGGCCGTACGCGCCGCCAGGATTGCACCACAGAGCGCGGCCTGCTCGCGGCCGCCAAGCGCGGCTAGCGTCTCCGCGGCGTCGAGCCCGCGGTGTCGGGTCAATCCCTTTTCGATGGCTTCAAGCTTGCGCGCAATGCCGGCGGTATCCGACCCGGTACCGGGTCCGACCCAAACGGCCACCGGCCCTCCGAACAATGCGGCACAGAGTGCCGCTGCAACGGTGGAGTTGCCGATCCCCATTTCGCCGAGGATCAGAATGT
Source organism: Hyphomicrobiales bacterium (assembly GCA_031367895.1). Classification (GTDB taxonomy): domain Bacteria; phylum Pseudomonadota; class Alphaproteobacteria; order Rhizobiales; family Hyphomicrobiaceae. Next base: position 14,754 of record JANLQP010000166.1, read on the forward strand.
CGGCTTCCACGTCGACGGCCGCAGCACCTCGATTGAGCGCGTCCAAGCATTCGATTTCAGACATTGCCGGCCGTTCGGTGAAATCGGCAGTCGGGCAGTCGAGATCGAGCGGAATGACCGACAGATCAGCGCCCGAGATGCGGCACAACTGGTTGATGGCCGCGCCACCGGCCGCAAACGTTGCCACCATTTGCCCTGTAACGGCCTGGGGATAGGGATTGACTCCTTGCGCACAGATCCCGTGGTTACCGGCAAAGATCAGTGCTTGCGCGCGCGCAATCTCGGGGCGAGGCGTGGCGCGCCAACCCGCCATGAACAAGGCGAGTTCTTCCAAGCGGCCGAGCGATCCCGGCGGCTTGCTCAGACTGTACTGGCGTGCACGGGCACCGGCTATGGCGCTCGCATCGGCGACCGGCAATTTGTCGGCCAGCGCGGCGATCACGCGCAACCCGCTCATGGGGAACGGGTTAGGGAACAGACCGGCGGTCATTCACTTGACCTTCAACGGCAGGCCCGCAACGGCGAAGACGACTTCATCCGCCACCCCGGCAACCCATTGGTTCAGCAATCCCGCGGCGTCACGGAAGTCTCGCGCCAGTGCGTTGTCTGGCACGATGCCGGCGCCCACTTCGTTCGTCACGATGATCACCGGATCGACCTGCGCGGGCAGAGCCGCCACGAGGGCACGACCGGCGATCCGCCAGTCGTGTCCGCCAAGCATCAGGTTCGTCAGCCAAAGCGTCAGGCAGTCGACCAGCCGAGGCCCACGGCCGTCTGTCGCGGCCAACGCTCCGGTGAGGTCGAGCGGCTCGGTGTGAGTGCTCCATGCCTGGCCACGCCGCGCCTGGTGCGCGGCTATACGGGACGCCATCTCGGCATCGCGCGCTTCGGCAGTGGCGATATAGATCGCACGAGGCGCCAGCCCCAGCGTTCGTGCCTCGGCGATTGCGCTCTTTCCCGAACGGGCGCCGCCGGTGATCAAGATCGTCTTGCCCATCGTCCCTCTTGTAAGTTGCGTGATCACAAAGCAGAAACGACCTGACGGCGAAAGGACAAAGGTGACTTTGGCGCATACGACAACAGAGTTGCTTCTCATCCGGCACGCGCCCTCGCTCAACGGCGGGCGACTTGCCGGCCGTCGTAATGTGCCGGCCGACTGTTCCAATGTGCCGAACTTTGCTGGGCTGCGGGCAGCCATCGGTCCCGTGAACCACCGAATAATCAGTCCGGCCCTTCGTTGCGTGCAAACCGCTGCCGCACTATGGCCCGGCATGCCTGCACCGGAAACTGACGTGCGATTGTGGGAGCAGGATTTCGGTGACTGGGAGGGCGTTGCACGCGCCGGGATGCCCGATCTCGGTCCTTTAGCTCCCGAAGTGTTGGCGGCACAATGCCCGCCAAACGGCGAAAGTTTTCTCGATCTTTGCTCACGCACGCGCCCAGCGTTCCAGGAACTGGCCACGCGCGGCGGCCGTATTGCGGTCGTAGCCCATGCCGGGACGGCGCGCGCGGCACTGGCATTGGTGCTGGAGTCCCCAGGCGCCGCGCTGGCCTTTCAGATTGCACCATTGTCGCTCACACGCATCACGACGCTGGACGGAATTGGCTGGTCGATCGGCCGTGTGAACTGGACCGCATCGGGTTCCGACCGATGAGCATGGCGGTGGCGATGTTGGTGGCGTTGACGATCGATGCGATGTTGGGATGGCCGCAGGCGCTTTTTGCCCGAATTGGACATCCGGTCACTTGGCTCGGCGCGATCATCGCCGCGGTGGATCGGCACATCAATCTCGAGGCGTCGCCCGAACTCGTGCGGAGGTTCGCTGGCAGCCTCGCAGCAGTGAGCGTGATCGGGCTCGCTGCTGGTGTGGCATCCGGACTCACCGCGTTTTTACCGCTGGGATGGGTTGGGGTCTTGTTGACCGGCTTTCTGGCTTGGCCGCTTGTTGCGGCGCGCTCGATGCATGACCACGTTGACGCTGTTGCGCGCCCACTCATTGCCGGCGATTTGCAGGCTGCACGGCTGGCGGTCTCGATGATCGTCGGGCGTGATCCGGACCGGCTTGATGCGCGGGGCGTCGCGCGGGCGGCTTTGGAAAGCCTCGCTGAGAACACCTCGGACGGAATCGTGGCTCCATTGTTCTGGGGCGCGCTTTTTGGTTTGCCCGGCATTGCCGGCTACAAGGCGATCAACACGCTCGACTCCATGATCGGCCATCGCACCCCGCGGCACGAGGCCTTCGGCTGGGCCTCGGCCCGGATCGACGATCTGGCGAACCTCATTCCTGCCCGCCTCACAGGACTTTTGTTCGCGCTGGCCTCGGACCAACCTCGGCTGGCTATCGCAACCATGTTTCGGGACGCGCATCAGCACCGTTCGCCCAATGCAGGCTGGCCGGAGGCGGCAATGGCGGGTGCGCTTGGCGTCCGCCTGTCAGGGCCGCGTGCCTACGGCGACAAGGTCTCGGCCGAGCCTTGGTTGAATGGCGCGGCGCCGGACCCAAATGCCCGCCATATCGCGCGAGGGCTTGCGGTGTACCGGCGCGCCATGGTTGCTGTCGCGGCCGTTCTGTTGCTGTTGGCGATTGTGTAAGGGCAGCCGCATGACCTGCATGGACGATCACATCCGCGACCATGGCGGCAATATCGACATGGCAATGGCTCGGTACGGCGGCACAGCGTCCGACTGGATCGACCTGTCGACGGGGATCAACCGCGTACCCTACCCAATCCCTGCGCTGCCGCCGGAAGCCTGGACCACGCTCCCGACCCGCGCCGCGCAAGCGGTTTTGTTGCAGGCTGCTCGTGCCGCCTATCGAACGAATGCGTCGATGTTGGCGGTCGCTGGGGCACAAGCGGCGATCCAGATGCTGCCTCGACTCGGCCAACCCGGGCGCGCCCGCGTCCTTACTCCCACCTATAACGAGCACGCTGCTGGTCTGCGCGCCGCCGGTTGGACCGTCGATGAGGTCGGCAGCCTCGCCGCGCTCGAAGGTGCCGATCTCGCGGTGGTGGTGAACCCCAACAACCCCGACGGCCAATCCCATGCGCCCACGACCATCATGCAGTTGGCGGGAAAGGTTGGCCGGCTGGTGGTCGATGAGAGTTTTGCCGACCCGGTTCCATCGCTTTCGATTGCGCCCATGGCCGGGCAGGCGCAGATGTTCGTGCTGCGCTCATTCGGCAAGTTTTATGGCCTCGCTGGCGTGCGGCTCGGTTTCGTTCTGGGGGCGCCCAGCGAGATTGCGAAGCTGGCTGAAATGGCCGGACCCTGGCCGGTCGCCGGCCCGGCGCTCGTCGTGGGCACATTGGCGTTGTCCGACCGGCAATGGGCCGCGGCGACGATGGCACGGCTGGCGTCCGAGACTCGCGAGATCGACGTGATCGCGGCAACGGCTGGCTGGAAGCTGGTTGGCGGCACCGCACTGTTCCGGCTTTACGACACGCCCGACGCCCGCGCGGCGCAGGAGAAGCTCGCACGCGCGCGGATCTGGTCGCGCGTATTTCCGAAACCTTTGCCGCAATCCGGCCGTTGGCTACGCCTGGGCTTGCCGGGGACTCCCACCGAGTGGAACCGGCTCGCCCGTGCGCTGGAGGGGCAACGGCATGGAGTTTGAGGCGACCGATTCGGCAACGCTGCTTCGCATCTTGCGCTGGCGACGCGATGTGCGCCATTTCCGGCCGAATCCGGTGGATGACAGGGTGCTCGAGCGCTTGCGCCAGACAATGGACTTTGCCCCCTCGGTCGGGAATGCACGGCCCTGGCGGGTTCTGCGGGTGACGGACAAGGCCTTGCGCGCGGCGGTTCGCGCCGACTTCCAGCGCTGCAACAGCCAAGCGGCGGCCGGTTATTCGGCCGAAAAGCATGCGGACTACGTGGCGCTGAAGCTGGCTGGCCTCGACATCGCACCTGTGCAGCTGGCGATCTTCACGGTGGCCGATCCGACCGAGGGCCACGGTCTTGGCCGCCAAACGCTGCCCGAGACGCTGCGGCAATCGACGGCCATGGCGATCCATACGCTTTGGCTGGCGGCGCTTGTCGAGAACATCGGGCTCGGCATCGTCTCGATCCTGGACCCGAAGGTCATGGAGCAGCTGTTTGCGGTGCCCCAGGGCTGGGTCTTTTCAGCCTATCTGTGCCTCGGTCATGCCGAGGCTACCGACGACACACCGCTGCTGCATCGCGTAGGCTGGCAAGTGAACACGCCAACTGTTTGGGAAGAGCGATGAGGTAGCCATGGCCATTGCCGTCGGCGCGACGGCGATGCTGCGAAACCCTGCGCGCCATGTAGGCGGTTGCGGATCGAGCCTCCGATGTGATCGAGATGTGCGATCTGCAGGACCTCGCGCTCATCTGGTGCAATGCCCCAATGTAGTCTAAGGAACGACTAACAAAAAGAACGCCCAACAAGTGGAGATCCTACTTTGTGGAAGTATTTAGGTCGAAATTTCGTTGCTGGTGCAGCCGGCGCGCTCTTCATCCTGTCCGGTGCGGTGGTCACCTCGGCTCAAACCATCGTCCCAGGTCCGTGGGGAGAAATCGCGGATCACGATGCGCCATTGAGTATCACAACCGACAAAGAGCGGATCACGTTGTTCCGTCGCCATCAGATGCGGGCGATTTCAGGTCATTTCCGGTCGATCGAGCTTGTTGCGACCTATAAGGCTCCTCTGGCTGATTTGATCCAGCACGACGTCGCGGCCCTCGTACGCCACGCCCAAACTCTGCCTGGATTGTTTCCGTCAGGGACGGCAATGGACGATGGAAAGTTTGGCGCCAAACCGGAGATTTGGAGGCAGGCAGAAAAATTCTCCCGACATCTAGCGGGCTTCCAGTCCGCGGTGGATCGACTATCTCGTGCCGTGTCGGAAAAGAGCGACCTGGCGCAACCCTTGATCGGCATCCGTCATGAGTGCCTCGCCTGCCACCAAGCCTTTCGGGTGGTTCGAGCAAACTGAAAGCTCGCGATGCTCGAAATTGGGATCGTCAGTCAGTGCTTGTTGCAACCTGGTTGTCTCAGCGCGCGATTGCCAGGAGGCCTGCAACGTCCAGATGCGCCTCTAGATGCCTGGCCAGCGCATCGAGTGTGGCCTCGATCCCGTCGCCATAGGCGAGTGCGGAGGGCGCCGCGCCAAGTTGTCGGAGAAAGGCCTGGCGGAAAGCATCGCTCGCAAACATACCGTGCAGATAGCTACCCATGATCCGGCCATCGCGCGAGGTCGCACCCTCGGGCGCCCCCCCGACACGCGCAAAGGGGCGGGACCGAGCGGGGCCGTCGCTGCGGCCGATGTGGATCTCGTAGCCGTCCATCGCCGTGCCTGTCGCCACATGGCTGGCGCTGACGCGGGAGAGGCGCTTGTCGCCGGTCATCACGGTTTCTATGTCGAGCAGCCCGAGACCCGCCGTCTCGCCAGCCGGGCCTTCGATCCCGTCCGGGTCGCACACGACCCGGCCAAGCATTTGATAGCCGCCGCAGATCCCAAGCACTTGGCCGCCGCGCCGGACGTGGGCGGCAATGTCTATGTCCCAGCCCTGGCGGCGCATATAGTCGAGATCACCGCGTGTTGATTTCGATCCCGGCAGGATGACCAGATCCGTATTGCCCGGAATGGCCTTCCCTGGCCCGATCATGGCGAGGCTCAAGCCCGGTTCTTGGCGCAAAGGGTCGAGATCGTCGAAATTGGCAATACGGGAAAAGGCGAGAGCCGCGACACGGAATGGCCCCGTGCCGCTTCCGTTTCCACACCCGCCATGTGTGAGATCGAGTGCGTCCTCCGCCGGCAGCCGGGCGGCATCGGCAAAGAATGGCACCACGCCGAAGCCCGTCCATCCGGTGCGCGCCGCGATCAGCGCGTAGCCATCGTCGAAGAGCCGGGCATCACCACGGAATTTGTTGATCACGAAACCTGCGATCAGCGCGGCGTCCGCCGGGTCCAGCACGGCTTGCGTCCCGACGATCTGCGCGATGACGCCGCCTCGGTCGATATCGCCGACCAGAATCACCGGCACATCGGCCGCCCTTGCAAAGCCCATGTTGGCGATGTCGCCGGCACGTAGATTGACTTCGGCCGGGCTGCCCGCGCCTTCGACGATGATGAGATCGCCACGCGCTTTGAGGCGGGCGAAACTCTCCTGCACGGGTGCCATCAGTCTCGGCTTCAGCGCCGCGTAGTCGCGGGCCTTAACGGTGGCGAGGCGCTTGCCCTGGACGACGACCTGCGCGCCGGTTTCGGCCTCGGGCTTCAGCAGCACCGGATTCATGTCCGTGTGCGGCGCAAGACCGGACGCCAGCGCTTGCAATGCCTGCGCGCGACCGATCTCGCCGCCGTCGGCGGTGACGGCGGCGTTGTTCGACATGTTCTGCGGTTTGAACGGCGCCACGCGCAATCCACGCAGGCGCGCGGCTCTGCAGAGGCCCGCCACCAGCAGCGACTTGCCCACATTGGAGCCCGCGCCCTGGATCATCAGCGCGCGCATGCGATCAGAACTCCACGCCAGGCTGCGCCTTGATACCTGAGCGGAACGGGTGCTTGACCAGTGTCATCTCGGTGACGAGGTCGGCGACCGCGATCAATTCGTCCCGGGCGTTGCGACCGGTCAGCACGACGTGGGTCAGCGGCGGCTTCTCGGTGGTCAGGAAGGCCACCACTTCGGTCACATCGAGGTAGTCGTAGCGTAGCGCGATATTGATTTCGTCCAGCAGCACCATTCGGATCTCAGGGTCGCGAATGAGCGCCTTGGCCTTGTCCCAACCCGCTCGCGCGGCAGCGATATCACGTGCACGGTCCTGGGTTTCCCAGGTGAAGCCTTCGCCCATGGCGTAGAACTGGCAGAGCTTGGCGAAATGCTGCTCCATCAGACGGCGCTCTCCGGTGTCCCAGGTGCCTTTGATGAACTGCACGACAGCGCAGGGCATCTCGTGAGCGACGCAGCGCATGATCATTCCGAAACCCGAGGAGGATTTGCCCTTTCCTGCTCCGGTATGGACGATGATCAGCCCCTTGTCGCCCTCCTTCGTGGCCATGATCTTGTCGCGTGCGGCTTTCTTCTTGGCCATCTTGAGCGCGTGGCGGGCGTCGTCAATCGGCCCAGTGTCCGAGGACATGGCGTAATCCTTTGCTTGACAAGACGTTCCCTTTTCCCCAACTCAGGTGACGCTGGTTCCTGTCTATGACAGGCGAAGAGGGAATGCGAAAGGGGGAGACCCCGAAGCGCTGCCGCCCCCGCGACCGTGACCGGAAAGGTCGCTCCAAGCCACTGGCTGCCTCCATGATCGGGGATGGCCGGGAAGGTGGAGTGACCGTTGGGGCAACCCTGAATCCGCAAGCCGGGAGACCTGCCAGCACAACGACTGAACGGGCGGACGGGGTGTTCCGCAGCCGGCTGGCATGCTTTTTCCATGTCTTCGGTTGCGCGCATTCGATCCGGCCCTGTTGCATCACTGCATGGGACACATCGATGAGCGTTTCGCTGCATGTCTGCATCACTTGCCGTGCTGGAGAAACCGGAGCTGGTGAGACGGGGGCGGACGCAGCACCGCGCCCTGGCGCGCGGCTGCATGCCGCGCTGGTCGCCGCAGCCAACCATTCTGACGTGGCGGTCAAATCCGTCGAATGTTTATCCGCCTGCTCGCAAGGCTGTGCCGTCGCGCTGAGCGCACCGGGCCGCTGGTCCTACGTTTATGGCCGCCTCTGCGAGCAAGATGCGCCCGACATTCTCGCCGGCGCAGCCGCTTATGCGCGCGCGCCCGACGGCATCGTGCCCTGGCGGGAACGACCTGTGATTTTCCGCAAGCAGAGCCTCGCCCGCATTCCTCCGATTGGAGACTGACATGACCGATCTGGCAAAAATTCCCGTCACCATCATCACCGGTTTTCTGGGTGCAGGGAAAACCACGTTGATCCGCCACCTGATGCAGAACCCAAATGGCCGGCGGCTGGCGATCCTGGTCAATGAATTCGGCGTCGTCGGCGTCGATGGCGACATCCTGAAGTCGTGCGCGGATGAAAGCTGCCCGGTGGAAAACATCGTGGAACTGGCCAATGGCTGTATTTGCTGCACCGTCGCCGACGACTTCATCCCGACGATCGAGGCGTTGATGGCGCTGCCCCGGCGGCCCGATCACATACTGATCGAAACCTCGGGCCTTGCCCTGCCGAAACCGCTGCTCAAAGCGTTCGACTGGCCCGCAATCCGCTCACGCATCACGGTCGACGGCGTCATCGCCATCGCCGACGCCGAGGCTGTGGCGGCGGGACGATTTGCGCCGAACGAGGCGGCAATTGCCGAGCAGCGGGCAGCGGACGACAGTCTCAATCACGAAACGCCGTTGTCGGAGGTGTTCGAGGATCAGATCGCCTGCGCCGATATCGTGTTGCTGTCCAAGGCTGACCTTGCGGGTGAGGCAGGCCTTGCCGCTGCCCGAGCTGTGATCGACGCCGAGGCGCCGCGGCGCTTGCCGATATTGGCCATGACTGATGGCAAGATCGATCCGCAGGTGATCCTCGGGCTCAATTCTGCGGCGGAAAGCGACATCGCCGCACGTCCCTCGCATCACGACGGCGACGACAACCATGAGCACGAGGATTTCGACAGCGTCGTTATCGATCTGCCGGACGTCACCGATCCCGATGTGCTTGCCGAAGCCATCCGCAAGCTGGCGCGGGAGCAGCATATCCTGCGCGTGAAGGGCTATGTGGCAGTCAAGGGCAAGCCGATGCGGATGCTGGTTCAGGCCGTCGGGCAGCGCGTGCGCTGCCAATATGACCGCCCCTGGGCTACCGGCCCGCGCGTTTCGCGGCTGGTGGTGATTGCGGAACGCCACCACCTCGACCCGGCTGCAATTCGCACGACGCTCGTTGCGCCGTCGGGGGCTTGAGCGGCAATGCACGTCATCTTTCGCGAAAGCCACGGCCTGGAGGAATCGGAGGCACCGTTCGACCTGGGGCAGACCCCGGCCGATCTGGCAGTGCTGTCCTATTCCGATGGTGACCTGGGCGCGTTCGCGGCAGGCTGGCATCGGGCAAAAGGGTCGCTGCCGGCTTTGCGGCTCGCCAATCTGGTGGCGTTGCGGCATCCGCTTTCGATCGACACCTACATCGACAACACACTGACCGGCGCCAAGGGTATCCTGATCCGTCTGATCGGCGGCGAAGGCTATTGGTCGTACGGCCTTGGCCAAGTGCACGACCTGGCGGTAAAGCGCGGTATCGCGCTTGCCGTATTGCCGGCGGACGGGCGCGAGGATGCGCGGCTCGACACGCTCTCCACCTTGCCTGTCTCGACGCTGCGACGCCTTGCGGCGCTGTGCGATACTGGCGGCGCCTTGGCCGCGGAGGCAGCGCTTGCGCAATTAGCCCTGGCGGCAGGCCTTTATGCCGGCCCGGTCGAAGGCGAAAAGACGGTTCCGGACTGCGGCTGGTACGATCCGTCGCGCGGGGTGGTCACCGAGCCGCAATCCCGCCATGAGCCGTTGGTGGTGGTGACCTTTTATCGTTCGTACCTCACGGCCGCCGATACCGCGCCGGTCGACGCACTCATTGCCGCGTTTCACGCGCGTGGGTTTGCGGCAGCGGGGTTGTTCGTTCCCTCGCTCAAGGAGCCGACAGCAGCGGCATGGGCATGCGAAGCTCTCCGTCGGATCGCGCCGGTGGCGGTTGTGAACGCCACAGCGTTTTCGGCACGCGGGAGTGACGGCACCTCCCCGCTCGATGTGACGGGGTGCCCGGTGTTCCAGGTGGCACTGTCGACCGCGCGCCGGCGCGATTGGGCCGCGTCGGATCGCGGGTTGTCGCCGGCGGATCTCGCCATGCATGTGGTCTTACCCGAGGTCGATGGCCGGATCTTTGCTGGTGTCGTGAGCTTCAAATCACCCGGCCGGCGCGATCCGGACCTGCAGTATTCCCGCTTTGCGCACCGCGCTGACACTGCGCTGGTCCAAGCGGTCGCTGATCGCGTGACAGGCTGGTTGGGGCTGGCTGCAATCGCGGCAAACGAACGGCGGATCGCGCTGGTGCTGTCGACCTATCCCGGTCGCGCCGACCAGATGGCGCACGCGGTGGGCCTTGACGGCCTGGCTTCGGCCGAGGCGATGCTGGCCGATCTGGCGCACGACGGCTATGCCATCGCTGCGGGCGAGCCGCTCGCGTCCGCGCTTCTCGCAGAAAGAATGACACTGCCGGTTAGCGAATACCGCGCCGCACTCAGGGAGCTACCGCAGCCGTTGCAAGCGGCGGTGGCCGGCGCCTGGGGGGCGCCCGAAAATGATCCGGCCGTGAAGAACGGCGCTTTCCACTTTTCAGCGGTCATGCGGGGAACCGCCCTCGTTGCCCTGCAGCCGGAACGTGGCGAGGTGGCGATCAGGGGCGCCGAGTATCACGATCTCGCGCGTACCCCACGGCATGGGTACGTCGCGTTCTACCTGTGGCTGCGCAGGCAAGGTATCCACGCGATGGTGCATGTCGGCGCGCACGGGACGCTGGAATGGTTGCCAGGAAAATCCGTGGCGCTCGCGGACACGTGCTGGCCCGCGGCGCTGACAGGCGCGATGCCGGTCATCTACCCTTTCATCGTCAACGATCCCGGTGAGGCGGCGCAAGCTAAACGCCGTCTCGGAGCCGTGACGCTCGGCCATCTGCCGCCGACCCAGATCGCCAGCCGGGTGCCCGAGTCCCTGGCGCGGCTCGAACGGTTGCTGGACGAATACTCTACCGCCGATGGACTCGACCCGCCACGCCGCGTCCGGCTGATCTCGGCGATCCGGGCCGAGGCGCGAGCCGCGGGGGTTGAACATGACCTTGGCCTCAGTATCAACGCAACCGCCGCCGAGGCGATCACCCGGATCGACCGATTCGTCTGCGATATCAAGGAAAGCCAGTTCGGCGACGGTCTTCACGTTTACGGCACGGGCGAATGCGGGGCACATGAGCGTGCCGGACTGCGGGCGGCGCTCGCCGGCCGATGGGTCGCGGCGGGGCCTTCGGGCTCACCCTGGCGAGGTCGATCGGACGTGAAGCCGACGGGGCGCAACCTCTATGCCGTCGATCCCCGCGCCGTACCGACGCGCACAGCCCACACCCAAGGTGTCAAGCTCGCAGAGGAATTGCTGCGCCGCCATTTGCAGGATCATGGCGACTGGCCGCGCGGGCTGGTGGTCGACCTGTGGGGTTCGGCGACGATGCGCACGGCCGGCGAGGAATTCGCCATGGCGTTGCATTTGGCGGGGCTCGCACCGCGCTGGGATCCGGGTTCCGAGCGGGTCTCGGGGTTCGAGGTGGTTCCATTGGCCTTGCTTGGCCGGCCACGCATCGATGTTACGCTGCGGATCTCGGGCTTGTTTCGGGATGTCTTTCCGGCCTTGGCACAACTGTTCGAAGCCGGTGCCGCGGCACTGGCCGCGCGTGGCGAAGACCCCGACGAAAATCCCTACACGGCCGCCGTGCCGCATGTGTTCGGCCCGCGTCCTGGGCACTACGGCGTTGGCATGGGCGCTGGCCTCGAAGATTACAGCGCCGAGGGGCGCCGCGCGTTGGGCGAAGCGTGGCTCGCCAGTTCCGAATGGGCCTTCGACGCAGCCGGCGACGCGCGACAGGATCGCGCCGGCCTCGAGGCGCGCGTGCTAGCGGCGGACGGCTTCGTGCACGTTCAGGATTTAGGCGAGACCGATCTCCTGCTAGCCTCGGACTACGCGGCTCATGAGGGCGGCTTTGCTGCCGCTGTCGCCAAGCTTGGAGGAGCAACCGAACTCTACCATCTGGATACGTCTCGCCCCGATGCCCCCCGCGCGCGCAGCGTGCCCGAAGAGATCGCACGCGTCGTCCGCGCCCGCGCCGCCAATCCGCAGTGGGCTGCCGGCATGATGCGGCACGGATTCCGCGGTGCAGCCGAGATCACCGCGACGCTCGACAATCTCGCGGCTTTCGCGAACCTGACCCGCGCCGTGCCAGGACATCTGTTCGACCTCTACCATGATGCGACGCTTGGCCGGCCTGATCTGGTGGATTTCATGGCGCACGCGAACCCGGCCGCATTGGACGCGCTCCGCAATCAGTTCCGGGCGCTGCGCGAGGCAGGGATCTGGATGACTCGGCGCAATTCGATTGTGGTGACCGTCGGAGCTGCGACGGGAGCCGGGACGGGAGCCGGGAATGGCTGAACCGCGGGTTCAAGGCTGGTGTCCAGGCGCGTTGCGGCCGATGCTCTCGGGCGACGGGCTGTTGGCGCGGTTGCGACCGCGCGGCGGGAGGATCCTGCCGGATGAAGCCGCGGGCATCGCCCGGCTGGCCATCGCGCATGGCAATGGCCTCCTCGATTTCACTTCGCGCGCCAACCTGCAGATACGTGGCGTAACGGACGCGAGCTACCCCCCGTTGATGGAAGGGCTCGCCGCGCTGGGCCTTCTCGACGCGACGTCGGCGGCCGAAGCTCGCCGCAACATCGTGGTCTCCCCTTTCTGGTCGCGGAGTGACGGATCACAGCTTATCGCCGATGCCCTGGCCGATGCGCTCGCTGGCCCCGATGCGCCGGAACTCTCTGGCAAGTTCGGCTTTACGGTGGATTGTGGCCACGTCCCTGTCCTGTGCCATGTCTCCGCCGATATCCGGCTCGAACGCGGCGCTGATGGTGGTTTGATCTGCCGGGCGGACGGCGCGGCGGCGGGCAAGCGGGTGACGTCAGAGAGCGCTGTGGCGGCCGCGCTCGCGCTCGCGCATTGGTTCGTGGCGTCGGGTGGAACCGACTGCGGGCGCGGCCGCATGTCGTTGCATTTGAGGGGCGGGCCAGCGTTACACCAATCGTATCTGGAGGCGCCGGCGCAGCTCGCTGCAATCGCATCACCTAAGCCCGGGCCCTTGGCCGCGGGCTTTCTGGTTGGGCTCGAGTTCGGTCAAATGCGCGCCGAGACACTCGCGGCACTGGCTCGTTGCGGGACGTTGCGTGCAACGCCTTGGCGGATGCTGCTGATCGAGGACGCGAGCGCTGCACCCGAGCTGGCCGGTCTGATCAGCAACTGCGATGATCCGCTGCTGCGCGTGATTGCCTGCACCGGTTCGCCCGGCTGCCTGCAGGCGGAGCAGCCGACGCGCGCGCTGGCCCGTACGCTTGCGCAACATGTGCCGGACGGAGCGGTGTTGCATGTTTCCGGCTGCGCAAAGGGCTGCGCGCACCCGGCACCAGCGACGGTCACGCTGACGGCTGGCCCAGGTGGTTTCGATCTGATCCGGGAGGGTTCGGCAAACGACGCGCCGACGCTCGTCAAACTTGCACCCGAGTTCCTGCTCGCCCACCCAGAAACCCTGCTCGAGACGACCTGATGCCTCACGTTTATGAAACCGACGGCGCAGCGATCTACCGTCAGTCGTTCGCGACGATCCGGGCAGAAGCCGATCTCACCCGCTTCAGCGCCGAGGAAGAGATCATCGTCGTGCGCATGATCCATGCGGCGGGGCTGGTGGGACTGGAGACCTCTGTGCGCTTCACGCCCGGCATGGCGATCGTCGCGCGGCAAGCCCTCGAAGGCGGCGCTCCGATCCTTTGCGACGCACGGATGGTGAGCGAGGGCATAACCCGGCCACGCCTGCCGGCCGGCAACGCGGTGATTTGCACACTGCATGACGCTGGGGTACCGGAACTCGCTCGCGCCAAGGGCACGACACGATCAGCAGCTGCGATCGAGTTATGGCGGCCGTATCTGGCAGGCGCTGTCGTGGCGATCGGTAACGCGCCGACGGCGCTGTTCCACCTGCTGAACATGCTCGAGGATCCCGCTTGCCCGCGGCCGGCCGCGATCATCGGTTGCCCCGTCGGATTTGTCGGTGCGGCAGAATCGAAGGCGGCACTCATGGCCGCCCCACCCGCGCCTTCGGTCGTCGTTACGGGGCGGCTCGGCGGCTCTGCGATCACCGTCGCCGCAGTCAATGCGTTGGCCGGCCGGAGGGAATGAGCTTTGGGCAAAATCATCTGCACCGGCCTTGGGCCCGGAGATCCCGAACTGATGAGCGTCCGCTCGGATCGGTTGATCCGCGGCGCCCGCCATGTCGCATATTTCCGCAAGGCGGGCCGTCATGGCCAGGCGCGCCGTATCGCCGAGGGGCTGCTGGCGCCGGGCGTCGCCGAATACCCGATGGAGTACCCCGTCACCACAGAGCTGCCGTTCGACAGCGGCGAATATCGCCATCTGCTGGCGTCTTTCTACGACGACTGGGCAAGCCGCCTCATACGTCTGGCCAAAGCCGATGATGTCGTGGTGCTTTGCGAAGGCGACCCGTTTTTCTATGGCTCCTTCATGCATCTGCATATCCGCTTGCAGGGCCGGGTCGGGCTCGAGGTCGTACCGGGCATACCTGGGATGGCCGGATGCTGGACGGCAACGGCCATGCCGATGGCTTGGGGCGACGACGTCATGACGATCCTGATGGGCACGATGCCGGAGGAGGCTCTGGTCGACCGGATGCAGACCGCCGATGCCCTGGTCGTGATGAAGACTGGCCGCAACCTTGCCAAGGTGCGCCGCGCCTTGGATCGCGCCGGCCGGCTCGCCGATGCTTGGCTCGTCGAGCGTGGTACCATGCCGGAGCAACGCGTTATCCGGTTGGCCGAGGCGGCGGCCGATGATTGCCCTTATTTCGCGATCGTCCTTGTGCATGGACGCGGTCAATGCCGTGAGGGGGCTGAATGATCGGTTGGCTGGTGATCGCAGGGCTCGGCCCCGGCGACAGCGCTTTGGTGACGCCCGAGGTGACGGCAGCGTTGGCCGCAGCAACCGATGTCGTCGGCTATATACCCTATGTCGCGCGCGTCGCCCCACGCCAGGGACTGACGCTGCACGCTTCTGACAACCGGCAAGAACTGAGCCGCGCGCGACAGGCTCTGGATATGGCGGCCGCAGGGCGGCGGGTGGTTGTCGTCTCGTCGGGTGATCCTGGCGTCTTTGCCATGGCCGCGGCTGTGTTCGAGGCGCTGGAACAGGTGCCGGAACTCCTGGATCTCGATATCCGCGTGCTGCCTGGCATCACGGCGATGCTGGCTGCTGCCGCGCGCGCCGGTGCACCGCTCGGCCATGATTTCTGTGCGATCAACCTCAGTGACAACCTGAAGCCCTGGTCGCGCGTCGAAACCCGGCTGCGTCTGGCTGCAGAAGCTGATTTTGCCATGGCACTTTACAATCCCCGTTCAGCCAGCCGCCCGTATCAATTCGCCCGTGCATTGGAGATACTGCGCGAGGCTTGCAGCGGTTCCCAATTGATCACCTTCGCGCACGCGGTCACAACGCCAGACGAGCGTATCGAAACGATCGCCTTGGCCGACGCGCTGCCTGAGATGGCCAACATGCGTACCGTCGTTCTGGTCGGCAATTCCACAACCCGCCGGGTCGGGCGCTACGTCTACACCTCGAGGCGTTCGGAATGACCCAACCAGCGCATGACCTCGGCCACGCTGTGCGCCATGCGGCGTTCGAGCAGTTGCGGCCTGGCAATCAGGATCACCGGCAGCCCAAGAACACGCGCGGCTTCAAGTTTGGCCCGTGCGCCCTCGCCGCCTGCATTCTTGGCCACGACATGGGAGATGCCGCCGTCGCGCAGAAGCGCAAGATCGCCCTGGAGGGTAAACGGGCCACGCGCCAGCACGATCTCGGCGTTTGGCAGGGGCAGAGGAGCAACGGGAGCGTCGACGAGGCGCAGCAGGTAGAAGTGATGCGGCCGCACCGCGAAGGCGGCGAGATTTTGCCGTCCAATGCCGAGAAAGATCCGCGCTGGAATGTCGGGCAAGGCCGCGACGGCAGCGTCGATATCGCCGACGTGGCGCCAATGGTCGCCCGGTCTGGCGATCCACGCAGGACGCTCGAACGCGATGAGTTGCGTTCCGGTCTCGGCGCACGCGAGAACAGCATTGCGGCTCATGCGTGCGGCAAAGGGATGCGTCGCGTCGATCAGATGCGTGACGCGTTCGGCGCGCAGGTATTGGACAAGCCCCGCGACCCCGCCGAAGCCGCCGACGCGCGTCGGCAGGGGTTGTGCAACCGGCATCGCCGTGCGTCCCGCATAGGAGTAGGTCGCCGCGACGCTAGCTGTGGCCAACGCGGTTGCCAGCTTGCCGGCCTCAGTTGTGCCGCCCAAGAGAAGGACGCGCATCGTGGCTCACTCCCGGTCTGATCCCTGGCTCTGGCTGATCGGTATCGGTGAAGATGGGCTTTCGGGCCTCTCCACTGCAAGCCGAGACGCATTGGGGCAAGCGGAAATTGTATTCGGCGGCCCGCGTCACCTCGCACTGGCTGAGGCAGGTGCGCGCGGTCGACCATGGCCGGTACCATTTTCGGTCGCCCCGGTATTGGACTGCCGGGGGCAGCGCGTGGCAGTGCTGGCCTCTGGCGATCCATTCTGGCATGGCGCGGGGGGCAGTCTTGCTGCGCATCTCGAGCCCGGCGAATGGATGGCATTTCCGGCCCCCTCCACGTTCTCACTGGCCGCCGCGCGCTTGGGCTGGCGGCTGGAAGAGGTGATTTGTCTCGGTCTGCACGCCGCCCCTTTCGAAACCCTCGTGCCGCATTTGGTCTCGCGGCTGCATGCGATCTGTTTGATGCGCGATGGCGCAGCAGTTGGCCTCTTCTCTGCGTGGCTGAGCGCACGCGGCTTTGGCGCTTCCGACCTGTCGGTGATGGAGGCACTTGGTGGCCCGCGAGAACGGATCCGCTCGACGCGGGCCGACGCCTTCGCGATGGCCGACGTTGCCGACCCGGTTGCTGTTGCGGTCATGGCGCGTGGAGCCACGGGCCTCTCCCGTTTGCCTGGCCTGCCGGACACTGCCTTCGCACACGATGGCCAGATCACGAAACGTCCGGTGCGGGCGCTGACGCTTGCCGCACTTGGGGTCCGGAGCGGTGAACTGTTGTGGGATATCGGCGCCGGATCGGGATCGATCACCGTGGAATGGTGCCTTGCCGGCGGCCGTGCCGTGGCGATCGAAGTGCGATCAGATCGGATCGAAAACATTCGCACCAATGCGGCAGCCTTCGGCCTGTCTCGGCGCATCAGTATTGTCGAAGGCCGCGCGCCCGAGGCACTCGCCGGATTGCCGCCGCCGCATGCGGTCTTCGTCGGCGGTGGCGCCGATGCGTCGTTGCTGGCGGCGCTTTGGGACCTGATGCCGCCGGGCGCACGTTTGGTCGCCAATGCCGTAACCCTCGAAACCGAAGTGCTGTTGTGTCAATCGCAAGCGCGGCTTGGTGGGAATCTGCTACGGATCGAGCTGGCGCACGCGGCTCCGCTGGGCGCAATGCGCGGTTGGGTTGCGTCCCGGCCGGTGGTGCAATGGAGCGTGGTCAAGTGAAGATTGCCGGCCTCGGATTCCGGAAGGCCGCGGGCGTAGCCTCGCTTCGCGACGCTTTGGCGGCTGCCGGCGGCGCTGAGGGCGTTGCCGCACTCGCGACTGCGGACAGTAAGGCTGGAGCCGCGGCGTTGCAGGCGTTCGCGCGGGAACTGGGCTTGCCCGTGCGTGCAGTCGGGCCGGCAGCCTTGGCAGCGGTGGAAACGCCGACCTGGTCGGATCGCGTCGCCGCGCATGTCGGGATCGGAAGCCTGGCGGAGGCCGCGGCGCTGGCGGCAGCCGGGCCGGGCGCGCGGCTGCTGGCTCCGCGCGCCAAATCGGGTGACGGCATGGCGACAGCGGCGATTGCGGAAGGACGCGGCGAATGACTGTGCATTTCATCGGCGCCGGACCGGGGGCCGCCGACCTGATCACGATCCGGGGCCGGGACCTCATCGCTGCCTCGCCGGTCTGTCTCTATGCCGGCTCGCTGGTGCCCGCGGCGCTGCTCAGCCATTGCCCGTCCGGAGCGCGCATCGTCGATACTGCGCCGTTGTCGCTCGATGCAATCATCGCGGAGCTGGCCACCGCCCATGCCGCTGGGCAGGACGTGGCGCGATTGCACTCCGGTGATCTGTCGGTCTGGTCAGCGATGGGCGAGCAGTTGCGCCGGTTGCGCGCGTTGCGGATACCCTATGACGTAACCCCGGGTGTACCGTCCTTCGCCGCCGCCGCGGCGGTGTTGGGTGCCGAACTGACGCTTCCCGGTATCGCCCAATCGGTGGTCTTGACACGGGTCTCAGGCCGCGCGACGGCGATGCCCGAGAGCGAAAACTTGGCCGCGTTTGCCGCTACCGGTGCGACACTGGCCATTCACCTGTCCATCCATATGCTCAACACGCTGGTGGGCGAGTTGATCCCGCATTATGGCGCCGACTGTCCGGTGGCCGTGGTTTGGCGCGCCAGTTGGCCCGACCAGCGCATCGTGTCCGCCACGCTCGGCACGCTTGCAGGCTCGCTGGCCACCGAAACGGTTGGCGATGGCGGTTCGAGGACGGGGCTGATCCTCGTCGGCCGGACGATCGGTGCGCAACAGTTTGACGAAAGCCGGCTTTACGCCGGTGATTACGACCGCCGCTTCCGGCCCGTTGGCACGGCCCCGCGCTTTCCGGAGGATGCATGATTCCGCCGGGTCTCCTGATATCCGCTCCGGCATCCGGAACGGGAAAGACCACATTGATGCTCGGCCTGCTTGCGGCGTTTCGCGGCCAAGGCCTGGTTGTCCAGCCGTTCAAGTGCGGGCCGGATTACATCGACCCCGCATTTCATGCCGCCGCCGCTGGGCGCGCTTCGATGAACCTCGATAGCTGGGCGATGGGGGCAGCTCAGATCAGCCGGCTGGCGCAGTCCGCCAAAGGCGCCGATCTGGCGCTGGCCGAGGGTTCGATGGGGTTGTTTGACGGCGTCGCCACGCCAGGAGAAACGGGAACAGGAGCCAGCGCTGACGTCGCGGCGCTGCTCGGCTGGCCGGTGGTGCTGGTCCTCGACGTCTCGGGGCAGGCGCAATCGGCTGCAGCCGTTGCGCGTGGCTTCGCCACGATGCGCGCAAACGTGCCGGTGGCGGGAGTAGTCTTGAACCGTATCGCAAGCCCGCGGCACGAAACGTTGGTGCGCGCCGGCCTCGAAGCCGCCGGCATACGTGTACTCGGTGCATTGCCGCGGCGGGCGGAGCTGGCGCTGCCCGAGCGCCACCTCGGACTCGTGCAAGCGGAGGAGCAACCACGGCTTGCTAAAATCCTCGCCGAAACCGGAGCGTTCATCACCGCCCATGTCGATTTGGCCACGCTTCGCACTATGGCTGCGCGCGGTGAGACGGCGCTCGCCGCGGCTCGTCAACTGTCGCCGCCGGGCAACCGGATCGCACTGGCGCGTGATGCGGCGTTTTCTTTCATCTACCCTCATCTTCTGGCGAACTGGCGTGCTGCGGGAGCAGAGATTGTGCCTTTTTCGCCGCTGGCGGATGAAAGCCCCGATCCTTCGGCGGATGCCTGCTGGTTGCCGGGCGGCTATCCGGAACTGCATGCCGGGCGGCTGGCGTCGGCGAGCCGGTTTCATGCGGGGCTCCGTGCCTTCGCCGAAACCCGCGCGGTGCACGGCGAATGCGGGGGCTATATGGTGCTCGGCACCGGGCTGATCGATGCCGACGGCGTGCGGCACAAAATGACGGGTCTGCTCGGGCTTGTCACCTCGTTCCAGAAGCGCCGGATGCATCTTGGCTACCGTCTGGCGCGGCTGACGGCTCCGATCCCGGGCCAAAGCGCCGGGACCCGGTTGCGGGGACATGAATTTCACTACGCCACGATCATCGACCAACCGGACGCGCCATTGGCACATGTCACGGATGCCTCCGATACCGTCGTCCCCGAAACCGGATCGCATCGCATGTGCACCGGCGGCGGCCGAACGTCCGGCACTTTTTTTCACCTGATCGCAGAGGCCACATGAGCGGCTTTGTGTCGTTTGTCTCCTCCGGTCCCGGCGACCCCGAATTGTTGACGCTGAAAGCCGTCGCTCGGCTGCAGGCCGCCGATGCCGTGCTGTTTGACGATCTCTCCTCGGGGGCAATCCTCGCGCATGCTCGTCCCACCGCCGATCTGGTGGGCGTTGGCAAGCGCGCCGGCCGCGCGTCGCCAAAGCAGGATCATGTCAACCGGCTTCTGATCGAATACGCGATGACCGGCGCGCATGTGGTCCGCTTGAAATCAGGCGATGCCGGGATTTTCGGGCGACTGGAGGAAGAGATCTCGGCTCTCCGCGCGGCCGGCATCGGCTATGAGATCATCCCCGGTGTGCCGTCGGCGTGCGCTGCTGCGGCGGCGGCCGGCATCCCGCTGACCCGGCGGCTGACGGCACGGCGGGTGCAATTCGTCACCGGTCATGACGTGACCGGCGCGCTGCCGGAGAACCTGAATTTGGTCGCGCTGGCGGACCCGGCCGCGACCACGGTGGTCTTCATGGGGAAACGTACATTCACAGAACTGGCGCAACGGCTGATCGGGGCTGGCTTGCCCGCCAGCACGCCGGCGCTGCTGGCCGAAGCCGTGAGCCACCCTGGCCAGCGCTTGACTGAGACCACCGTGGCCGACCTCGCGGCACGATTAGCGACCGAAACCACCAGCACGCCCGCCCTGATCCTTTACGGCGCGCTCGTCCGGTACGATGCCCCACCCGAGAACGCCGCTTGACGCAACTTGACTTGGGCGGATGCGGGTGACATCACCGCTCGTGACGGTTTCTCGCGGCCTGAACGGCCAAGAGGATCAAAAGGGAATGCGGTGAGGTGTAGTTGTCAGACGCCAAATCCGCGACTGCCCCCGCAACTGTAAGCGGCGCGCTGCCCGGCATATGCCACTGGCCCAGATCTTCAAGAGATCTTCAGGAGATCTTCAGGAGATCAGGCTGGGAAGGTCCGGTACAGCCACGCGCCGCAAGTCAGGAGACCTGCCGTCCGACGGCGTTGGCATCGAGACCGCCGCGCTGGTTTCCGGCAACAGATCAATCGCCGTCGGGGATGACGGCATGGAGGGACGCATGCATATCGAACCTGGCCTCGTTGACGGCGCCAAGATCGTGCTGAGCTACGCCACGGCTGCCGCTGCCGGAAGCTATACCATCAAGATCGCCCTGGACGGCGTGCGCGACAAGGGGCCGGTGTCGCTTGTCCTGCGCAGCGCGATCGCAACGGCCGCGGTCTTCTGCTTTTTTCAGGTTCTACCGCACTATCCGGTCGGCGTGTCCGAGGTGCATTTCATTCTTGGATCGAGCCTGTTCTTGATCCTTGGCGCGGCACCTGCCGCCATTGGTTTGGCGCTGGCACTGCTGCTGCAAGGTGTCCTGTTCGAGCCCAAGGATCTGCCGCAGTATGGAATGAATGTCACCACGCTGCTGGTTCCGCTCTTTGCACTGCAATTTGTTGCGCAACGGGCTATCGCGGCCAGTACCGCCTATGTCGACCTGACGTATCGGCAGGCCCTCGCATTGTCGACGACGTACCAGGGCGGAGTTATCGCCTGGGTGGCATTCTGGGCGTTCTATGGTGGGGGCTTCGGCGCCGAGAACACCGCGTCGGTCGCGAGCTTTGGCGCCGCCTACACAGCTGTCGTACTGATCGAGCCGCTGGCCGATCTGGCCTTGCTGGCAGTGGCCAAGGCGCTGCGCGGGCGCGCCGGCTCGCAACTGGTGACGCCGCGACTCTACCGGGCGGCGTGATCGGTATCGTCAGCTCGGGTACCCGGGCCTCCTGCCCAGAAGGGCGGCTTGGACACCGGCCATGCCAAGGGACAAATGATCGAGCTCCTCCTGGTCGGCATTGGCACCGGCAACCCCGAGCATCTGACTCTGCAGGCCATTCGGGCGCTGAACTCTGCTGACCTGATCCTCATTCCGCGGAAGGGGCCGGACAAGTCGGATCTGGCTGACCTGCGCCGCAGCATTTGCGCCGAGATGCTGACCAGCCCGAAGACCAGGATCGCGGAATTCGATATGCCGCTCCGAAATCGTGCCGACGCCGATTATCGCGGGGGCGTCGACGCGTGGCACGATGCGATCGCGGGTGTCTGGTCCTCGGCCGTGCGCTCGGAGCTTTCCGATGCACGGCTGCCTGGCACCAGAGATCGCCCCGACAAGGCCACCGTAGCGCTGCTGGTGTGGGGAGATCCTGCGCTTTTCGACAGCACGTTGCGCATTGCAGCCCGGCTCAGTCCCTCACCACGCGTGCGCGTCATTCCCGGGATTACGTCGGTGCAAGCTCTTTGCGCATCGCATGCGATCCCGCTCAACGAGATCGGCGCTCCGTTTCTGGTGACAACAGGCCGGCGCCTGCGCGACGAAGGCTGGCCGGCCGATGTCGATACACTGGTC
Organism: Hyphomicrobiales bacterium; assembly: GCA_031367895.1. Classification (GTDB taxonomy): domain Bacteria; phylum Pseudomonadota; class Alphaproteobacteria; order Rhizobiales; family Hyphomicrobiaceae. Next base: position 36,973 of record JANLQP010000166.1, read on the forward strand.
GTCATGCTCGACCGAGATTGCGCGTTCCAGCAGCTCGATCCCGCCGGCGTGACGATCTGGTGGGGGGCCTATGTTGGCATGCCGACCGAGACGATCCTATCCGGCCCGCTTGCCGAAACCGGGCCACGCATCGTCGAGATGCGCGCCAACGCCCGTGCGCGACATGGCTGGATCATGGATATCTATCTGCTCAGGCGCACGCGACCGCACCCTGCCTCGAGCACATAACGCGATCGATGATGTGGTGAATGCGGGTAGGGTCGACGCCATTGCCGACGAGGTTGGCGGTGCTCGGCGAGCACTTCGGTTTGAACTCTCGCAGCCTTTGCTTCACACTTTGCCCCGACACTCTTGCAATAGGCGGCACCATGAACACCCTGAGCGCCAAGGGGCGCGACTACCTGCAGCGAGCGCGTGACCTCGGCCCAGCCATCGATGCGGCAGCCGACGAGATCGAACGCTTGCGCGATCTGCCAGCACCTCTGTTCGCCGCGTTGCGCGAGCGCGGCCTGTTCCGCCTCGTGCAGCCGGTCGACTACGGCGGCGCCGAGCTCGATCCGCCCTCGCTGGTCCAGGTCATCGAAGAGGTCGCCCGCCATGATGCCAGCACCGCCTGGTGCATGGGGCAGACCAATATCTGCGCGCTGACGGCGGCCTATCTGGCGCCTGAGGTGGTGCGGGAGATCTTCCGCATAGACACCGGTGTCCTGGCCTGGGGGCCCGGTCCCGGACAGGCCGTCGTATCCGCCGGCGGCTATCGTGTCACAGGAAAATTCGACTTCGCGAGCGGCAGCCGGCTCGCGACGTGGCTCGGCGCGCATGTCCCGGTGATCGAGGCCGACGGCACCAAACGCGTCGGTCGCAACGGCAAGCCTGTCAGTACCACCATGTTCTTTCGCAAGGGCAGCGCCGATGTGCGCGACACCTGGCACACCCTCGGCCTGCGCGGCACGGGCAGTGACAGCTACACCGTCAAGGACCTGTTCGTGCCGGAAGCCTACAGCATGGTCCGGGACGGCTCAGCCAAGCGGCGGGTCAAGGGCGAACTCTACGTCTTTACGCCGAGCACATTGTACGCGTCGTGTTTCGCCGGCATCGCGCTCGGCATCGCGCGCAGCGTAATCACCGCGTTCGTGACCGACGCGGCCGGCGCGGTGCCGCGTGGCGGCAGCCATAGCCGCGCGGACAACAATGTCATGCAAGCGCACGTCGGTTTGTCCGAGGCGCGGCTCCGGGCAGCGCGCACGTTCCTGCTCACCACGGTCACGGAAACCTGGGAAGCCGCCCGTGGTCACGATGAACTCAGCACCGATCAACTGCTCTCGATCCGCATGGCCTCCACGTTCGCCATCCAATCGGCACGCGAGGTCGTTGCGACCCTCTATGGCGCTGCGGGCGCCATGGCGATTTTCAGCTCTCGCCCCTTTGAGCGGCGGTTTCGCGACATCCACACCGTGACGCAGCAGATTCAGGGGCATCCCGAGCATTTCGAGACGGTGGGCCAAGTGCTGCTGGGGCGCAAGCCGGACCGTCCCTTGTTCACATTCTGATGGGCGATGCGGAAGATCGATAATTGACACCACCGGCAGTGCCGCCTGTCTGTGATCATGCCTCGCGGCCCGCCACCAAATTGTGGAACCTGCGAACGAACGACCAGGCATCGGGAGGTAATGGCGGCTCTCCGCGAAGCCGGCGCGCCTCGGCGCAAACGAAGCGAGTGAAGAACGGCCAGCAGGTCAGCGCCAGCGCCAGCATCGCAGGCTCGAGACTTGGATGTCATAGGATGGTCTGCGCCTTCGGTTTTGACCAAGCCGCTTTGCTGTGCGAGTTGGCCATTCGGTCAACAGCATCCGCCATGTGCCGAGCTACGAAGATGCACATGGTGTCTGCCTTCAGGCGGCAAGACGTTGCAAGGTTTCGTCGATCAGGCGGCGGCAATCATCCAGTGCGTCGGCGATGCGGTTTCGGTCGCGCACGAGTTGTGTCTCGAGCATCCAGCGGGCTTCGCCGTCTTTCAACGTGGCATACTTCGGCACGTCGTAGAGGGAGGGAATCATGCTGCCCTGCGGCGTGTAGCCATAGGGATCGTGGCCATAGGCGCCCTTGGACGTGCTCGCCAGCGGCACCAGCGTGCGCGATAAGCGCTTCATGCAGCCGTTGATGATCTCTGCGCCAGCCTCATCCTTCGTTTCACCCTTGGCATAGCGATCGCGCCACCCCGCTGCCGCCGCCTCCAGCCGTTCGGCCGATGCCCTGAAGGCCCGCGCCCGCTCGGCTGCGCCATCGAGGCCAATGCCGTCGGCGCCGACCTTCAACTGGTCGAGGCGCTCGATGAACTGGTCGGCGACGGTGACGAACTCGAACGGCAGGATCACGGCCGTGCACAGTTCCCAGAGATAGCCGGCGTAGATGCGCAGATGATCCTGCATGTAAGTGAAATCGAGCTTGTCGATGGTGTTCTCGACGCTGTGGTGCCACCAGCCGAGATTGGCGAGAGCCGTCTTCTTCAACTCCTCATCGGTGAACGAACCTTGCGCGCCGAGCATCGGGACGCCGAGGCCGAAGAACGACGCGTCACCGTTCTTCACCGCGCGGCGCCAAGTCGTCGGGCGGGAGCCGAGAATGCGCTTCTCTGTCGACTGATGGAATCGCTTCATCTCCGCGTTCGAGGCCGCCGCCCACCGCGTGGTGCCGGCACAGGCCGGCTGGTCGATCTGCAGATAGGCGACCGCGTGCTGGCGCAGTCGATCCCAGTTGCGGTCGACGTACCAGGACGAGCCGATCATGGTGCCGGTCTCGTGGCCGGTCCAGAAGCCGGCGACAAGGCCACGGCGCAGCTCGCCGCGATGCTGGTTGAAGACGCGCGCCAGTTCCAGGATGCAGGCGTTGCCGGCCGCATTGTCGGTCGCCTGCGGACCGGGCCAAGAGTCTTGGTGGCCGCCGACCACGACGAAATCGTCGGTCTTGCCTTTCACTTCGCCGATGGTGATCTGGACTGGCCGCCAGCCGTTTTCGACATTGGCGCGGAACCAGACGCGGACGGGGCCGGCCTTGAGCATTTCCCGCAACTTCAGGCCGGCCGTCCGGGCAATGCCGATGCACGGCAGCGTCGCCATCTCGGACTTGAACGTCTCCGGCGTCGGGTTGCCCCAGACCGGCTTCACCGAGCCGAACGGCACTGCGGTGTTCTCCGGATGGCCCCAGTTCATCATCACGCAGCCGGTCGCGCCCATGATCGCGGAGATGCGCTGCTTCTCGTGCCGTGCCGGATGATAGGAGAGCTCCGAGAGCGTGAACTTGCCGGTCGCGTCGCGCCCCTGATATTCTTCGAAGGCTCCGGAGGCGACGTCCATCAGCTCGGCGGAGATGCCATCCGGAAGCGTCGGCAGGCTGTGTCCGAGCGTGTTCGCTTCAATCGAGAGTTCGACCGGCGAGACGATCCGCATCTCGGCCTTCTCCGGAAACGAGACGAGGCCCGGCATTTCATGCACTTTGGCGGCGACACCGGCTTTGGTCAGTGCCTCGGCGCTGTACTCGGCCATGCGGCGGCCGTTCGGCGAGCCGGCAAGGCGCGATGGAATCTGCGTCGTGATGTGCTCGATGTGCGCTTTCACGTTTGCAGCCGAAACGGCGTCGACGACAGTCTTGTCGGACATGGCAGATGCTCCAGGCTCAGCCCCGATGACGTCGGCGCGGTCGACCGGCTCGGCGTCGTGTGCGCCTCCATTCGTGCCCGGATTGCGGCCAGCGTCAAGCGCGCGCCAATGCAATCAACCGACCGCTGATACGTTCGGGGTGCTGCCGAGCAGTTCAGCTGGACGAGTTGGTGATTAAGGCCGAGTATCAGCCGGCAAAAAACGAACAGGCCATTCCCGAGAGAGGCAGCAATGCGTCGGCGCCATTTTCTAGCCGGAACAGCGGCCGCGATCATCACGGGCCGAACAGCATCGGCCGCGGCGCAAGCCGAGAAATGGCCGGACCGTCCGGTGAAGCTGATACTGCCGTACCCGCCAGGCGGGTCCGGCGATCTCATCGGGCGGCCGTGGGCTGAGAAGCTCTCGCAAGCCTTCGGCCAGCAGTTCGTGATCGAAAACCGCGGTGGGGCTGGCGGCGTGATCGGGGTCGAGGCCGCCGCCAAGTCGACGCCGGACGGATACACCTTCCTGCAGACACCGAATGCGACGCTCTCCGTTCTGCCCAACATGCGGCAGATGCCCTACGACCCCGTGAAGAGTTTCACACCCGTGGCGCGCGTCGGCGATCTCGTTTGCGGGTTCACCATCCACAACGGCACCGGCATCAAGACGTTCAAGGCATTCATCGAGTACGCCAAGGCCAATCCTGGGAAGCTGTCGTTCGGCTCGGCTGGTCTCGGCACATCCTCGCAACTGCGGATCGAGATGTTGAAGCACGCGGCTGGCCTCGACATTCTCCATGTGCCCTACCGCGGCAGTGGCGACGCCCTGAACGATCTGCTCGCCGGCACTGTGCACATGATGAACGAAATCAATGTTCTGCCGCATGTGCAATCGGGCAAGCTGACCTTGCTCGCGATCAACTATCACGAGCGCCATGCCGACTATCCGGACGTGCCCACGCTGACCGAGTGCGGCTATCCCGGCGCCGACGTGCCGATCTGGTTTTCCTACTGGGCGCCGGCCGGTACACCGCCTGCAATCGTGCAAAAGCTCAACGCCAAGATCGTCGAGATCGCAGCGACGGGCGACATGAAGGCGCGCATGCGTGCGATCAGCGTCGTGGTGCCGATCCAAACGCCGGAGGAGATGGGGCGCTTCCTGCTCGAGGATACCAAACGCAATGGCGACCTGATCAAGGCCGCCAACATCAAGCTCGAATAGCGGGTGCTGTCAGCGGCACTTGCGGGATGAGACACTCGGGGCCGGCCGCGCGGCCTGATGCCGTCCCGGCAGCATGGAAACATCGTGATCGGGACAACATTTGGATCGGTGCAACATTTGGCGCAGCCCCACCGCCGCATCTCACCGGCTCCGTGATAATTTGCATCAGATGCTGTTGCAGGTCAGCACTTTCCCTCGAGTCAGAGGCACGCATCAGTTGCCACGGTCGATTCTCGGCGCTTTGGTCGAGCGTACTTGGCGTCACTGCGTCATCGTGGCGACGCGCCGGTATTGCGCTGACGGTTGCGATCGCCCGCTACGGGCGTGCCGCGATCTGGGCGCAAGATGCGCCGGATAACGCAAGGTGAGGGACGGCGTGCAGGCGCTATTGCAATCGGCTGATCAGAGCTGAAACGCTGGGTGCCGCCCGCAATTCCCGGATCGCGGACAGACTGGCCTCGACCTTGCCCGTCGGCATCGGCGCAAGCGGGACGAGTGACCGGTACTTGGCCTCGATTTCAGCCCAGTCGAGCCCGAGGCAGGCGGCGCCTTTCGG
>JANLQP010000183.1:0-13914 GCA_031367895.1 Hyphomicrobiales bacterium
GCCACCTCCGGCGCGCTGGTGTGGGGCTACACGTATGCGGGGAACGAGCAACTCGCCATCCGCACGCTCACGACCGGCGGCGTCGATCTCACCCACTTCATCCAGGACATCTTCGGCAACATCATCGCCGAGACCAACGGCACGGCGGCGGGCACGAAGCGGGAATACATCTGGATTCCGGAGACCGAGATCGCGCCGACGTTCAGATCAAGGGCGCGCGTCGATCGCCCCTTGGCCATCGTTGACGGGGTAAACACTGCAAGCCCCGCCCTTTGGTATGTGAACGTCGACCATCTGAACCGACCCATCCGGATATCGTTTGCCCCGGCATGGGGCGGCCGAACAGGTCTCGCCAAATACGCCAGAGTCTTGATTGTTGGGCGCACCGCAGTCGGATGACTGGTATCGCAGCTGGGTCGCCGAACGGCAGGCCGTGGTCCGACGCGATGGTATGGTGCCCGTCTGGGAGATGACGAAGCGGCTGTGGTTTACGGATTCTTATGTTGATGCAGAGGGACCGGATTATCGGGCCATTCGGGACGTGTTCGTCGCAACCAGAGTGCCGGGATATCTCGGCGGCACGTCAGCCGTCGCCGATCTGGCATATCGCGATCGCCTGCACCGCATCGCCTGCCCGACGCGTATCATTGCTGCTGGCGCCGACCCTGCGACACCCATTGAGAAATCGCAAGCCATCTACGAACGGATTCCCGGGTCACGACTTGCGGTGATCGACGGCAAACGCCACTTCTCGAATGTTGAAGCGCCTCAGGCGTTCAACGCGATCCTGCGTGGAGGTCTGGACGAGATGTCTGCGGGGTAGGCTGAACTGTCGCGGCGGAAGACCGGCTGCCTGGACGCAAGGTGCAGCCTGCTCGGCATCACGATCAAATTAGGAGTTAGTCGCATCGGCATTCCACGTGCCGACAGGGCGCTGTTGCGCGCGTGGATTCGCTGCCGGTGCAAGTCCAGCGACGGCGATCGAGAAAACTGCGAACCGGCCGGCTGAGTTCCGTTATGTCGATCCTGATCACGGCGCGCATCGGTGTCCGGCGATGCTTTGGTTGCGTGCCGCGATCAAACACCTCCATGACGTGCACGCGTCCACCGCAGCACGGATAAGGCGTCGGCAGCACACGCGGTCCATCGCCAGCAGCTTTGGGCGGCTCCGACTTGGGTGCTGGCGGAGAGACGGCCAGCAACTCACGCGCCGTGCCGATGCTCTCGGTGCGGTTGCCTGGCAAACAGGCCGCTCTACATCAGCCCGCTCAACACGGAAGGCATTGTCGATACCCCCGACGGCGAGGCGATGGCGCTCATCGACGAGCTGACGGCTTTCGCCACACAGGAGCGTTTCGTCTACCGCCACTGCTGGCAGGCCGGCGATCTCCTGATGTGGGACAATCGCTGCACCATGCATCAGGTCATGCCCAGCTCAACCACCTGACGGATGAGTTGACCTCCACCGATGATGCCGCACTGGAGCGACTGGCATCGGCATAGGCGGTTCGTTTAAGGGCATGTGTGCTGAAAGGAAAGCCGGGGCAGCCGATCGGTCTCACTGCACCGGCTTGGCGCCGCAGATCTGGATGCGCCGCATGATGCGCTTGAAGGGGCCGGCGTCGTGAACGGCCAGGTGCTTGCACACGCGGTTGTCCCAGAAAGCGACCGAGCCTGCCTCCCAGCGGAAGCGACAGGTGAACTCGGGCCGGTGACCCTGCTCCAGCAGATAGCTCAGCAGCGGCTTCGATTCCGCCTCGGTCATGCCCTCGAAACCGACCGTGTAGGAGTGGTTGACGTAGAGCAGCTTGCGGCCGGTCTCGGGATGCGTGACCACTACCGGATGTGCGGAGACGGTTTCACGCCAGGCATCGTCGGTGCGCGTCTTGGTCGTGCGGCCTTGATCGCGCTTGGCGACCGCGGGGCCCGCGACCATACGATCGGAGTGCAGGCCCTTCAACGGCGCAATCAGCTTCTTCATGCCGTCGGATAGAGCCTCGTAGGCGCGGTACTGGCTCGCGAACAGCGTATCACCGCCATAGGGCGGGCACTCCAGAGCATAGAGGATTGCCCCCATCGGCGGCTCGGGCGTCATGGTGGTGTCGGAATGCCAGTCCTCGCCGACGATGTACGTGTCGCCCGGCAGGCGGTTGATATTGACGATCTCGGGATCGGCCTGCGTGCCCTTGAAGTTCGGGTGAATGAAGATCTTGCCGAAGCGGCGCGCGAAGGCCTTGTGCCTGTCCACGTCGAGCGTCTGGTCGCGGAAGAAGATTACGCAATGGTCGAGCAGGGCCTTGCGGATGTCGGCGATCGTCGCATCGGAAAACTCGGCGCTGATGTCGACATTGTGGATCTCGGCGCCGATGGCGCCCGCGATCGGGCGGACGTCGATCTTGTCGTTGCGCATGGCGTGTTCCTCAGCAGGCCTTCATTGTTTGATTTTGATGCGTGCGAGCGTCAGCTCAAAAGTGCGTCCGGACCTTGTCGACGAGCAATTATCGGGAAAAGCCCCCGTTGTAGCAAGCGCAGTGCCGCAGCGCCGACGCCCAACCCGCTATCGACACCAAACAAAGGCAAAGAGGGTCTCTCGCGAGGCAAACGTGGCTGCAGACGCCTTGTTGCTCGGCTGTTGCGCGGCTTGCCCTAGCTCTCGCATCCGCCGACAGTGTCTTTGGATCGGTCGCACGAGCAAGGATGCATCCCATGGACTTCGGACTAGGATCAGAACTAAAGGCGCTGCAGGAGAAGTGCCTGAAATTGGCGCACGACTTCGCTCAGCGCGCTGCCGAGCATGATCGCGACGCCTCAGAGCCGACTGAGAACTACCGTCGGCTGCGTGCGGAGGGCTTCCTCGAGCTGACGGTGCCGAAAGACCGAGGCGGCGCGGGATTGGGTTTTCTCGCGCATACTGTCGCGTACGAGGCACTCGGTACGGGTTGTCCCTCGACGGCGCTGTCGTTCAACATGCATGCCTCGGTCGTTATGCCGTTGCTCGAGAGCCAGGAGGTGAGCGAGGCCGCAAAGCGTCACGTAGCCGACCTCGTTTGCCGGCAGCGCCTCATTATTGCCGGCAACTACTCGGAGGCTTCGTCGACTGCACTCATCGGTGAGCGTTGGCTCGACACGGTAGCGAGGCGCGAAGGGGACGGGTGGCGCGTCAAGGGCCGCAAGATGTTTGCCTCCATGATCGAGGCTGCAGATCACTGCCTGATCATGGCGCGGCCGGCCGAAGCGCGAGCGCACTCGGCGGGTATGCTCATTCTCATTCCGCGCCGCGCCGAGGGCCGCAGCATCGTCAAGAATTGGGATGTGCTCGGAATGCGCGCCACGCGGAGCGACAGCCTGGTGTTGGACGATTGCCCAGTACCGGATAACGCCGTTGTGCTGCTAACAGACGATATCCGCCGCTTCCGAAGTGGCTCGTTTGCATGGGGGTGGGGCTCCTATACGGCCGTCTACCTAGGCGTCGCTTGGGCCGCCTACGATGAGCTACGCCGCGTACTCACTGCCCGCCGCGCTCCGGGATACAGCCAGCCACTATCGTATCACCCGGACGCCCGTCGCCAGGTGGCGGAGCTCGCAGTCGTCCTTGAGGCGGCTCGTCTCATCATGTACCGGTCGGCCTGGGCCTATGATCGGGAAGGGCCGACGGGCGATACGCTCGCAGCGCTCTACCGTGCCAAATATGCGGTCGGAGAAGCCGTATCGAAAATCACGCGCGTTGCACTGAGCCTCGGGGGGGCGCACGCCGCCTTCAAGGGATCGCGGCTGGAGCAGCTGTTCCGAGATGGAGCACTTGGGGCAATCCACGCGCCTCCATCGGACTTCTGCCTTTGGAACATCGGGATCCACGAGCTTGGTCTCGATCCTGCAGAGGTGACGCCACCCCTGAAACCCGATGCGGATGTGCGCTCGTCGGTCGGCTAGACAAGCAGGGGGCCCCCGTGCCTCACCTTGCTCCGCTGTTGAGCCTTTCCGCGGCAGACGAACACTGGTTGACCGCGAGGAGGCCAGCGGGCACGTTTCTCCGATGATCTTGCACGTAGCGTCGAGCTGCAAAGAACTCAGCAGCAAAAATAGTGCATAGTGCCATGGCGACACGACATCGTTGGCGAGCGAACGCATGAATGAGATCGGACGACTTGAACTTATCCGAGAGTCCCTCATCGCGGTCGTGAACGAGATGCGGGCCAATGTCATTCGCAGCTCGTACTCGTCGATAATCTATGAAGGCCACGATTTCTCCTGCGCGCTCACCACAGCCGACGGGCGACTCGTTGCACAGGGTGAGGCGGATAATCCTATCCACATCTTTGCCGTCCCCTATTCAACTATGGAGCTGGTGAAGAGGTTCGGCGGCGACATCCACGAAGGCGACATCTTCCTCCACAACGACCCATACACGGGTGGCACGCACCTCAACGACGTGCTGATGCTCTATCCCGTGTTCCACGAGAGCAGGCTTGCGCTCTTTGCCGCCACGCGCTGCCATTGGGGCGATGTAGGCGGCATGACGCCGGGATCGCTGTCGGGCCGTGTGACGGACATCTATCAGGAAGGCATGCGCATCGAGCCGACGCGGATCTGCGAGCGCGGCCGAATGAACGAGCCGTATTTGCAGCTACTCTTTAACAACATGCGCATCACCGAGGAGCGACGGGGCGACTTTAACACCATGCTCGGCGCATCCCGCAAGGCTGCGCAGCACATCGAACGCCTGTTCAGACGGTTCGCCGGTAATTCGTTCCTCGATGCGATCGAGGAGCTAATCTCGCGGTCCGAAAGACTGATGCGCGAGCGGATCAGCCAGATCCCGGATGGCATCTACAGGGCGGAAGCATATTTGGATAGCAACGGGCACAGCCCCGATCCGCTGGCCGTGCGCTTGAAGCTGACTGTCGCCGGCGACCGCCTTATTGCCGACTTCACCGGCAGCAGCCCGCAAACGAGCGGGCCGACGAACGTCGGCCCTGCCATGGCGCTCAACGCAGTTGCGAGCCTCGCCAAGGCCTACCTCGACCCGCAGACGCCTGTGAACCACGGCTCCTTCAACCCGATCGAGATCATCAATCCATCGGGCAGCTTCCTGAATGCTACTCTCCCTGCGCCCTGCGGCGGCATGGTCGAGTGCCGGGCTGTGATGATTGCAGCAATGGTCTCCGCCCTCGGCCAAGCGATGCCGGAGAAGCTCGTCGGCGACCTGAAGGGCGGCGCCAATCACGTCTACATCTCTGGTCCGCGAGTCAGCAGAGCCGGCGGCTCACCCGGCCTTTTCCTGCTCTACGAATACCCGGCTGGCGGCACCGGCGCGACCCGGGAAGGTGACGGCAGTCATGTCGTACGTGCCTACCCCGAAGGCGACTTCAACGTCGTCCAGGCCGCCGAGATCGCGGAGATGCAGTGCCCCGTGCGCATCGAGCAGTATGGGCTCAGGGAGGACTCTGCGGGTGATGGCGAGCATCGCGGCGGCTGCGGCATGCGCCGCGACATTCGTGTGCTCGTGGACGGGGCGAGCCTCTCGGTGCTCGCCGACCACGCCGTCATCCCGCCGTTCGGGGTGGCCGGCGGGCGCAGCGGCGCCGCCAACCGTTTCGTCGTCATCCGCGATGGCAAGGTGATCGAGCCGTCGTCCGTGCCAGGCAAGGTCGGTGGCTTCAAGTTGAATGCTGGTGACATCGTGCGGATGGAATCGTCTGGCGGCGGCGGCTATGGCGATCCCCTACGCCGCGACCCCGGGAACGTGGCGCGCGATGTCAGCCTCGGCTACCTCAGCCGCGAGCGGGCTCGCGAGGTCTACGGCGTCGTTCTATTGCCGGCAGGGACGATCGACGCCGCCGCAACAGACCTTGAGCGCACGCGCGCAGCCGCCGCGCGCCATCAGGTCGCTCTCGCGGAGACCTCCAAGGATGACATCGATGTCGCGCGGCGCTGGATCGGTCTGTCGGCTGCGCATGCCGCCCGGCTCGGGGTGGCGCCGGGCGATCTCATCGAGCTGGTCAATCCGTGCGGCGCGGCCGCTCTGCGCGGATGGGTGCGCGTGAACGCCGATCTTGGTCCCAACGATAATTGGACGCTGGGGCTCGGGCCAATCGGCCACGCCGCGCTCGGGACAAGGCCAGGCCATGTCGTTGAGATCCGCAAACTGGGACCGGTGTCATGAGCATGGCTCGATTTGTGATCGGGATCGACGTCGGTGGCACCTTCACCGATGTCCTGGCCTATGATGAGATCGAAGGGCGCCTGCTCTCGGCAAAGGTACCGTCGATGCCGGGCGCGCAGTGGCAGGGGGTTCTCGAAGCGCTCGCGGCCCTGAAAATCGAGCTTTCGACTGTCCGCGCGTTCGTCCACGGCACGACCATCGCAACCAACGCACTTCTCGAACGCAAAGGCGCGAAAACAGCGCTCGTGACCACTGCCGGATTCCGGGATGTGCTCGAGATCGGCAAGGGCCGACGTCTGACGGGCGGCCTGTTCGACACGACCTGGCAGCGACCTCCACCTCTTGTGCCGCGCGACCGCCGGTACGAGGTCGAAGAGCGCATCGATGCCGAGGGTCACGTGCTTGCGGCACCCTCCTCATCTGCCATCGAGCGGCTGGCCGAGACGCTGCGATCGCAAGGCGTCGCCGCTGTCGCGGTGGCGTTTGTCAACAGCTATCGCAATGGCGAGAACGAGCGAAGGGTAGCCGATGCATTGCGATCGCAGCTCAGCTGCGCCAGCGTGACGGAATCGGCGGTGCTCATTCCAGAGCGTGGCGAGTTCGAGCGCACCTCGACGGCCGTTCTCAACGCCTACCTGACGCCGGTGATGGCGGGGTATCTCGACAAGCTTTCGGGGGTCGTGAAGGAGCGAGGCGTGACGGCGCCGATCAACATCATGGGCTCCAATGGCGGCGCCATGACACTGGATGAGGCCGCCGGGCGCTGTGCCGGCACGTTCCTCTCTGGTCCCGTCGGAGGCGTCAACGGCGCGGTGCACGTGTCGGGGGCTGCAGGTTGTCGCGACGTCATCACCTTCGATATGGGCGGCACCAGCACGGACGTGGCCCTGGTGCACGATCTGCAGCCGCGCATGTCCCACGACAACCAGATCGACGCCTATCCTTTGCGGATGCCGCAGCTCGATATCCATACTATCGGCGCAGGCGGGGGCTCCATCATCTGGGTCGGGCGCGATCGGACGCTGCAGATCGGCCCGCAGAGCGCGGGTGCCGTCCCCGGCCCCGCCTGCTACGGTCGCGGCGGCAACAGGCCGACCATCTCGGATGCCAACCTCATCCTAGGCCGCCTCGCCTCCGATCGCCCGCTCGCGGGTGGCCTGCGTCTCGACACGGCCGCCGCTGACCGAGCCTTCCGTCCTCTCGCCGCGGCGCTCGGAACCAGCGAGCTCGTCGTCATTGCCGAAGCCGCGATCGCTGTGGCAGTCGCCAAGATGGCCGGCGCCGTGCGAGAGGTCTCCGTGCATCGCGGCTTCGATCCGCGCGCGTTCACACTCGTTTGTTTCGGCGGTGCCGGCCCGATGCACGGCTTCCAGGTGGCCGAGGAGCTTGGCATGGAGCGCGTCCTCATCCCGCGTTACCCCGGGCACCTCTCGGCTCTCGGGCAGATGCTCGCCGACCTGCGCAAGGATTTCGTCAAGGCCTGGGGTGGGCGCCTCGGCGATCTAGCGCCTGAACGTCTCGCCGCGGAGGCCGAGGTGCTTCGCCTCGAAGGCGCCCAGTCTCTGGTGCGCGACGGCGTCCCGCCTGCGCGGCACCGGCACGAGTTCAAATTGGACATGCGTTACGCCGGACAATCGTTTACCCTCGGCATCCCGTGGTCTCTCGGGATGGCTGGATTTACCTCGCTGCGCGCAGCGTTCGATCTCCGCCACGAGGAGACCTTTGGATATGCGGACCGATCGAACGAGGCCGAGATCGTCAATATCCGGCTTGTTTCGATTGGCGAGGTCGACAAACCGAGGCTGGATTATCGAGTGGAGGCGAGACGTGCGCCGAACTGCGAGGACCGAAAGGTCTGGTTCGGTGGATGGCAGGACACTGCGATTTTCCATCGCCGCGATCTGCCGGCCGGCTTCGTCTTCAACGGACCAGCGATCGTGGAGGAGGAAGGCGGAACCACGATTGTCCCGCCCGGCTGGACAGTCCGCACCGATCAAGGCGGCGCAATGATCGGAACAGCCAACGCGTCAGACGAAGGTTGAAAACTTCACAGAATTTCCTCCGGCGCACTTGCCTGGGTGACGTGAGGCGCAAGCTTCAACTCTTACATCCATAGAGATGCCGTGCCGACGATCGAAAAGCGACAGATCAGCGTGACGAACGGGATGAACCCGATCATCCGGTTCCAAGGCGTCTTCAAGGCGTTCGGCGCCACGCCCGTCCTGCGCGACATCAATCTCGAGATCCGACTGGGCAGCGTCAATGTGATATGTGGGCCAAGCGGCTCCGGCAAAAGTACGCTGCTACGCTGCGTGAACGGTCTCGAATTCATTCAGAAGGGCCAGATCACTGTGATGGGCCGCACGCTCGATGATCGACGGCTGGCCGATTCTGCTTTCCGATCCGAGATTGGCATGGTGTTCCAGCGCTTCAGTCTGTACCCACATATGACCGCGCTCGGGAACGTTTCGCTGGCGCTTCGCAAAGTGCGCCGCATGCCAGCCCGCGACGCTGACACCAAGGCACGCGAGATGCTTGTCCGGGTTGGACTACAGGACAAGATAGGCTCATATCCCGGACAGCTCTCGGGCGGCCAACAACAGAGGGTCGCCATCGCCCGTGCGCTCGTCATGGATCCAAAGATCATGCTGTTCGACGAACCGACCTCGGCCCTCGATCCTGAAATGATACGCGAAGTTCTTGACGTTATGCGCGACCTCGCGCGTACGGGCATGACGATGCTGGTCGTTACTCACGAGATGGGCTTCGCGCGGGAAGCCGCCGATCAAGTCGTCTTCATGGACGAAGGGCGTATCGTCGAACACGCGGACAGCGATAGCTTCTTCACCCAACCGGTGAGCATCAGAGCAAGACAATTCCTCGACAATATCCTGCACCATTGAACAATTCGCCTGCCATTGGGAGAACACGCATGACCAAACGCATGTCGAGACGCGCCTTGATTGGGACGGCATCCGTCGCGGCCGCTGGGGTGGCTCTGGGAACTGCGCGGCAGACCGCGGCGCAAACGCCCGCTGCCGCCGTGCCGGGTGACACACTCGCCAAAGTGAAGGCTGCGGGCAAAGTACTGATCGGCGTGCGCAACGACTTCCCGCCCATGGGATCTATCGATGCCGGCGGCAATCCTGTGGGCTTCGGGCCCGATCTTGGCGAGATCCTGGCCAAGAAGCTTGGCGTAAAGCCAGAGTTCATCCCTGTAACGTCCCGCACCCGCATCCCGCTGCTGCAGAACGGCTCGATCGATCTTGAGGTCGGTGTAACGACACCGACGACGGAGCGCGAGAAGACGGTCGATTTTTCCATTCCCTACATTTGGGACTCTGTGAACTTGCTCATCCGCAAGGGCGGCAGCAAGAACATCAAGGACTATGCACCGCCAAAGAAAATCGCCTGCACCCAGGGCAGCTTCATCATCGACTTGATCAAACAGCAGATCCCGAACGCCGAGTTCGTTCTTTTCCAGGAGTATACCGACGCCGTCCTGGCGCTGCTGAACAGCAAGGTCGACGCCGTCGGCATCAATCGTGCCGGCGCCGTGGCGGTTACGCGGAAAGACGCCGCACGCGTGGACATGTCTGAGGACTTCATCAAGGATCCGTGGGCCATCATGGTTCGCCAGAACGACTCCGCCTGGCGCAACTGGGTGAACCACTCCATCCAGGAGATATGGAAGGAGGGATCCTTCCAGGTCCTGTTCGAGAATCACTTCGGCGAGAAACCGCAGTTCGTCCTGTACTCGCCGTACATGCTGCAGCCCGGAATAAAGTAACCGCTGCGAGGAGCGGGGCAGATGAAGTGGTCCGTGATCTGGGACTATCGGGAAGCGTTGTGGACGGGGCTTGCTCTCACGCTCCAGATCACTGCACTTTCGATGATTGGCGCGCTTTTTCTTGGGACCATGCTTGCCTGCCTGAAGCAGCTGCCGAGCTATGTCCTGGGCCGCCTCATCGCGACCTATGTCGAGGTCATCCGGAACTTGCCCAGTGTGGTGAAGGTGTTCTTTTTGTACTTCGTCGTCGGGCTTGATGCGATGCCTGCCGCGGTGATCGGCCTGTCGATGCATCAGGGCAGCTACATTTGCGATGTCCTCGACTCGGGTTTCCGTTCGATTCCTCGCGAACAGAGCGAAGCCGCCTGGGCGGGAGGCCTGACGCGAGCTCAGATCTCCCTCTTCGTGTTGTTGCCACAGGTCTGGCGCATCGTCCTCCCGCCACTGACCAGCCAGTTCATCGAAATCCTGAAGAACTCTGCGGCTGCCATGCTCCTCGGGGTTGGCGAATTGACGTTCCAGACGCAGAACATTGACGTCGAGACATTCCGCGGGTTCGAGGCAGCGACTGCAGTCACGCTCCTGTATCTCACGCTTGCACTAGCTATCGTTGGCGCGGCCAAGCTTATCGAGACGAGACTCCGATGGCAGTAACAGACGGCGCATTCGGACCTACCCAGCCGACTGCGCTCGAGCATTGGGGTTGGCGTATCTTCATTGCCGTTTCAGTCCTGCTATTTGCCTATCTCCTGCGCGGGCAACGTTGGGAGGTGGTAGCCGCGTCGTCCCACTTCTTGCTGAAGAGCCTAGGCATATCCTGGCTGCTCACGATCGCGTCTATCGCCATCGGCTTGCCGACCGGTATAATTCTAGCTGTCTTGCGCAAGGCGGGCCCGATCGGATTGAGACAGCTCGCAACGGGCATTATCGAGATTATCCGCGCGACGCCCCAGCTGATGCTGATCTTCTGGGTCTTCTTTGCGGTTCCGGCCGTTACCGGACAGAAGGTGCCGCCGTGGACGGCAGCCATTGTAAGCTTGTCGATGATCGCCGCGGCCTATCTCGCTGAAGTGATCCGTGCGGGCATCGGGTCTGTGCCGGTTATCCAAATCGAGAGCGGTCTCGCGACCGGGCTCACACGGTCGCAGATCCTGTTGTCGATCGTCCTGCCTCAGGCCTTGCGCAATATGCTGCCCGCTCTCCTGGCGACGCTTGTGATGATGTTCAAGATCACATCGCTGATCTACGTGGTTGGAATCACCGATTTCTTTCGCGCGGTCATTCTTATCAACAACCGCGAGTTCGAGCCGGTCGTGCTCTACACGACCTTGGCAGTCGGCTACTTCGTCTGTTGTTCGCTGTTATCCTGGGTCCTGCGCCGTCTCGATCCGAACTATGTGCTCAACCACTGAGCACGCGCGCAGCCGAGGCGGCCAGTATGCTTTCCACAGGGTTATTCAGCCGCGATAGCCGCGTCGTACCGGACCGGCGTGCTGTAGGCAGGATCTCCGTGAAGCTTCCAGTAAAGGTCGATCAAGCGCGTCGTGACAGGCCCGGGAGTACCGTCGCCAACCGGTTTTTTATCGATGCTGCGCACTGGCATGATGCCGCCCGCCGTCGAGGTGATAAAGACCTCGTCGGCATCGCGCAGAGTCATCGCCGGGACTTTGGTAAGCCGGCACTCGATGTTGAGCTTCTCGGATAGCTCGACAACGGTGCGCCGGGTGATACCTTCCAGCACACCGCTGTCAGGCGACATCAGAACGCCGCCGCGCAGAGCAAAGACGTTCCAGCCTCGCCCCTCTGTGACGTTATCCTCGCGATCGAGGAGAACGGCATACTTGGAGTCGCGGTCGTAGGCCTCGAACAGGGCCCTCACGAAATCGAGGCGGCCGAAGTTCTTGACCCGCGGATCAACCGACTCTGGCGGAATGCGGATCGTGTCTGCGATGACGATATCACTTCCCGTCCGCTCCTCCTCATCGGAGAAAACTTTGTAGTAGGGCATAGCCCAGACCATGAACCTGTTGTTGCAAGTGCGCAGATCCTTGTGCGCCGTCGACGGTGAGCCGCGGGTCGCCACGAAGGTGATCATGGACTCCGTCAGACCGCCGCGCGCCACACAGCCGTTCAGAATTTCCGCTACCTTATCGCGCTCGTAGCCGAGCGTCGTGTAGCGACGTTCGCGGATTGAGTTCTCCCAGCGATCCAGATGATCTTTCAGTCGGAAGAAGTGGCCCTTGTGCACATGAATGGCGTCGTAGCACATGTCGCCGAGTTGGAACCCCATATCCGTAACCGGGATGCGCATTTCCGAAATCGGCATGTATGCACCATCCATGAAACCCATGCCGGCGCTTCCGTATTCCTTGTTCTTGTCCATCGCTTGGCTCCTTCGGCCACTCTATAGTTTTGAGTGCACAGCCCGGTCCCAGCGGCATGGTCCGCGGCTATCAGACCCGCTCCCTGCTGCACCTCAAGCCGGAGGGGTCGCTCACGCGGCAGCCTATTTCCAATGCCAAGAGGTAGCAAGTCTGGACAGTCTCGACAGCCGTCTGGAGCGCGACACGAAGGTGCGCATTTGCCGACGCCGCCTTCGACATCAATTTCGCCGAGCATCCCGCACGCCTCAGCCTCGATGACGGGAACTAGCCTGCGCATTCCGGGGAAGACGGCCACTTGTTCCGGTGCATGGCGGCCACCTGTTCCGGCCGATGACGGCCAGGGGGTGGTGCAGATAGTTCAGAGCACCGTTGGGTTTATCGGCAAGTGTCAGTGTTCGCGCGCCGGGTCAAGGATTGGATGGTGATCGCGGCGTTTATTTTCGTGGTCCCTTTGCTGGCTTCGCGATCGGTTCGCTCGCCGTTGCGGCGGCGACGATCATTTCGTCGTCCTTGCGCATCGATGGCCCTTCGAGCGCGAGGCGGTAGGCGTTGTGGACGATGCGGTCCAGGATCGCGTCGGCGAACGTCGGCTCGCCGATCACGTCGTGCCACGCCTCGACCGGCAACTGGCTGGTGATCACGATCGAGCCGGCGCCGTGCCGGTCTTCGACGATCTCCATCAGGTCGCGCCGCTGGCTGGGGTTGAGCCGGTCCGGCCCCCAATCATCGAGGACCAGCAGATCGACCTTGGTGAGTGTGCGGAAGAGACGCTGGAAGCGCCCGTCTCCGTGCGCCAGTTCGAGATCGGCGAACAGACGTGGCACCCGGGCGTAGTGCACGCTGTAGCCGTCGCGACAGGCTTTCTGCGCCAGCGCGCAACTGAGCCAGGACTTGCCGACGCCGCACTTGCCGGTGACCAGCAGATTGCGGTGGTCAGCGATCCAGCGGCACGTGGCCAGTTGCTGGAACAGCGCCTTGTCGAGGCGACGCTGTGCCCGGTAGTCGACGTCCTCGATCGAGGCCTGGCCGTGACGCAGGTGGGCGGAACGCAATCTTGTCTGGAAGCGCTTGGTGCCGCGCATGACAGTCTCGCGGTCGAGCAGCAGCGCCAGCCACTCGGCGGGCGACAGATCGCGCGCGCTGTCCTGGCCAGCAAGCTCGACAAAGGCGTCGGCCATGCCGTCGAGCTTGAGGGCTCTCAGCTGGTCGATCGTCGGATGTGTCAGCATAGGTGGTGCTTTCCTCAATGGTAGTAGCCGGGGCCACGGATGTTTGCGTGACCTATCGCCGGCCCATCCGTGCCCCCATTGTTGTTGGACGGGGCAGGCAACCGGCGATCTTGGTTGGTCTTGAGGATCGATTTGACCGACGTGTAGGAGCGCGCGCCGATGTCGAGCGCGCGGCCGCAAGCGGCTTCGAGCCGTTCCGGCCCGAAGCCCCGGGCGAGCCCGATGATGCCGATGCACGACCGGAAGCCCTGTTCGGGATGCGTGCGCTCGCGCTGGATGATCTCGACCAGCGCCGAGATTTTCGGACCGATCTCGGCGGCTTGCCGTTTGATCCGCTCCGGCGTCCAA